>JBAYRN010000180.1:0-8748 GCA_041676625.1 Vulcanimicrobiota bacterium
AAGCAAACTGCGGGAAGAGTCCCGGGGCTTCGCCCCGGGTTGCACCTCGTTCGGCCTCCGGCCGAGCCGAGGCGCTCAAGGTCCGGGTGTAATACACCTGACCAGCGAAAGCGGAAATTTTGCAAGCGGAGCGCTACCGAAGGTATCCCTCCGCCGATCTGACACTAGAAAAAAGCCCATAACCATGGGCTTCGTTGAATCGTCTGATCCCCACCCCACACAGAATGAATGTCGGGGCCCTCAATAGGTTTTGCTGGTTCGTCTCCGGATCTCGGTCACGTTGATACGGAGCTTCTCTTTGTCCTTATCAAAGAAGACCCGCCAATCTCCGAGCCTGAGCCGCCAGATTGTCGGATTCGAGGTCTTGATCTTTTTCACATCGCCGAAGGTCTCGTCTTCGGTGAAGCGGTGGATTCCGCTTTTGACCTGCTTCTGATCGTTCGGTGAGAGCTTCTTGAACTGCTTTTGCGCCTTCTTCGAGAAGCGGACGCTCCAACTCAAAACGAGGGCACCCTGCTAGAGTTCATCCATCGACACCCATTCATCATCGTCGTGCGCCTGACGGCGGGTAGCTAGAACCTCTAAGACCTCATCGTCATCCATTTCTTCATCGTAAGGCGCGGACTCAAGCCGTGCTTCGAAGCGAGCGGCGGAACTGTCGGCCTGAAGAATTTCAAGACAAGCCCGGGCCACGTGCAGATTGTTTTTCGGGATGGTGTCGAGCAGTTTGTGCAGATCTGTTTTTTTCATCCAACTCTCCGAGTAGCTTCTTTTTCGTTGACGCCGGAGGCGTCCGTGTCCGTCGAACCGTCAATCAAGCCTTGAAGATAAGCGGCGGCCAGCTCAAGCTTAGATTTTGGTAACTCGTCGATGATTTTGCGCAATTCGTCTCTTTCGTTCAAGATGCTCTAGCCTCCATCATCGCCTGGAATTGACTGATTTGGACCATGTCCGCGAGTACGATCTTGAGAGCTTGCTGCTGCTGCTTGCTGAGTCGAGTGACCTGGAATAAAAGCGCCTTAAGCTCTGAGTCTTCAATAGTTTCGAAGCTGTGGGGTCCGCCCGAAAGCAACTCTTCAATCTCAATCTCAAAAGCTTCCGCTATCTGTTCAAGGCTTTCTTCTCGTGGCTTAGACCGCCCCTTCTCCCAGTGGGCGATCTGGCTTTGATGCACTCCAAGTTTTTCAGCTAGTTCTGACTGGGTCAGATTTTTGAGCTTCCTGTACTTCGCTATGGTTTCTCCGATATCCATGGGTACTACTTCGACACTCTATCGATAATTCATTATCCAGGAAAGAGGTTTAATCGGCTTTTTGTAATAATAAATTACAAAATTTATTTTTTGCACCATTCTTTTTTTGAAAGGCGGCCCCATGTCTTCACCTCCCGTTCAAGCCTGGCAGCGTCTGGCCCACACCTTCACTCTGACCGCTCTCCTCGTTCGCCGCGAGAGACTGCCCAAGGACTTCCAGCCCACCGACGCCATCGCGCTCTATGGAGAAGCCATCAGTACCCACGAGCGTTCGGTTCTTTCTTTCCTACTCCATGTTTGGAATCGTTACGATTTTCCGTTCGAACTATCCGAAGTAGCGATGTGGGGACCAGATCATCAGCGAGCTTTCTCCCACTGGGTGACCGGGCAGACCCTGGGCCAGCCGTGTCGGTACTTTTAGATGAACGACTTCTCCCGCCAAGACATCGAAACGCTGAAGTCGAGCGTTAATCTCTGCGAGCTGATCCGCTCCCACGGCATCGACTTAAAGCCCGTCGGCCGCAACTTCACGGCCCTTTGCCCCTGGCACGACGACAAGGACGCCTCCTTCGTGGTTAACCCCGAGAAGCAGCTCTACAACTGCTTCGGCTGCGAAGCCAAGGGCGATGCGCTCAGCTTTCTGCAAGCCCAGGAGCAGCTCTCTTTCCCTCAAGCGGTGATGCGTCTACGGGAACTCACCGGTAATGAATCGGGGACGAACTTCCCCGCCGAATCGAGCAACCTGCCCCCAACTTGCCGCCGGCAGGGCTTCGCTGGTGGCCACACGCGCAACGATCTTCTAGAGAAGGTGTGCCGGCACTATCAGAACGGCCTGGAATCATCCGAAGAAGCCCGCCAATACTTGAAAGACCGCAAGCTTTGGAACTCGGAACTCTACGAGGGCTTTCGATTCGGCTACTGCGACGGAACACTGCTGAAAGCTCTCCCCAAGGGCGACGTACGCGACACGATGCAAGAGATGGGCATCCTCAACTCAAAGGGGCGCGAGCATTTCCTTGGCTGCGTGGTCGTCCCGCTCTTCCATCCCACAGACGGCCTGGTCGGCTTCTACGGTCGACGGATTGACCCGGCGGCCAAGATTCGGCATCTGTTTCTGCCCGGGCCAAAGCGAGCGGTCTTCGGTTTTCAAGGTATGGAAGCGGCGAGTTCAGTCTACATCACCGAGGGAGTCTTCGATGCTCTGTCTTTGTGGCTCGTGGGATTGCGACCGGTCACCTGTGTGTTCGGCGTGGGCGGCGGCCTGCCCGAGGAACTCGAAAAGCATCTGCGGGCGTCGTCTATCACCGAGCTGCGGCTCTGTTTCGATGACGATCGATCCGGCCGACGTGGCCAGCAGAAGGTTCTGCGCCAGGTGGGCGACCGCTTCAAGCTCTCCCGTGTGGTGATGCCCGCCGAGATAGACCCCAACAAGCTCCTGGTCCGCGAAGGCCCGGATATGCTCCGAAGCTTCGCCACCTGCTTGAAGCCGCTCTCCAGCCCCGATGACCTGGAGCCGCCAAATCCAACTTGCTCAGCGCAGCTGCCGCTCACGGAGACGACGGACACCGATTTCCGCCTGACGTTCTCGGAGCCGGAAGTCTGTTACCTAGTAACACCGCAACCGCCGTTCAACTCAAGCCGCTTGAAGGTCACGATTCGGGCCGAGCGCCAGGCATCTGATGATAAGGACCGAGCGGCCAAGTATCTAGACCGATGCGACCTGGTCAGCTCTCGTTCCCGCACCGAGGTTCTGCGAGGCCTCTCCCAGCAGCTCAGCCTGGACGCCGACACCGCCAAGCAGCATCTAGGGCATATCCTAGACACCGCCGACAGTTTCAGTACTGCGTACGGCAAGTTGGCGGATGGTCCGAGCGATGAGAAACCGGAGCTAACCGACGAAGCAAAGCGCGAAGCCATAGCGTTCCTCAAAGAACCCCACCTGGTGGGCCGGCTGCAGGCCGATATGGAGGCGTTGGGCTACGTGGGCGAAGAGCGCGGCAAGCTCCTGGCCTATCTGGTGGGCCTATCCCGCAAGCTCGAGAACCCGCTGTCGGCCATCATCCGGTCCCAGAGCGGCGCGGGGAAGTCCGGCTTGGCAACGCTGGTGGCCTCGCTGGTACCGCCGGAAGATGTCATCCACTACTCGCGAGTCTCGGCTCACGCTCTGGCTTACGCGGGCAAGGACGCTTACAAGCGAAAGCTACTGCTCATGGAAGAGCGAGTGGGCGGCGAAGCGGCCGATTATTACATCAGGATCTTGCAGTCTTCCCAGATGATCCGCCAGGCCGTGGTCATCAAAGATCCGGTCACCGGCCAGATGAAGACTCAGGAGTTTGAAGTGGAGGGCCCCATCGCCTACATCGAAACCACCACGGCGAGCTTTATCAATCAGGAGAACGCCTCACGCTGTTTTGAGATCTATCTCGACGAGACCGAAGAGCAGACCCGGCGTATTCACGAGTGCCAACGGCTCTCCCGGGAGGCTTTGCGACTCAAGAAGGTTCGTAAGGACGACATCTGCGCCCGGCATCATAACGCCCAGCGGATGCTCGAGCAGCTGCCCATCGTCATCCCCTACGTGCGGCACCTCACCTTTCCCACGCGCTGGCTTCGAACCAGGCGCGACAACGAGCGTTTTCTTTGTCTCATCGAGGCCTCGGCGCTCCTCCATCAGCATCAGCGGTCCTGCGGACAGCTCGTTGGGCCTGGTGGGGAGCCGGTTCGGTATGTGGAGGCGAATGTGGATGATTATCGGCTTGCTTACGAGCTGGCCAAGGACGTTTTACGTGACACCTTACATGAGCTATCGATCTCGGCCCGGGAGCTGCTCGACGCGGCTTGCAAGCTCGAAGGCTCCTTTACTCGCCGCGATCTGAGAAGTGTCATCGGGTGGTCTCAGCGACGCATCCACGAAGGCGTGAACGAGCTGCTGGATATGGAGTACCTCGCCGCCGTATCCGGTTCCAACGGGAAGGCGCACACCTACGCCGTGGTCTTTCGTCCCGGCGAGGACCAGCCCTCACCCGTCGCTCACCTGCTCCACCCCGACGAACTAGCCAAGCTCCACGAATCCGATCCGTAATCGCTACGCACAAGCCCCAACTCGCCGCCACCCGTACACGGGTACCCGGCGCACCGTTCCAGAGCGTTCCACAGCTTTCCGGAACGCTGGACCTCAGTGTTCTCAACGATTCTTTGCCTTTTGGCGTGACCTTTCCACCTTTCCACGACCCCCTGGGGGTTATATATCAGCTCTACGAATACGACCACTCCGTGGGGCGAGTTGGGTTTTAGCTCTACCCCTCAACTTGCTCCGCGCACCTCGGTCCCGCGAAGACGGGAGCGGGTCGACTAAGAAAAAAATGAATGGATCCCATCACGATGCCATTTGATCTGCATAACCCATATCAACTTAATAAGAACCATGGAGATCTGATCTTCATGGCTAGGGGAGGTTACGCCCGTGGATTCTGAACTGTGGCAACAGCGTTTCGCCGAGCATCTCCGGGCTTACCGGCGCAGCGAGCAGACCATAGCCTCTTACCTCGTGGAGGTCCGGCAGTTTCTCGCTTTCCTCGCAGCGCGCGGCCTGACCAGCCCGGGCGAAATGAAGAGCACCGACATGGAAGCCTATCAGGTCAGCCTGGAGCACCGTATTACCTTCAAGGGAACGCCGCTCCGACTCACCAGCAAGAACGGCAAAATCTCGACGGTGCGAGCCTTCATCAGGTTCCTTCGGCGGACCAATGTTCTGATGACGGATCCCGCGCGGGACATTATCTTGCCGAAGCCACCCAAGACGATCTTGCCGGCGCTTCCCAGCGAAGAGCAGGTCGAGCAGTTGTTGGAAACGCCGGATGCTTCCACTGCGCTGGGTCTTCGCGACCGCGCGATCCTGGAGCTCTTCTACTCCTCGGCGCTCCGCAACATGGAGCTTCGCCTTCTCAAGGTCGGCGACATCGATCTCGGGAGGCTTCAGGTCCGGGTCTATCGGGGCAAAGGCGGTCGTGGTCGCGTGGTACCGGTGGGCGAAATCGCGGCGGCCTGGGTGGAGCAGTATCTGGCCCAGGGCCGCCCCCAGCTGATCCGAGACAAAGACCCCGGCTTTCTCTTCGTCTCTTATCGAGGCTGCCCGCTCGGCTGCAATCGGCTGGTCGAACTCGTCGCCCGGGTCGGGGAAGCCGCGGGGCTGCCTATGCGGGTGACTCCCCACGTTTTGAGGCACGCCTGCGCAACTCACATGCTGCGTCATAACGTCCGCTTTCGTCATCTTCAGGAGTTCCTGGGCCACGCCGTGCCCAGCTCCACCCAGATCTACACGCGGGTAGAAATCTCGGACCTCAAAGAGGCCCACCAGGCCTGCCACCCCCGCGAGCACCTGCGGTAGGCACCTGCGGTGAGTGAGTTGAGCCTTCTCTCCGGTCAGATTGAGGATTGTCTTGCGAGTGTTGCGCTGCGCTATGCCGAGGCTACTCTCACGGCTTATCGGGCCGGGCTCTCTCGGTTTCAGCGGTATGCGGCTGAGTCCGGCATCGAATCGGCGTCAGAACTCACCGATGAAGAACTCCCGGCCTTTCACGGCTGGCTGATGAATTTCGCCCTGGCCGAGTCCACCATGAATCTGGCCGTGCGCTCGGTCAAGCTCTTCTTGAAATGGGCCAACACTCAGGGCCTCTGTTTGTGGGACGGCTCTTCCTATTCCATAAAGGAGCCCGAAACGAAGAGCCCCGAACCTCCCTCGCCCGAGGTCATGTTAAGGCTCTTCGAGCTTCCCAATCGGCAAACGCCCGAGGGCCTGCGGGATCTCTTCTGTCTCGAGCTGCTCTACAACCTCGGGCTAAGACGAAACGAGGCTGTCACCCGAGATCTCAAGGATCTGGACCTCACCGAAAACACGCTCTTCGTGGTCGGAAAGAACGGCGATGAGCGCTTACTCCCGGTCGGACCCACTCTCAAGCAGACGGCCCAGAACTACCTCTTCAATGCGCGATCCGATCTGCTGCCGGCGCCAGATGAACCGGCGCTCCTTTTAAATGACGAAGGACGGCGTCTTCCCCCGGAAGCGCTTCGTTACATCGTTCTCAAATACGGACGACTTTTGGATCTCAAGCTCACCACTCACCAACTCCGGCACGCCTGCGCAACCCACCTTGCCCAGGCCGGTATGAAACTCCACGATATCCAGCGCCTGCTTGGACACCGTGTTATCGACTCCACCAAGATCTACGCCCAGATTAGACGGCACGAGATGGAACGTGAATTCCATCGAGTACACCCGAGAGCCGGAGCCCGTGTTGAGCGTGATTGAAGAACACCTGGCTTCTCTCAGAGAAAGCGGGGATTACTCCAAAGCCACCATCGCCTTGGCCGTTCCCTGGTTGCTTCACTTCCAAAAATTCTGCGGCGGACGCGACCCCGCCGAGCTGAAGCCCAAGGACCTCGAACAGTGGCACAAACATCTGGCCTGGAATCCCGGGCCGTCCGGCAAACTCTACTCTGAAGCGACCGTGAACACGGCCGTCGGCGCCGTCCGCCGCTTCTACCGCTGGGGCCTGGCAGCCGGCAAGTTTCAAACGAATCCCGCCGAGACTCTGGTCACGCCCAAAGCCAAGCGAATCAGCTCTCAAAAGCTGACGTTGGAACCTCGGCAGTTACGCAAGGTATTCTCTTTGCTTGAGCCCGATACGCCGTCCAGCATCCGTGACCGGGCCGTTCTCGGTGTACTCGTCGAAACCGGCATCTCCCGATCCGCTTGCTCTCGTATCGACCGCGCCCACCTCTGCTTCGACACCGGAGCTCTCCTCACCCGAGGACGCACCCAACAGATCCACAGTCTCACCGACGGCCTGCTCTCCGATCTCCACCGCTACCTGCGCGACGCCCGGCCGCTCCTGGTCACCGACATCACACCCGCCCTCTTTCTGAACCGCAGCGGCAACCGTCTCTCGGCCCCTTCCATCCAGCAACTCGCTAAAAAAGCCCGCAAACTCGCCGCTCTCTAGGGGGGTCATGATCGATCGATCCGGACCCCCTGTTCTTCTTTTCTCTTAGTCGATCCGCCGGCGTTTTCGAACCCCTCATGATCCGCGTGTAGAGCTTGAAAGCGGGTCGCTCAAGGCGGACTTAAGGGGCTAATAATCCGGTGACTAGGGTGGACCCGGAAGGGTTGCAAGAACACGATCCCTTCGACTATCGCACAGGTCCAGTGCCTAGCAACGTCTTTGAAGGAACAGCAAGGTCCAGAGCCCCATATGCTGCTCCTCCAGAGACCATTCTGCACGCTGGGATGCATATAAGCACGACTGCGATCGTCGCCTTAACGCTTCTCGGCGGAAAAGTTGCCTCTGCTGCAGCGGAAGCCGCAGCATTTGAGGTTCTCGGTACCTTTGCCTCGGAACTAGATTGGTCATTTTTTCGCAAAAACAGTCTCACATTTCGAGGAATGGAAGTTCGAAATGTCAATAATCTGTCACACATTCCAAGTGAAGACTTGATAAAAATGTTCAAGAGCGGAACTGCTGGTACAGCGCCCTGCGGCGAGCCCATTGTGCTCCACCATCATAAACAGCAACCAGGGGGACCGATCATTGAAATGAAGAAATCTACGCACACCACTAGCAATAAAAACCAACATCCTCTTGGAACCTCTGGAGGTGTAGGTTCTGGCAAGACCAGAAAGGGCTTTAACAGTTGGAGGAAAGGTTACTGGAGATCTAGGGCTGCTTACGAGATCTTAAGGAGACTGGACAAGTTATGAGTTCTTTGACAGACGCTTTGAAGAAAAGATTGCTGGACGAATGGCCGGAAATGGTGGTTTTCGACCCCCGAAAGCGAGCTACTGACAATGACATCTTGGAGTTTGAAAAACAACACGAAAGTATCCCCGATGATGTTAAATGGTTTTTCAAGAATCTCGTATCTGGAGGAGTGGACCCCTATATCTCCGACATACACGAACTTGCAAAAGACAGAGCCAAGTTTCTCAAGGAGAAAGCAGATGGTCTCTGGGAGCTAGACAACATCTTTCTCCTCGGAGTGGATGGGGCTGGCAATCCGTTCGGAATATCTCGCGACGATGAGCGGGTACTTCTAGAAGACCATGATTTCGGAGGGATTCAAGAGATTGGGGCAACATTTGCGGATTTTCTTCAAAGTCAACTAGACGAAGAAGACGATTTCTAGCCGAGGTATGTGCAGCCTTGGCGTAGACCCCGGGGTCTACGCCAGGTAGAAGATACGTCAGCAGAGAGCTTTGAAGGCCCATCGAGAGGTGGGCCTTCTTTTGCTCTCAGCCCCCATCAGGCTGTCACCCCCGCTGGTTTTGTAAAACCGCGAGGGCGAGGTCTAGCTTGGGCGGGGCTTGTAGCGTAGACTTCGAAGCCCCGCTAGCTGTACGACAAACCGTTAGCTGGGAAGAGATCGTCTTTGAGGCTCAAAGACGAACTGCCCTGCGGGCGCCGGCTGTTGAGCGCCGGCCGGGCGAGGAGACCCACCAG
>JBAYRN010000181.1:0-8690 GCA_041676625.1 Vulcanimicrobiota bacterium
CTGGATCAGGATCTGGGAGCGGTTTCGGGTGGGGATGACAAGGCTGAACACAGGGGTGAACACGGTCTCTGATTTAAGGACTCAAGGACAGATCACCTGCAGTAGTTTTCCACCCGGTCTAACCAATCAGGCTCGGAAGCTTGTACCCAGTGCACCGGAAGCCGGGCGGCTTCCCGGGGTACCGCCCAACTCACCGTGTACTCCGACTCCCTCACTTCGGTTCGTAAAAGCAACGGTCGTCCACTGATCTCCTGGGGCACTTCGTCGGCCAGGACTTCGAAACTGTCGAGAGGGACCCGGAGCCCCACGCCGTTGGACTTGAGGATCGCTTCCTTGCGGGTCCAGATACGAAAAAACTCTCGGGCTCCGGGGTCCTTGAACACCAGTTGACTTTCCTCAGGAGTAAAAAACCGCCGGGCCAGGGCCAACCGATCCACTCTTCGGTTGACCCACTCGATGTCCACCCCCAGACATTGCTTCAAAAGCGGCTCCCGACTGATCCCCAGGACCGCTCGCGATTCGGAATGACTCAAATTGAAGTCCAACCTCTCTCCTTGCAGCAGAGGGCGCCCGTTGGGGCCGGTCGTGAGCTGATCCTCAGAAAAACCCAGTCTATGGATGACCGCCCGCAGGACCGTCTGGGTGGCGATCAGGTTGCGGCGGGCTCCCGAGACCAGATACCGGGCCGCACGCTCCTGCACTGCGGGAGGCAGCCCCAGCAGGGCCGAGTCCAACTGCTGCAAGCTCCAACTGCAGTCGATCTCTACCAGGACCAGACTCATAAAAATGGGCCGGGTTCGATGACGACTCGATCGTAGAGGCCCTCAAAGCGCTCCTGGACGGCCTGCAAGAGACGGTTGGTGGGGGCTGCCACCACGCACTGTTCTATCATCTCCTGGGGCAGGAGTTGACTCATCTCCTTCCAGCGTCCCTGGCGGGACAGTGAATGCAACTCCTGGTGAAGATCCTCCAGTCCAAGGCAAGCCAGAACTTTCTTGTAATTGGGGGTGGAGGCGTAGAAGGCCAGACGCTCCAGGGTGCCCGCTCGGCGCCTTTCGGCCTGGGGAGAGTCGGTGGCGATGGTAAAGCACGACCCCACCAGTTGCAGCTTTCCAAGCCCGGGGTCCCGCTCGCTCTGGCCCCGACGCAGGGCCGGGAGGGTGACTTCTTCGATGAACTTTCGATGGGTGAACGGATGCAGAAAGACCGCCTCGGCAAGCCTACCGGCAGCGGCGGTGATGTGAGGACCCACGGCAGAGAAGCCGACCGCGGGAGGTCCGTGGGGGTGAGGGTCCGGGGTGAAGACCGGGCTGCTCAAGGTGCAACTGTAGTGCTCTCCCCGAAAATTCGGCGTCTGGCGTTTTTGAAAGCAGTCGAACAGGTGCCGCAGCAGTCTCACGTATTCCTCCAGGGCCTCCACCGGACGGTCCGGCCAGGTGGTATTAAACCGCTTGCTGATGTGGGCTCGAACCTGGGTGCCGAGTCCCAGGGTGAAGCGCCCACCCGACAGAGCCGCCAGGTTGGAACTGGTCTGGGCCACGCAGTAGGGCGAGCGGGCGAAAGCCACCGCAATATTGGTGCCAAACTTTAAACTGCTGGTGGAGTGGGCGATAACCTGGCAGAGCAAGAACGGGTCGTTGCTGGTATCACTGACCCAGGCCGCATCGAAAAGCCCGCTCTCTTCTACTTTCCCGGCCCACTCCGCGAGCCCGCTCAGGGAGCCTTCATAACCGGCGTCGAACAACATACGAGTCCATTCGAACCCTTGCCGGAAGGACCCCTCTGGGATGCGTTGAAAAATCTTCTATACACAGGAAAACGGAGAACGTGCTGCTGTTGAACGGCTATCCATCTAACCATTATCGCCAGGTCCTGGGAATGATCTCGGGCACCTCGGCCGACGGGGTCGATCTGGCGAGAGTGCTTCTCCCTCCGGCTGAGAGCGACCAAGGCCTGGAAATTCTGGAGTTTTATACGGTCCCTTATCCGCCAGAGTTGAAGGCCGAAGTGTTGCGCGCGGCCGCCGACGAACTGTCGCTTCGGGCCACCGCCAGACTGCACGGGCGACTGAGTGATTTTTTTGCCGAGGTGGCCTGGCAGGCGGTGCAGCGCGAACCGGTCCAGTTGATCGCAAGCCACGGCCAGACCGTGTGTCACCTCCCCGAGAATCACGTGACCCTGCAATTGGGAGACGGTTCAGTGATCGCCAACCGCTGTGGGGTGGTGACGGTGAGCGATTTTCGTACCGCCGACATGGCGCTGGGGGGTCAAGGAGCTCCTCTAGTCCCCCTCTTCGATGCCCATCTCCTGGCCGACAAGGTTTGCACTCGCATCGCGGTCAACCTGGGTGGAATCGCCAATCTGACCGTGATTTCGCCAGGGGGTGAGAGGGTTGAAGCCTGGGATACCGGGCCTGCTAACTGCCTGAGTGATGCGCTCTGTCGGTTGCACGACCGGGGCGGATTTGATCCGAACGGGGAGGCGGCCTCCCGGGGTACCGTTCAGGAAGAGTTACTGGCCTCGCTGATGGACCTGGAGTACTTTCGCCGCTTACCTCCAAAGAGCACCGGTCTGGAAGAATTTGGGGAGCCCTTCTTACGGCGCTTCCCCAGCGAGCTTAACTTTGAAGACAGCCTTCGCACGGCTCTGGCGCTGTCGGCCCAGACTCTGGTCGAGGAGATCGTCCGGGCGGTGCCGCAGGAAGGTCGGGTCGAACTGGTGTTTGCGGGGGGAGGGACCGCGAATTTGACCCTCATGGAAGAGATCGGAACTCGTCTGGCTCGGGTCGTTCAGGCGGCGGGGCTGGCCCTTCCCTTGAGCCGGAGTTTTCAGGAGTTCGGGGTAGGGGAGGAGTGCCGGGAAGCGGCCGCCTTTGCCTTTTTGGGAGACCGCACGGTGCGGGGTCTGGCCGGCTCCATCCCCTCCACCACCGGGGCCGCCCGACCGGCCCTACTGGGTAAGGTCTGTTTTCCCAGCCCCGTGTAAACTTTTTCCAATATTATTTAAGCATGACGTTTCTTCTCTGGCCATGGATGGTACATGTGTCTAGACTCACTTTGTTTCCGGTTTGGAATCTTTCCAGCCGGGACGACTATGCTTACTCCTCTCCAGGTGATCCGACTTTGCGAGCAATCGCGGACTTTCAGGATCCGGAGAAAGGAAAACTGCTTGTGACTATTGAGAATTTGAAAGGCCGATCTTTAGAGGCTATGCTAAAAAAAGTCCAGAACAGCGAGAAGATCGCGCTCTGCAAACTTGACCGCTTGAAAGCTCGGTTCGATCGCGTGGAACACGAAAAGACGGCTTACCAACGCCAGATTGAAGAGATTCAAGACGACTGTCTCCGACTGGCTGAAGAACTTCTCGCCGTGAAGGCCGAAAAGGCCAGGGTCGAACAAGAATCATCCATGTGGCGCACCCAACTTTTTGAAAAGATGGAACTCATGGACCAGGCCCGAGATCAACTTGCCGGGCTTCAGAATGAGAAGTCGGCCTTGGAGGAGCAGGCCGAGCAGGCCCGCGCCACCCACCAGACCAGCCACCTGGAGTTGCAGCGGCGGGACCGGGAACGTAAAGAGTATCAGCTCAAAATTCAGGAACTGGAACTGGCTCGCCAGGCATCCCAGGGACAGACCGAAGAGATGTTGGAAGCTCTGGCCGACGCCAAACGGGCCATCGACTCGCTGCAGCGTTCCAACGATTACTACCAGCGCGAGATCGTCGGCCTCAAGTCCATCGGGGCGAGCCTCACCGAAAAGCTGACCAAGGTGACCCAGCAACGAGATCGCTACAAGCAACGCCTCAACTCACGAGGAGACGAACTCAATCTGGAGCAGGACCTCTCGACTCACCTGCTGGCCGAAGTTGAACGCCTGAAGGACGAACTCTACGAAGTCCGGGGTAAGCTCGTGACTTATCAGATCGAAGACGACGTTCGAGAGATCCGCCAAGCCGGGGCTGAAAAATCCCAACGGGCGGGTGAGCAGAAGGTCTTCACCGAGCTACCGGCCGTGGAAAGCGTGGTTTCCGAAGCCCTGGAACCCCGCTCGCTACTCTCTCGAGCTACCAAAAAAGTCAGCGGCTGGTTCAATATTTCGGATAACTAGAGCCCTAGAACCTCGGCCCCCTGTTCGAAGACGATATCAGTAGGAATCTCTTTAAGCCGGGCCAGGTCGGCTTGGAGTTGTTGGTCCACCTTTCCGTACTTCTCTACGAACGCTTTGACCCCCTCATAGTCGCCGTCACCTTGAAATTTTAAGGTGATGGTGGTTAGCTCCTGATTGGCCTTAGCCATCTTTTCCAGGTCCACCCGGTAGAGGCCGTCCTGCCCTCGAGTGAAGGCACCTTTTTCCTGGAAGAAGTTGAAACGCACCATGTTGGCCACTCCATGAGCGGAGCTTGCTCCAAAGCGCACGCTGCGGAAGATACCGGCCAGAAAGGTGATGTAGTGGTCCTGGAGCTTTTCCTTAGGAAGTTCACCTCGCCTGGTCAGGCCCTCGATCATGAAGATCCCCAGCAGATCGGCCTTGCCTTCTTCCAGAGAACCGGAGAGCTCTTTCAAGGCGGTCTTGACCAACAACCCGTCCGGGGCACCCACCACCTTCTTGATGCCTAACCCGTGAGCCACTTCGTGGAACATAGTGTTTGCGAAGAATGCATCGAAAGTGATGTTGTCTCGCTGCTCGGGCACGATCAAGACCTCGGCGATCGGTACCAGAATCTTGTCGTACTTGGCCTGCATGGCGTTTTTCAGTTGCAGTCGCCGAGAGCCTTTCTCGAGTTGTACCTCTTCGTCGTTGGGTAGATTGATGGCGATGGTCTTGGAGCCGGCGTTGCAGTCTCCGGCGTAGTAGACCACATCATAGGCGTTCAGGTCGGAATCGGCCCCCGGGCTCTCTTCTTTGTACTCCTCGGGCACCGGGAGATCGCGCTGCAGTTCAGGAAGAAACTGAGCGTAGTGAGCCAGGCGTTGACTCCATTCTTGATCTTTGACCAGCACGTAGCCCTCAAAGGCGGCCCGATGACCGAACAGCCGATCCTCGTAGGTCTCGATCGGACCGATGACCACATCCAGGGCGTTGTCTTTCATGTCCATCCAGGCCATATCGCTGGGTTGGTATTCATTGGAGAGCAGAGCCTCGGCTCGTAATTCCAGATACTTTTTTAGACCAGGCTCCTCGATCAATGCGGCCGCCTGCTTTAAGTGGGTGGCTGCCACTTCCAATTCGGGACGATAGAATTCGTTGTAGGGCACACTGAACAGGTTTCCCTCGGGGTCTCTTCGCACCACCGTGTAAAGTTCAGTCTTACCCGGAAATTCCGCGTTCTCAAATTCTTCTTTGCTCATATCCGGGGGATAGAAGCGCGCCCCCAGTGGCTTTTCTCCGAAGCCTTCAAGGAACGGACGGTTGGCCTGCAACCGATCCCAGGGGCCGTAGTTGATCCTGAGATAGTCTTGAACCTCCGGCTCATCGGTGAGGGTGAGTAGCGACTCGGGGTTTCCGTAGGCCTGCATCCAAAAGAGACGATCCATCACCTGGGAAGCCTTGATCATGTGCCCCAGGGCCTTTTTCTGGTTCGCATCCAGGTGCGACAGATCAGCCTCAAGTTTCACCGTGGCGTACTTGACGTGCTCGGAGGGCTGAAGCAAATCGGGTTCGGCCCAGGTCGAAGCAGTCAGGGCCAGGGGGATCAAAAATGAGATCAGGAACTTACGAATTTTCATGGGGAGGCCTTCCGGGTGGGGGAGAAGGCTTCCTGGTTACAGCATCCCGTGGGGACCCATCATGGGATTAAAATTCGTGGCGTAAGGCTGAGTCTTTATGGGATCGGGAGCGATTCTTTCAGCCACGAACAAGAAGTTTCCGTCGGGGTGAGAAGGCGCGTTGACCATATTTTCCTTGCGAGTGGTCTTGATCGTTCCGTCCGCCGGGTCGGCGTAGGTCACGGTATCGGCGGTGGTCTTGGTGATGGTCACGATGTGTCCACGACCGGACGGGGAGAACTCCGGTCCGTTGAGGGCCACGATCACCGGTAAGCCTTCCTGATTGACTTTCTTGTCGATAAAAGACCAGGAGTCGTTGGTGATGTTGCCAGCGTCGTTCCAGTCATATCCGACTTCCCGGCTCTCGTTTTTCAAAGCGTTCAGAAGATGGAAGCCGTACTTTTGGTCAATATCCATGTCGGAGAGGTTGGCTCCTGGAACCAGGGAATTCAAACACATAGCCACGCTGGTCTGACCGCAGGAAACGTTGTTGGTCTGACCCAGGGGGGTGACCTTGGCACCAGCCCCGGAAACGAATGGGGTGCTTCTGTCTAGCCCTTTAATGGAGGAGAGATTAAAATAGCCCATGTTGTTGAGCTTATTGACGGCAGCGTTTGGGTCGATAGAAGAAGAAGTACTCTTCGATTCGGAATATCCGGCCATGAGCTTATTGAAAGCAGGAGAGTTGATCTGGGGACCCTTCTCGATTCGCTGCTCAATCTGGCGGATTCTGTTTTCAACCTGGTCGATTTTGTTCAAAATGGACTCTCCTTGCGAGCAGTATAGCCCATGTCGAGGGCCTTTGTCCCGCAAACGCCTGTAAAAAAGTTGTTACAAAGAAATGAACATCTTAAACCCGGGGCGAACGGGGCCGCCGTGAGAGCAACCGACCGCATCCTGCTCATGTTTGGTGACCTGTCACTGGTGTGGCTTGGTTTACTCCTGGCCGTACTCATCAGAACCGACTTGAACTGGAATCGAACTCTTAGCTATCTAGACGAGCAAACCTGGTTTTTCGTTACCTTGTCGGTCAGTGTCGTGGTGGCGTTCTGGCTGCGGGGCCTGTACAGTCGAGACTGGCGGTACGTGGGGATCGGGGATGCCGTGGATATGGCCGTGACCATGTTCGTTGTGCTTCTACCGTTTGAACTGCTGACTCTGACCGCCCGGGGCGTCGCTTTTCCCCGCACCGGGTTGATCATCGCCTATTTCCCGATTCTCTTTTTCGTAGCGGGGCTGCGAATGCTGATCCGGATCTCGCTGGAGCGCCGTCGAGGCCAGGGCGACGGGCTGCGTTATCTGGTGGTGGGGGAGGGAGACGCCGCGGAGGTGGCGGTCCGCGAACTGCAGAGGGGAGGTGGCTTCACGGTGGGCCTGGTGACCCTGGAGCCGCGCCCCGGTACCCCCTCGATGAGAGGTTGCCCTCATCGAGGAAGCTTGAATGAGCTCAAGGAGCTGGTCCCTAAGCACCAGGTCGACGGGCTGATCCTGGCCGGTCTGGAGCCTGCCCAGAATAACCGGGTGGTGGCCGAAACCTCCGACCTGCCCAGTCTGAAACTGCGCACCATTCCGGCTGTTTCCGGTCTACTCACCGGCGACCTGGAGGTCAACACCATTCGCCCGCTCCGCTTGGAGGATCTCCTGGAAAGAGAAACCGTGGAGTTCGAGCCCGATCAGGTGGGGCAGTATCTGCGGGACAAGGTGGTGTTGGTGACCGGGGCCGGTGGCTCCATTGGGGCCGAGATTGTGCGCCAACTGTTGCCTCTTGCCCCCAAAGAAGTTCTCCTGATGGGGCGAGGCGAAAACTCCATTTACGAGATCTTGATGGAGGTCAAGCAAACCCTCGGTTCGAGTCTGTCAGACGGACCGACCGAAATCACGCCCGTGATCGGAGATATCCGAAGCAAGCTCTCTCTAAAAATGCTCTTCGATGAACACAAGCCCCAGGTGGTTTTTCACGCCGCCGCCCACAAGCACGTGCCCTTGATGGAGGCCCAGCCGGTGGAGGCTTGTGCGAATAACATCTTCGGTACCCTCAACCTGATGGATCTCTGCCGAGAGAGCGAGGTGGAAAAACTGGTCGTTCTGTCCACTGATAAGGCGGTGGATCCCAAATCGGTGATGGGGGCCACCAAGCGGGTGACCGAACTGCTGGTTCACACCAGTGGCCAGAAGGGTTTCACGGCGGTACGCTTCGGAAATGTCCTGGGCTCCCGGGGCAGCGTGGTGCCCACCCTGCAAAAACAGATCGAGCGGGGCGGTCCAGTGACCATCACCTCACCGGAGATGAGCCGTTATTTCATGACCATTCCCGAGGCGGTTTCGCTGGTTCTGGGAGCTGGCTCGGTGGCCGAGGGGGGAGAGATCTACGTGCTGGAGATGGGCCAGCCGGTCAAGATCATCCGCTTGGCAGAGAACCTGATTCGATTGGTCGGACTCACCCCCCACAAGGACATCGAGATCGTCTACACCGGGGCGCGACCGGGGGAGAAGCTTCACGAGGAGCTGGTATATTCCGGCGAGACCAGTTCCCCGTCGGGGCTCAAAGGGATGGTGAGGGTGACCCCCAGTTCTCTCTCCGAGGATTGGCCGGGCGAAAAGCTGGAAGAGCTCCGCCAGGCCGTGGAGCAGGGGGACCAGCAAGCCGCTCGACGCTCTCTGTTCGCCCTGCTGGATTGAGCAACCGGATGGGTCGGCAGTGGTTGAAGGAGCCAGACGGCAGGCCCTTGAGCCGGCTGGAGAGAACCGGGTAGCGACATGACCCATTGGAGGATACCTTGAACCTATTTAAGAGCAAACGGGGTCGTTTGAGCATCGCTTGCGTGTGTTTTCTGGCGATCTTGACGATGGTCTTTTCCGATTACCGGGGCGACCGTTCCGGTCTGGAAGAGCCAAGACCCAGTGAAGAAATTTATACCAATACCGA
>JBAYRN010000182.1:0-8677 GCA_041676625.1 Vulcanimicrobiota bacterium
ACCGGCAAGCCCGCTCAGGTGGTGGTGGGGCTCGACACCTCGGGCGTTGATACCACCGGGCTGACCAAAGCGAGCCTGGTCTTGAATATCGACTCCACCCAAAACGTGACCGGCTGGGGAAACTCTACAGAGGTGAGGGCGAAAACGGTACGGTCATCCGGGAACTCCCGCAAGCGCTCTATGAGTTTCAAGGTGCCCTGACCGTTGACATGCTGACGGTTCAGTTCTTCGAAGTGTTGTTCCAGGGTCTCCTCTGATTGGCAGGTGCATTCAAGTAAAGTCACACCTCGCACTTCTTAGAAGAGTTGTGAGAAGCCTGGTGCTTCACTTGGGATCTTCCCAGAGGGGAAACCGCCCGAAGAGCCGGGCGTGACCGCCCGTCGGCCGGGCCGTGATATCGGTTTCCGTTGGGGTTAAAAGGAGTGGGTTTTCCTGCGTTCATAGCGACACTGTACGTTTCCGGTGTGTGTTCGGGGTGGAAACGCGCACGGATCGTGTGAACGAGTTGTAAAAGTAAACGAGTTTACGGGATGTTTGACCTGACTAAAAGGACGACAGTTACGAAGCCGGCAAAAATTAGAGCCGGTACAACGAATTTCTCGTAGGAGTGTTGAGGCTCGTCAGGGACAAATTCAGTCGACTCGTTCGCGGGAGATATCGCTTCACTCCAGTGGAACTCTTGAAGAATACCGAAGTCGGAGTCTTTTCCTTCACTGGCTATAAGTAGCGTGTCCTTGTTCAGAAAGAGTAGTCCTTCCGGTTGAGGGAGTGCTTGTGAGTCGAGGAGTTTGAAGTTGAGCAAGTTGCCGGCACGGTCTACTGTCATCAGACAGGGTTCCCAAGCTGAAAGGATGACGATTTCATCGCTCCCGGGCCTGAGGGCGAGGGCTGATGGGCGAAGTCTAAAAGAGTCCTTGAGCTTGCCCTTCTTCGTTCTTCTTTCGGGGATAACGATGCCAAGGGACTCAACTTTGTGGAGAGTTTGTCGGACAGAAAGGGTGAGGACGGGCTGAGGATTGAGCGTTTTGCTCTTAAGACTGAACTCATAGATGTTTCTGTCGTCGTCACTGCTTTTATCACGATCTTTAGGCGCGAGTAATAGTCGGTTGTTTTCTGGGTCGTAAGCCAGACTTTCGAAATCCTCATGGGGATCGATGGCGACCGGATACTCCGCAGTTCTTTCGTAGCCCTGGGCTTCTCGCTTGAGTTCGATGAGAAGAGCGTCGCTTCGCAAGATCCAGTAATTGTTCTCACCGGTCTTGGTGATCTCTTCATAGTCTCCGGGCTCAGCGAAGGGGAGTCTCTCTTGAACCATCTCTCGATTGATATCAACGGTAAAAATCTCACCGGCTTCGTCTTGTATGCATAGGATTCGATTCTCATCCAGGGGAGTGATGCCCGATATCTCTTTGAGTTCTGGAGGAAGTTGGAAGAGACGACCGGGCTTCCACTCTTGGGCGGAGGTGAGAGTGGTGAGAAGCCAAATAATGGCCACTAAGCTCCTACGCATCGATGGCGGCCCCTAGCTCTCGGCGATCTAGTTTTCCCAAGGCGTTGCGTGGTATCTGTTTCATAAAGTGTATGCTTCTCGGTAGCTTGAAGCGCTCAAGTCGCTCCGACAGCCAAGTCTTCAGTTCGCTTTCGGTGAGGTCACTGTCTTCTTGTCTGACGACGGCCGCGACGAGTCGTTGTCCAAACTCTTTGTCCGCTAGAACCAAGACCCCGACATCGGTGAGAGCGGGATGGGCAGATAGGGCTTCTTCGAGTTCGTGAGGATAGACGTTTTCACCGCCGGACACAATCATACTGTCAGCTCGACCGCAGACAACCAAAAAGTCATTCTCGAAGCGGCCTAAATCCCCGGTGTCTCGCCAACCGTCGGCGCGTGGTTGGAGTACTAAAGGACCTCTTGCTTCGAGCTTACCAATCCCTCGATTGGGACCGACAACTCTTACCTCGTTGCCGGGAAGTGGCAAACCCACGCAGCCAGGGGTTTGCTGAAGCATTCGTGGAGTAGCCAGCGCTATTAGACCGACTTCCGTGGAGCCGTAAAGATTGAATAGAATGGGTCCAAACCGTTCTAAGAGATTGTCGCAGAGAGTGGCATCGAGGGGAGCGCTTCCTGTGATGATAGCGGCAAGTGTTGGTTTGTCCGGCGACTCCTTTAGCCATCTCCATAGGAGAGTGGGAACGGTTATTAAAACGGCCGGCTCCGATGATTCTATACGTTCTAGGATTGGACCGATCTTGTAGCGCCGAGAGGTATGGAGTGCTGAGCCCATAGCCAGAGATAGAGCGAGTGTGGCTATTCCGTATCCGTGATAGAAGGGAATCGCTAGAGCGCTCGGCTGATACATCTTGAGGGGAAGATCGCGGAGTAGCCCGGAAGTGACGGGAAGAAGTTCAAAGACACCGGGACGGCGTCGGGCAGCTTTGGAGACTCCCGTCGTACCAGATGTAAGAACGGCGAGTTGCCCCGCTCGAGGTGTCGGTGGAAGGCTTGTCGGTCCGGATTCTATCTGACTGTAAGGAAGTGAGTCGAGCATTGGATCTATCTCTTCGCTATGCTCAAACTCATTTTCGTGGAGCAAGAGGTCGACTTTCTGGGCGGATAGGATCTCTTTGAGCTTATTCGGCGGCAAACCCGGATTGAGAGGGAGTACGTCGGCACCGAGGCGGGTCGTGGCCAAGAGAGCAATAACAAATCCTCGATGGTTGGAAAACAGGATAGCTATGGTCTGGTTGGGTTGCACTCCACGTCTGTGTAGAAAGCCGGCGGCGGATTGGACATCAAGGTGAAGCTCACTGAAACTAAGAGGGCCGTCGTCGTCGATTAGCGCGATCCGCTCACCGAAACGGGCAGCGGCAACTTCCGAGAGAAAAGCAAAGCCGGGCCCGCAATTCTTCCAGGCGGTGTAAATGGAATTCCAGTGAGTGAGGCGCCAAGGAATCAGCCCCGAGCGCAAAACCTGAACTAGGACTCGGACGAGTTTTAGGACAGTCATCAATCTCAATTCAAAACTGCTGGTAGCTTGACCTTGTTATCGGAGAATCATACTTTGCGCCCATTCCGAGAGTCGCTGGAAAGGCGTAGTTACCAGATGAGCGGGACCCAGCCACCAAGGCTGCACGATTCGAGAGTTTCGTATCAAGCCACGACAAATCACTCGGGCCGCTTGGTCAGCAGTGAGTCCCGGCATTGAGCGATACATCTTCGTGGGGGCGCTCATTCGGGTATGGACCAATCCGAAGTATACGGATGTGCAGCCGATACCTTTGGGACGAAGTTCGGGGGCAGCGGCTCCTATCCAGAGGTCGAAAGCTGTCTTGGAGCAATGGTAGGCCGCCCAATAGGCAGCGGGTGGAAGGCGGACGGAGACGGAAGAAACGTTGATTATGTGTCCTGACCTGCGTTCTATCATCTTGGGTAGAAAGGCGAGTTGCAGCCTTACCGGACCCATATAGTTCACACCGATAGTGCGTTCGAAATCGTGGGGCCTGTCTAAAGATTTCAAGAGAGACCTTCGGATCGACTTTCCAGCGTTGTGAATCACGATGTCAGGTGTGCCGTACCGACTTTCGATAGCTCCGGCCGCGGTATCTACGCTCTCCGGTTCTCGCAGGTCGAGAGGGAAGACATCCGCCTCACCCCCTGCCTGTAAGATCCGTTTTCGAAGTTCTCGCAAAGGCTCTTCGGAACGAGCCGTCAGAGCAACCTTCGCACCGGCGAGAGCGAGATGGATCGCCAGAGCCTCTCCTATGCCGTAAGAGGCACCGGTCACGACGACGGTTTTATCGAGAACTCTTGCTCTCAACGCTTCGGCGGTGTAGTGCTGGGGCGGTGCCAGCAGTCTTGAGAGGAGAGGAAAGGGCTGGGGATGTTCCATCTCAACCGATTTCGAAGTTGAGACTGAGTGTCCCCCAAGGTTTTGAGAAGGATTTGCGTGTCTCGGAAGAGCAGTTTCGAAGGGCATGAAAAACTATCATACTCCTTTCACACGCCGGTCTTTTCTTCAAGGCTCTTTGGGTCTCGCCGGACTCACCGCTTTCGCCCCTATTTTGAGTGGCTGCCGTGGTGGCACTGCCACAGATTCGGTAAAGACAGAACTCGGTCCGTACTCCGTTTGGCGTGAGGTTCAGGCCTCTCTCAAGCAGAGCCCGGATCATACGGTCGGTCGTGCAGCCATTTTAACGGAGAAGGGGGACCCAACATCTCTTCTGAGTTTTGTGAAGGATGAGATTCGCTTGGTCTCCGGCGAGGGTCGACGGTTCGCCATGGGACGGTCGACCCTTTGGGGGCCACGGGCCGCTCTCCGTTGTGGGGCCGGAACTGCCCGAGAGAAGGCAGAAATTTTGGCCGAACTCTTGCGCTCTACCGGTCGGGAAGCGGAAGTCGTGGAGACAACGGAGATACCACGCGAATCCGTTCCCGCGGCTTTCTTCCGATCCTTCGGAGCTTCTTTCGCCCCCGTCTTTACGCCGACTCAGAGCTCTGAGTGGAAGGAGCGCCTGGGCGACAGTGCGGATGATAGAGTGCTCCACAGAGTGGAGTACGACGGTAGCGCGGCTTCAGACTTGACGGCATCGATCGTCAAGGCTTTTCCGGAGAAGGAGCTCAGCAATGTAGCTCGGTTGCGGTTTGATGATCGTCAAGTGGGGAGAACACCCGTCGTTAAGGTCACGGAGAAAGACGGGAGCGTGGTGTATGCCGATCCCATCAGGCCTGAAGGTGCCTACGGACCGCTTCCCGACGGTATCAAAGAGTATCCTGCTCAAGAGATCCCAGAGACCGACAAAGTGAAAGTCACTTTGTCGGCAACAACCACCCAAGAGCCGGACTCACCCTTCGAACTCGTCTCGGGGGAGTGGCCGAGCGAGGTGCTCTGTGGTCGTCAGTTGAGAGTCGGCTTTCAACCAACTATGGGGTTCGGCGCGATGCTTCACTCTCGCTTTGCAGACGTGCGAACTTTCATGCCTGCGCTGAAGATCCAGGCTCTTGATCTCGAGGAGGATTTGCCGGACGGCTTGGTAGTGGGTACGTCCTTTAACCTAGGAGGCGAGAGGCTGCAGGTAGAGGAGGATGGAGAGGTTCTCCTGGACGGGAGACCTCTCATTGCTCCAGGAGCCCTTACCAGCGCAGACTCCGTCTCTAGTGTTGAGATAAAGGCGGATGCGGGCCGCTTCCCGGAGGTGCGGTTGCTCCTCACCCCTCGCGATTCACAACAAGAGGTGGTTGAGGGGTTACCGGCGTCCGCCTTCGAGATCTCCGAGGGGGAGAAGAGGGTCGGCTGCACTCTCCTCACAAACCGGCCTGCCCCCCGTGTCCTCTTCCTAGCGGATCAATCGCTCTCTATGCCGGATGAATTTAGAGGAGGACGACCAGGGATGGAGGCGTTGGTTGAGCGGGTTCGCGGTTTCGCTAAAGAGATTCATCCTGATGCAGAAATCATCTACACACCTACGGGATCTGCTTTGTGGGAAGAGTTGGTCAAGGGGTCGGCTCTTTCAGTGAATCTGATCGTCTTTGCTACCGACGGCGACTTGGACGGTCGAGAACCTGATGAAGCCATGCTTGAGGTCATGCGACAAGGTCCTCCGGCGATGATTCTGGATGTGAACAACCGGCTAACGAAGTGGCGTGAGGGCAAAAAGGAAAATATTTTTGATCGCATGGCGGAACTTACCGGCGGTGAGGCTTTTCCAGTAAAGAACGGTAGCGTTGAGGAAGCTGAACAGGCGATTCAGCGCGTCTTGCGCGAGAGAGCATCGGCTCACCCTTATCTGCTGTCTTACACGGCACCGAGTCTAGAAAAAGGTACGCATACAGTGCGAGTTGCGGTAGGGAAGGGCTCAGCCCAAGCCACCTACGAGGTCTCTGATTCGACCAAGGTTTTGCCCCGCAGGATCGCCTCGCTGAGACTGTCTGTTTCGGTCGGTAAGCGTACTGTAACCAGAGTCTTAGCGGGTCACGATGGATTTCAGGAGATTGAACAGAGGGACTTGGATGAGGTGCAAGGGGCGCTGTTCGGTACCCACATTTTAGCCTTTGAAGGGTCCTCTCCATCGCTCTCCGTTTTGTTCGACGAGTTGTTGGCTGCGAAGATCGGATGGGAGCGATTGGATAAGAAGCTAGAGGAAAACGCCGACCTACCGGCTTTGGAAGCTGAGCTTGCTAAGGGGGTCCCGTTTTTCCCGGGTGAACTCTTGTCGCTGCTGCAGAAGACCGGTCCGCTCTCGGAAGACGACTTCTCTTTTGCCCCTCAGGGCCTTCGGACAGTGCTCTACTCGGTTCATCCGGTCATGGATAGCGATCTGTACAAGCAACGGGTTGATATCCTACCACTCCAGCAAGGCTACGTTCTTGCTCGCGATCAGGAGTCGTCTCGCCGAAAGGCGATGGAGTTGAGCCTCCCTTTGGCGCTTGCGGAAGCGTCTCTCTTTTCGAAAAGTACCGTCGCGGAACTCTCTGGCAAATCGCTGACCGCGATTGATCGCAGGCCGTTTCGGAAGAGTGAATTGGAGAAAGAGCAAATAGCTCGCTGGGGCTATTTGATCGAGAATCTTCGAGAGCAGTACTCGCACCCCGGTGCTCTCTACTTGGGTCCGGAGGATGGAAGCAGTCTGGCGTTGTGGGCGGTAGATCGGGCCACCGGCGAGGTTTTGGGAATACTAGATGACGGCTCCGGAGGCGGTGAAGAAGCCGCACGGATCGAGGCTCAGATTAAGCAACTCGAGCAAGTGGTTGCAGGATTAAATATTCTGGCGACAGCCGCAGGTATGTCTGGTGCCGTGGGCACCTTAGGGGGCTTCTCCTTAGGAGTCGTGGCAGTTTACGGACAACAATTGGCAAGACTCTACGGTGCTGCTTCGATGGCTGTGATCTTGATGGATCCGAGCGGAATCGAACCGGCGGTGCGTCAAATGATCGCTAAGATGTCTTGCGAGGTTGCCAAGTCGATCAAGCTCACAGTGTTCGCTTCTGCCGGTCGGGTGGCCGCAGAGGCAGTGAACCTGTTTGGGACAGTGGAGAATATCGACTCTATCACGAACTTCTCAAAGGGGCGGAACCCTTTCGCTTGCAACTAGGAGAACGCGCTACAGAACTTTTAACAACTGTTCAGACTGTTTCAAAAAAAAATCGCGTTCTCGATGTTATAATCAGCTCATGCAGACCATCAACTCAACCCGCCCGTCCGGGCTAACTTATAAAAACGCTGAAGCCTTCGGCAGAAAAAGTTCTCCGCCCAAGATCGGTAAAGGGCCTCAGATCTCAACTCCGACCTGCGACGATGTTGCGTTGAGTGGAAAAGCTGCCGAACCAAAGCGATCGACCGGGCTCTTGGCGGTGGCAATGCTGGGTGGACTGGCGGCGGTGACTTTGGCGGGCTGTACGAGTGGCGCGGCTGCGCCCCTGGCTCCTGCTGTTCAGGAAGCCGTCCTTCCAGAACTACAGAATTTCGAGTCGGCCCCGGTGGAACTGATGCGCACGGCGGACGGTGAAGTGGTCGTCAACCTCGGTATCGATGATCAAGTCGTGAATCCAGACACCGGAAGTCACTACCGATTGCCGGGCGTGGATAACGCCTCTTGGTCTCAACGTGGTGAAACGGTTTGCCAACAGGCCTTGGATCTTGGCGGGGAGTGCCAAGCAGACAATATCGCGCTCGTCACGACCCCTCGAGGGACGCTCATCATCGAGCAGAACGAAGCCAACTCGATCGATATTTATAGCCAGGACGGCGGCCACACCGGAGTGAGTGTGCAGGCCGAAGGTGTTCAAGTGCAGACCCATCGAGGTCAAGCCTATTTTGCCAATGACGGGTCGGTAAGAACCGGGCAGTGAATTCGCTTGTAATATAAGATGGCGATACGGGCTGGGCGGTTCTAACGCCGAAAGGCCCTCTGATGAAGTTTGGCCTGCTCCAAGAGCAGGCTTTTCTTATGTTCCCTTAGAGTCCCACTCACTGTGACGTAACTGTGGACAGTGTGTTTCGGCCATCTCTCAAGCCCGGGAAGATCGATGTGGGAGCCGTCGTCGAAGGAAACTTGAGGGCCTCGGGCCGAGTTGGTCGCCTTGCCGCGGACAACGACGAGTCTGTCTAGAGCGTCTTCGGCCTGAAGGGCATGGAATAGTGTAGGGACTCTCACGAATTCCACCTCGATCTCACTTGACGGCTTAGGCAGAAGGACAGCGGTGTACGTGCCCCATCCGTACGGTCGGGCGGCCATAGTTGTGTCTTCGAGGGCGAAATACCAATCTAGACTTCCCGTTCGTTTCTATGCTTCGCAAGAGTGGTGGGTGACTAATCGTTTGCCCATGAACGGCTACCACTAAGACCTCTTTGTTGAAGTCGGGCAATGCGAGGCCTATGAGGGGATCATCATTATCAGGGGCAGGCTGGCGTTTGGTCGGTTGCTTTTTCGGAAGCTTGGACTGAAAAGTATGCCACTCTTCTTGGGAATCGATGACCAGTGACTGGAGTGAGGGGGCATCTTCTGAGTGAAAAACCCAGCCACCGAATGTGCGGGGACTGGGCTTGGCTAAAACTCCGACACATGTAGGACATCGATCGCCCATTTTTCTTTGATAGATAGATGATTTGGCGTCTTAATCCTTGTGCTCCCAGATGGATTTTAGGCCTTCTTCGGCTCGGCCGACGTGCATTGTAAGGCCTCG
>JBAYRN010000183.1:0-8529 GCA_041676625.1 Vulcanimicrobiota bacterium
ACACTAGCTAGCGCTTGAGCGCCCCTGGCGGCGCGAGTAGCACCGTGGGTCGTTAGCTCAGTCGGTAGAGCAGCTGACTCTTAATCAGCGGGTCGTAGGTTCGAGTCCTACACGACCCACCACCCGCAAGAAGGGACGTGCCTCACGCAAACGGGCACGTCCTGTTCTCTTTAAAAGGGCGATTGGCGGTAATGGTAGTCAGCGGGCCGAAGAGACTGCGGATTGGGGTCCGCATGGATAGGCAAGCTAGACCACGCCAAACGCTCGATGAGGCACTGGCAGAGTTTTACGAGGACCAGCGCTACAAGGGAAACAGTGCTGCCACCCTGTACTTCTACCGGAGCAATCTAGACCGGTTTCAGCGAGGTACGGGAATCGTGTACTTGGATGATTTCCAGGAGTCCGCCGTGCGGAGGTGGCTACTACAGCACACGAACGTGAGCCAGTCGACGCTTGCGACCTACGATAGAAGCATCAGAGTAGTTTCAAAGTGGCTCCACAATCGGGGCTATCTACCTGTGGACCCAATGGATAGGCTGCCTAAGCCGAAGGCCAGGACCACCCCCATGGCCACATTCAGTGAGGCAGACGTGCGGACGATGGTCGGGCTGGCACGGGCTAGCCGTCAACCCCTACGGGATGTAGCACTCATTACACTGCTCCTTGACACCGGCCTTCGGATTGGCGAGGCGATGAGCCTGCAGCTTCGAGACGTGGACTGGGTCCAGGGTTGGCTCTCGGTTGAGGGTAAGACTGGGCAGCGGGTCGTACCCTTCGGCCGGAAGTGCAGGCTAGCCCTTCGGCGTTACGTCGACCGGGGGCGTAGAGCTGCCAGCCCTGGCGTGCAGCATGTGTTTATTGCCAAGGGTGGGGTTCCCATGTCGGTGTCGGCGGCCACACACCACGTCGTGAAGTTTGCTCGAGCGGCAGGGTCCCGTGCCACCAAGGTTGGCCCTCACACGTTCCGTCACACATTTGCGGTGGAGTACATCCGTGCAGGTGGCGATGCTTTCACGTTGCAGCGGATTCTTGGGCACACGACGCTAGACATGACTCGTAGGTACGTTCACTTGGCAAATGAGGACATCCGCAGTGCTCATGCACGGTATGCGCCAGCTGAACGGTTCCTAGGTTGAGGGTTCGTCAGTGTCTAGGTGGTGGATTGCGGGAAGTTCAGCCGGGAGAATCCCCCGCGTATTGCTAGCGCCGCATCGTCATATGCCCTAGCTGCGTCCTCTGGCGTGTCGTGTAGGCCCAGTGCCTGGACTCGGCCGTTGATGCTGATTTGAGCAACGTACTTCCCAGATTGGTTATGTGGATATACGCCACGGTAACCGGTCTGGGAGGGGCGTTTGACTGAGTTGGCGTTGTTTTCCCCGACGGATGCGATGCGTAGGTTGCTGCGGCGATTGTCTAGCCCGTCTCCGTTCACATGGTCAATGACTTGGCCAGACTGGGGGTTCATGATTGCCCGGTGCATGTAAATGGTGCGCTTCGTCCCGTCTTGCGTCTCGCTTCGGGTGGCGTAGCCGTGTGAGCTAAGCCGCCAAGTCCAACGGCTGATGGTGGAGTGGTCTTGCGGGTCGACTAGTGCGTTGGCGACAGCAAATCCGCTCCGGCTGAGGAGTTCGATGCTTCCGCAGTCTGGGGCTAGGCCCTTCGGTTTAGGCGTCGTGGGCCTCCTTGAGGCTGACCACGAGTCGGCCATCTTTGTTGCGGGGCATCCAAGAGTGGTCGTGTACGGCCTCCTTCCCGCCCCTGGTACGGCGTAGGTGGGCGTCGAAAGCTCCAACGCTGTTGAACATCTCGTCGCACTTGGTGCAGACACAGACGCCCCGGCCGGTCCAGGTGAGGGTGCGTCCGTCGCGGGTCGTGTAAGTGGGAATGGTGTACCTCCAATAGGGCTGTTTTGAGCACTGACTGCGTTCCTAGGAAGGCCAGCAGCAGGTGGAGTGGCACTGGAGTGCCGGGACGAGTTTCGAAGGGCTTATTGCCCCCATATGGGGCTATTGAGCGTCTGGCAATGGCAGGAAAACCCGCACCGTCAGAATGTGGTTACGTTCGGGGGTGTGATTTGCTGCATAAGCGCCTAGCGGGAGTTGCGTCCCGCGTTGGCGTGTTCAGTTGGTTTGCGCGCTCGGGCTGGGTGTTACGGCTGGGCGGCGTACCCACACGCGAGGCAGAAGTGAGGGGTTCTCCATTTTGAAAGCAACGAACCACATACCGGGCAGTGGCTCTTCAGCCTTAGATAGTCTGGGTCTAGGGCTGCCTCTTCTTCGAGGATGGTAGAGAGTGCCGCGAAAAGTTCGTTGAAGACCCCAGTATTGGAACGGCGGTCAGTTGGCGGCTTGTAAAACCCGGGGGTTACAACCTCATGGACTGCGACCCCATGCTCAAGCGCCAGGGTCAGGAGCCTGCTTAGGGTGGAGCAAACTACGCCCTCATCGTCAGTTGCACGCCCTAGGAGCACCCTGACGCCGACTATCTGATAGTCACCGTTCCTGGTGATAGTGATATAGGCCGTCCGGGTGTCGCTCTCAAGGCTATAGGTTCGTCCATGACTGGGCCCTGCCTGATAGGCCTCATATTGCATTGTTAGCTCTGCACGAAGCTCGAGAATGTCGTCAGGGTCGCCAGATTCCAGCTCTTCCCTCGTTACTCCAGCAAGTGATGCCAGCACACCTAGGTCTTCCAGGTCCGCTGGCTCCCAACCGCTCCCAATAGGCTTTGGGATGAAGTCTGACTCCCGAAGGTCTCGCCTGACGAAACCCCACGGCTTGGGGTTGCTACTATTCGCTTCGGCCATTGTCTAACCTCAGTCCAGCAAAGTGAAATCGCCGCACGGCCATGTAGTCGGACCCGGACGGCCCATCAAAGTTCGTGGGGGTGGCTTCAACTGGGACGGCCGGTTGGGGTATCGGCAGCGCACAATTCTCAGTTGATGTCTTCAGGTTTACACCCCCTCGCCACCCGGTTCTGTTATGTACCCATACTTTGTGTACATGCGTATGAGCCTTTGAACCGGATGTGGCATGGCCCTGGCGGCCCCAGCATCTACCACCGCCTGCAGGAATGGGACCACCTCAGCCTGGGGCATCTTATCGGTCATTAGGGCGACTACTTTCGACGCTAGTCCCTCAACCAGGCTCGGAGTCTTCGAATCTTCCATACGGAGACACCTTCCCCTCAGCGATGAGCTGCTTGGCTCGGTCCTGGTAAAGGGTGGACGGCAGATGCCAAGCCGCTCCGGTATCGACTAGGTACTGGAAGAAGTCGACCTCTTCCTGCTCGCTCATCTCGCCCTCTTCCCACTTCACTATCTGCTCGGATATGTCCATACACAGCCTCTCACACGTGTGATAGTTCTAAACGGGGGCTTACCTACCCAGTCCGGATTAGTTCTGATAGGCATTCTTTCTCAAGTGGCCTTACCGGGGTCTGACACTAGTGGATGGACTAAGCGTCCCGTTGGGGGCTGGCTAGAGGTTTTGTCGCCATGTCACAACACCGGTACGAGAGACTAATCAATTACTCTAATGTTAACCTGCAGTGGTTCATATCTCCCGTCTCCTACGAAATACACTGTGCCAGTATTAGACGCCATTCGGGCAGTGCACAACAACGATATGTCAGTCTCACGCCTGCACGGAGTGCTACCAGCAAGTATTAACACAATACATGCGCATTGGGCAAGAGTTCGCGAACAGGCGAGACGATTAGTCTTCCTTACCCTGTTTGAGTCGCTTTCTACTTACTGTTTGTGGGAACCAGGCGGAATCCTCTATGTTGGACATCCTGTCAAAGTGGGCGTTTCTGAGTGCTAACCCCAGAGAGATGGGATTCCTAAGTTCCATTGGACAGAATCTAGAATCTAGTTTCTATATATAGGGTTCTTGATTTGTCCAATGCGGGCACTTCGTCTCGTTAGTAGCGGGTCTCCCATTGGACAACCTATTGGACAAACTGGGTCACGTTGTCCGATAGATTGTCCAATAGGTTTGCGTTGGCACCTGCCCCTCGCTCACGAGCTGGCGCTGCTGGGGACGGTCAATCGGTACGTTCTGCCTTCTCTTGCCCGCTTGAGAACGCCGCCCCTAACCAGCGCCGTTACATCGTCGCCATGCACCCTCTTAGCAGTCTTAGGAGCCTTGTGAATTCGCTTCCCAAGCGCCCTCCAGAGGTCGGATTCTGTAACTGACCCTCCTTCGCTGCGGATGAAAGACAAGACCATGTCTTTGCCGGTCTGGGGCAAAGACATGGTGGGAGAATGGTCATGGTCCAGTGGCACCCGAAAGCTCTGTGATGGTCCCAGCTCGAGTACCCGTGCGCCTCCTTCGGTTACGGCGCTAAGGGGTTTCTCCCCTGTACGCTCTATGTAGTTGCTCTTGGTCAGCTCAATCGTTAGGCCACTCTTCTTCATGGCAAGGTGATAGACAGCCTTGGCTTGGTTGGTCAGCTGTCTGTGGCCTGCGGCCTCCTTATTGCCCGCGTTTACGGAACCCTTGGTTTGGTGGTGGAGGACCAACACAGCTGCGCCCTTACTCGCTAGCCGTTGGAGCATCGCCAGGGCCTCCAGTGCGTCTACCCCCTCGACTGCGTCAGTTCTGAACGCAGAGGCAAGACTGTCGACTACGACTAGCTCGGGAACCTGGAGGTCGAGCTGCACCATTATCTGGTCCTGTAGTTGGGGTAGCGTCTGGCCCAACTCCGCAAGGAACCAATACTTAAGCGGCAGGCTAACGCCTGATTCGACGAGGTTGTAGTAGGAGTTGAATCCTTGGAGTCGAGACTGAATAAACCCCGGGGGGTTCTCGAAGTCCAGGTACAGGACCGACTTTGGCCCCATCGTTCGTGAACCTAAGACTGATTCACCCGCTGCGAGGGCGACGGCTAGCTGTTGGGCAAGAAAGCTCTTCCCAACGCCCCCGTCACCAACGAGCATGTTTACGCCGCCACTAACGAGCGACATCTCCCCGTCCATCAGGAACAGAGGAGCGTCACTCTCAAGCTCTAGGATTTCAGCGAAGCTGAGGGGCTGAAGCGGGGCATGGTCATTCAGCAAGGCTTTTCTGCTCAGGGGCATCGTCCAGGTATTGGTGTGGGTTCGGGTCCGTCCACAGTTCCATGCGCACCTCGAAGTCGTGCAAGTCTTCGGGGAGTATGTAAGTGCGCATGTGGGGGCCTGCTTGGGATGCTTTGAGCTTCCCTTGGCGTATCCACCGTGACACCACTTTCGGCGAGACTCTGTAGAGCTTGCAGATGTCCCCGAACGAGTAGCAGCGGCCTTCTGGCATGCCCTCAGTTGGGTCCGTCTTAGGCGGGCGTCCTCTGAGCGGCACCTTGAAACGGACTATTGCTCGTGGGGGTATCTCCCACACCCCTGCCTTCGGGTGCTTTTGGCCCTTAAGCAGCCCTTGCTTCAACCAGCGGTGGACGGTTGCATGGTTGACGTCGAAGAGATGCGCTACTTCTCCAACTTTCCAGTTTTCAAGCATTGCTCCTAACCCTCACGAAGACCACCCCACACATGAAGTTGCCACCAGCGGCAGCGGGGGATGATTGCCCAACGTGCTAAGGCAATGAAAAACCCGGCCATTTCGGGCCGGGGCAGACGCCTACGTAGTTACATTATACCACAAGTGGCGCCCTACGTAAAGGCCGATGCAGACGGGGACCTTGTGGGTTCGAGCGTCACACATTTTCGGGGGTTCTCCTATAGAGGTGACTCTTTCCGTCCAGTGGGGGGTGTCAATTTCCGGGGTGGGGGTTCCGGGTGGTTGTCTGGCAGGTCAGTCTCCGTCGTCATAGGTGAGTAGGTCGGCCACGTTGACGGGTTCTTGGGTCAGTTCGCGGAGCGTGTGGAGGATGGTTGCTAGCGTTGTCAGGTCTAGCCGCTTGGGGTCACCCATACGGTAGAGCGTGGTCAACCAGCTGTGCGTGTTGCCCGGCATGGCTTGGGCTAGCTGGTAACGGGTGAGGTTGTGCGCGTCTAGCCACTCCTCTAGGTGCCAGTGAATGCGTCCCACACGTGAAGTATAGCACACTTCAGCAATCTATAGCGGTAGAGCATGACAGGTATATAGCGCTTCCGCTATAATCCGCCTCAAGCCAACAGGCTACCCAGAATGGAGATACACAATGACCCAGCCCGAAACCACCTCCTACGCCGAGTACGCCGACTTCCTCCTTGACTTCCACGGAATCACCCGCCAGGACATCCTGGAGTTCATCGCCGCGCTCGAAACCCTCAGAGACGCCGACTCCTAGACCGCCTCCCAATCCAATCAGAGTCTGCCCCGACAATCGCCGGGGCAGTTCTCTATGCCGTTTTGAGCGCGGACAGCTTTCGTAGAAACGCCAGCAACTGCCCTCCTGGGGTAGGACACCTTGCGCCACATTGCTAGCCCTTCTAGGGACGTATACGGGGTCTAGCGCAGCCGCTTCACAGTGACCGCTCGGTCGATTCCAGAAACCTGCATCTTGTAGGCCCCGTAGCTCGAGTAGATGGTCACCCGTGGGTAGTAGGCGTACCAGTACCAGTAATAGGCCTCCACCTGTTCCCAAATCTGGCCGTTGGCCAACACGTAGACGTTGCCGTACTGCAGTCCGCTGAAGTCGCTGGTTATCGCGCTCTGGACGGTCCCGTATGTGTGTGGGGCCGAGCTACTAACCCCTGCCGACTGGTTGTAGCCGTCCCAGAACCCACCCCAAAACGTTGAGCTGCTAGGTGCGCACCCCACCAAGACGAGGGCTGTAAGCGAAACGGCAGCACACAGGCTAGCCAACCGCCACCTGTGTGCTGCCGTTCTCACGCCAGACACGCTCAGTTCTTGGAGATGTTTACAGTGCCTGTAACCGTGTCAAGGCAGTTGAAGGCGGCATAGTTCCCCGCCAGCGTCGTACCTGAGCGGGTCGCCACTACACGGAATGGGCACGTCAACACGTTAGATGGTTCGAGTTCGAGCACGACTTGGCTACCGTTGATGGTTCCAATGGCGCTGCCGCCGTTCGACCCCGCAGCAAAGACAGCTTGCCATGTCCCGCCCAGTGTGTTCCCTGATTGCGTGAGCGTGGCCGTGAGTGTGCCGCTACCGGCCATGCTGTCCTGGATTGTCCCAGACCACTGGCCACCGTAACTAAAGCCCGCTGGCGTGTTATCAGACCCACACGCAGACAGGAGAACGGCCATAGCGACGAAGAGAACGAGGACACCTAAACGCTTCATAACCCCACCAGTCTTTCTAGTGATTGTTCTACGTGGGGATGCTAACTCGGACCCAATGATGCAGCGAGTGAAGGACTAAACAGCCTCACACGGCCTTGGCGTCCCACCCCGGGCAATAGGAGGTGTAGACCCTCCGCACCTGTGCGGCGCTCCAATCCTTGCCGTGCCTGGTGCGCTCGCCCAGGGTGTTGAGTCGTTGGGCGATGTGGCGGTAGCTCTTCCCTCCGTCCCGCAAGGTGCAGATGTGCTCCAGCACTATCCCCTGGTAATGCCTCTTGGCGGCCTCCTGGCGAGCCTGGACGCCCAGAGCCTGCACTCCAGGCCTGAACCCGTCGGGGTTACCTAGTCGCTTGCCACGCGCCTTAGCAGCGGCTAGGGCATTGCGGGTTCTCTCGCTGATTAGCTCCGCTTCGCGCTGCGCCACGGCTGCCAGGATGTGGACCGTGAAGCTGTCGGCCTCCGGCATGTCGCAAGCCTTGAACCTGACCCCGCTCTCCATCAGCCCGGTAAGCACATGCACGTTGCGGGCGAGGCGGTCGAGCTTGGCGATTAGCAGCGTTGCACCCGTTTCCTGGCATGTCTTGAGTGCCGCTGCCAGCTCCGGTCTGCGCCGCTTGCCGGTGGCCGTCTCGACCTCGGTGTACTCGGCCATCAGTTCTAGCCTCTCACGCTTGACCAGTTCTTCTACGGTCAGCTTTTGAGCCTCTAGTCCCAAGCCGGAGCGGCCTTGCTTGGCTGTGGAAACGCGGTAGTAGGCGACGGCTAGGTTAGACATGGCCAGATTGTATCACAACAGAAACGGACGTTTGTGTTCCGTTACTACCTCCAGTGCCGCGCCAGGAGGGCGGGGATAGGCCAACGGCGGGGTACAATTCCATAGCAGTCACCGGACCTAGCAGAGCCATTGACCGCCACGCAAAGCGTGACAAATGCCGTCCTGGGCGTAGATTCTAGGATTCAGCAGCGTTTTTGCTGACTCTTAATCAGCGGGTCGTAGGTTCGAGTCCTACACGACCCACCACGTTGAACCCCGTCCTGGACGGGGTTTTTCATTGCTGGACCAACATCCAGCCATTGAGACACCTCAGCCGGGCTCGTAAGACCCAACCTCGCTTCTGAAGCTGATAGCCAACCGGTTCCAGCTGTTGATGGCCGTTATGGCCAGGGTCAGGTCCACCAGTTCCTTCTCGTCGAACTGTGTGCGGACGCGGGCGTACAGCTCGTCATCCACGTTGTTGGCGCTGACTAGCGTCACGGCCTCCGCCCACTCCAGGGCGGCGCGCTCGCGGTCGGTGTAGAACGGC
>JBAYRN010000184.1:0-8518 GCA_041676625.1 Vulcanimicrobiota bacterium
AACCGCCACACCACCAAAGCCCAGAAGCGAGAACTCTTGCGCCGAGACGGCTGGGCCTGCAGCACCCCGGGCTGCTGCCATAAGCTTTACTTACACCTTCATCACCTGGTGCCGCACTCCCAGAACGGCCCCACCATCGATCGAAACCTGGTCGGGCTGTGTTCGGCCTGTCATCGAAACGTGCACGACGGCTCACTTCGCATCTTCCTCCGGCCAGACGGCAAACTACACTTCACCGACGCCGAGGGCAACTCGGTGGCCGAGCAGGCGGACCTGGAGTTGGGCCAGTGGCTCGATTTCAATATCGGGTGGGACGGTGAGGAGGACGACTCCTTTACCATTCGGGCTCACCGGGGAGAGTGGTCTATTTTTGGGGAGACACAGATTTCATCTCGTAAATGACAAGAACCGTCCTCGTGAGTTGCACCTTATCTGGAATGCGCCCCTGGAATCCTTTGGACCTTGGAGGGTAAAGCTTCGGCCGAGCCCTCATACCGGTGATAGGTCAGAAGAATTGCCTGGCTACTAAGAAAAAGATCGCGAGTCCCACGATTACGCCGATTAAGGTTTCCATAAACCTGCCTGCACTCGGCCAGCACAGTCGCCCGGCTTCCTTGAATACGTCCTTTAGATAGGCAGGGAGACCGATTGTCATTGGCCGTACCTTTGTCACTGGCCCGCCCCTACGGCGAGAGGAAAGCGGACTTGATTTCCCCGCGGCCTATGAGGCTCTGGTGCCCAACGAACTCCGAGACGTCCTGGGGGAGAGCCAACCTGACCTGACCGAGTTGCTTGAGGGAGTGCCGAATCAGGATGAAGATCTGGAAGATTCCACCCCTGAGCTATCAGGTAGCCTGCTGAACGTGGCCCTGCTGTTCGAGTCCGGGGATCGGTTGGAGGATGCTGCTCATGCCTTCACCCAGTTCCTGGACCAGGCCACTAACCCCGCCGACCGATACCTGGCTTTTTTCGGACTGGCACGTCTAGCTCGGCAGCAACAACGCCTGGATGACATGGAGCGAGCTCTGAATCAGGGAGTTGAAGAAGCCGGGAGACTAGGAGGGTCGACTCTGGTGGAGGCGGTCACGGAAAGAGGAATCCTGCAGGCTCTGTCCGGAGTGGCCGAAGGGAGAGAGTCCCTCCTCAAAGCGCGGGAACTCGCTGCAAAGAAGCGTGTAACCGCCTCCTACGCCTTGGCCACTTTGGCGCTGGAGCATTTTTACGGCCTCTCCAACCCTAAGAGAGACCAGATCGTCGAGACTCTCTGCCGTCCCGAATACCTTCAGCTTACGACCGAGGCCGGAGGTTGGCTTCTCCCGCTGTTGTTGGCCGACCAAGGGAGCGAGCAGATCGCCAAGCTGCTTCCCAGGTTAGTGAGGGTATGTGGCAAAAGCTATCAGCGACTTATGCTTACCAACACTTCCCCCGAGGTGCTGGCCGGTGGTGTAGAATTTCTCGGTGTGTTGGATGAGCCGGCCCAACAGATCGTTCTCGATCGGTTGGCGGCGCTGGAGAGCCCGCGGGTTGAGAGGGAACTGAAATCCTGGAAGGCTCGTACCAGGCAGGAGCGCCGCCTTTCTACTACCATTCGAGTCTTCAGCTTTTCGGGGATGCGATTGTACCGGAACGATACGCCTCTGGAGCTAAAGAGAAAAAAACCCCTTCTGCTCTTTCTTTTTCTGCTCGTGAATGGGAAGCCGGTTGGCGAAGTCACCATTTTCGAGACCTTCTGGCCTGGGCCGGAAGGGAAAGCCCAGGCCAGTCTGCGGGCCGCGCTGAGCTATTTAAGGAAGCTCCTGAGCCCGGACCGAACCTCTGATCCCTTCCAACGGGTGGGCGGAACAGTGGGCCTGTCCCCCAGCCTACAGGTATGGCTCGACTACCGGGACTTCTGGGATCTCGTGCGTCGAGGTCGAGCGTTGCAGGCCTCCCAGCCCCAGCGAACGAGGGTTCTTTTCGAAGCGGCGGTCAAGCTCTACCGTGGACCTTTTTTGGAAAACGTGTACGAGGACTGGGCTCTCCGCTATCGGGACGAAGCCGGCGAGGCCTATCTGGAGTGTCTGCTCTTTCTGGTAGACGCCCTACTCCTGTCGGAAAGTTGGGAAGAAGCCCTGGACTTCAGCCGTCAGGGAATCAATCGCGATAGTTTGAGTCAGCGTCTGGCCGAGGGCGCCATGTTGAGTCTGGTCAAGCTCGGTCGAAGTCCGGAGGCTCTCCGCCTGTTCGACGAAGTTGCCGAAAGGTTGCAAAAAGAGTTTGAGATCGAGCCCTCTATCGAGATGCTGCGGATGCAGCAGATGGCTCGACTGAACGTATGAAGGGTCGCGCCGAGGTTTACCTTTTCCACCGGTCTCTGTGATGCCCTGACATGGCCCTTTTGAAAAGCTCCAACTTCGCCATCGGAAGTGTCCATCACCGGATTGTCCAAATGTTTAAAAATCGTTAACATCTCGGGTCTCCATTTTACGGCCGATTCTTCAGGCTCCAGTACTGTAAGGCCTAGGAGAACAAGATGAACTACACACCTGAAGACATGGTACTTCTCGACGCAGACGGAAACTACGACACTCCGCTGATGCGCTCACTCCAACAAGCTTGGAGCGCCGCCGAAGAAGACGAGGCTAAGCTGGACCAACTGGAAAGCCTACTCGCTCAAATCGAGGTGGTCGTTCACGAACAACTGGAGGCTCTTGAGGATTCTGTACAAGATCACGATGAGACCGAGGATAGAGTCGTTCGAACGCTTGTGAGTGGGTATCGTCAGCAGCTTAGGGGGTTGGACGCTCTACAAGATTGTCTCTTAGACTATGACGAGAGATACGCTGTTGAAGGCTTTCGGCAACTCCAGATCGGAATCAATAGATCGGTGGAGGCTTATCGGGAACTCGAGGCGGCTCTCCTGAGCACTCCCGCTCAAGAATCAAGTGACCAATGCTTGCGCTGTGGAACGTCCTTAAATCTAGCCTCCTCTACTTGCGGATCTTGTGGGGCTCCGGTACCGACACTCTTGTCGCGGGACGCTCCGGAAGAGACCGAGGAGGACTCCGATGTCACTACCGAGGAGTACATCAAAGTCGCAGACGTGATAGAGGAATGGAACACCGGTAATCTCAGTTCTGCTACAGCAGCTAAGCGCTTGAACACTGTCTGCCGAAGTCTTCAGAGCCAAGCGCGGGCTGAAGTTGAGCCCTTACGAATTCACGCCCTCAACAGATGCCAACAAGCGTTGGAAAACATGTCTCTTGCTCTTCTTGGCGGAGCCGATGACGAAGTTGAGCTTGCCCAGGACGAATTTGCCTTAGCTACTGTCGATTTGCTCGCAGCGGATCAAACCTATCAGAAGTCTGATGGCGCGTACATCGCCTAAACCCCTAAAAAAAGTTGGATAAACACGAAAAGGAGTATACACTATGTCACTTACGAATAACCTCGCCGGAATCACCTTTGGAGGTTGCATTCGACCTCATCGTCCGTTTCGACCCTCCCCCTGCGGGGGAGGCCGTCGTAGACTGCGCCTCCGTCCACGTCGACGATGCCACAACCCTTTTCATCGGAACAAGTGCCAGAAGCGAGCCATGGGCCTACTCACACCTCTGCAGCTTCGAATCAGGCAGATGCTAAGAAGATGCCCTCCGGGAATGCTCATCTCTCCCGGACCTAACCGATAATAAGATATCACCGCTACGGCGGTGATATTTGTCTATGGAGGCGAAGCGTCAGCGGGCCCGCTTTGCGGAACTTCGCGCCGTCCCATGGTCGAACCACATCGGTCAACCAGGCATTGACGAACCGCTTTCGAGCTTGTTATAGTCCGCCCGGTCACTGTGGGTCATCTTGAGGAACAGTTTTCTGAAGTCGGGGATCGAGCGTCAATAACTCCGAGGAGATCGTTTTTGTTTCATAAGTACCTGCTGCGCAGCCCCCTACGAGAATTGGGCAGTCGAGCAGTTTTACTGTTTTGCCTACTGCTTTGCGGGTGTGGCGGCTCCGGGCTACAAGAGTATGTTTTCACCGGTACCGCTGGCTATCCGCAGCCATCTCGTCAAATCAGCGGAACCGTCTTCTACCAGAGCCTTCTACCTCTCAGCGAGCTTCGGCCAGACCAGAGTGCGGTGGCCCCGGCGGTCCTGGACTTCGCCAATCCGGTCAGCCGCCCTTGTCGCTTCGTGCGTGTACAGCTCCTGGATCGAAACGGTGAGATTCTCGAAGAAAGCCATACCGGCGGCCAGGGGACCTTCAGCTTCTCGATCCCTCACCAGCCGGGCGAGATGAAGATACGTGTATGGGCCGAAACGGTCGAACTAGAAGGGGAGAGCGCGCCGATTAAGGTGGTGGATAATACGCGCGGTGGTGCGCCTTACGCTGCCGATTCCGATTGGCTGGACGAACAGGCGACCGAGGTGACCATCAACTTTCCCACCGGCTACACCTTGGACGGAGTTCAGCCGGAAGGGGCGATACGGAGCTCCGGTCCTTTTGCTTGCTTGGACGGTATCCTCACGGGATATCGCTTCTTCCTCGAGGGCGGTCTGGACCCGGCCGGGATGCCGGTGTGCGTGGTCAATTGGAGTGAAAAAAATCGGCCGTCCTCTGGCGAGAAATCGGATGGAGCGATCGACACCAGCCATTTTAGCAGCGAGGAAAATCAACTTTTTATCCTTGGGTTTGCCGCCGCCGATACTGACGAGTTCGATTGGCATGTGATGATTCACGAGTTCGGTCATTGGATTCAGTTCAATCGGTTTCGTGACAACAACATTGGAGGGACTCATGGCTTCGGCGAAATCAAGGAGCCCCGGCTGGCTTTTTCCGAAGGGTTCGGTAACGCGCTGGGAGGTCTGGCCCTGCAAGACCCGATCTACAAAGATACCTCCACTCCCACCGGTAGCAGTCACACCATGGAATGCAACCTGAGCGTTGTCGACCCGAATCCGGGCTGGTTTTCCGAGGCTACCGTGGAAGCAATCCTCTTCGATCTCTTCGATCCTGTCAGAGCCGAGGGAGGAGACTCAAACTTCGCGGATGACCTGGCTCTGTCTCCCTCGATCTTCATCGCGGCATTGGAGGCGCAGCGGGAGTCAAGCGCGCTCACCACCATCTTTTCATTTCTACACGGAATGGTACAAATCGAGATCACGCCGGGCGAACTCGCTTCCCTGCAAGCTTTGCTGGCTTTTTCCTCGCCCAATTCGGACTTCGGACTGAACTCACTCAACGCATTCGGCGAGGGCGAAACCCACGATGCCGGGCTGCCCGGGGTGCTACCTCTCTATCTCGACGTCACCACAGATATCGACGCCGGCCCCTTTTCCGTGACTCTGGGCCCGGCCGAGGACGAGACGTACAACTGGCTGGAGAGCGGGCGTTTTCTTCGATTCACCGGAGACAGTTCCACCGTGACCGTTCGAGCTCTTAATTCCGGCTCCACGGTGGGAAGTATAGGGATCATCCTCTACCAAGCCGGGGTTCAGGTCGAAGACGACGGAGACGCGACGGAGGACGAGAACCAGGACCCGTTTGAGGACGATATCGCCACGATTGCCACCAGGCCCGGTGTAATCTACGTTGTATCACTCCTGAATCTGGCTGATCAGCCCTCCACCACCGACATTGTTATCACTCGTTAAGAAAGGCCGTCACCTTATCGTGAAAAAAATCACACTTTTAATGCTAACCCTACTTCTCTTTCTGTCAGTGCCTGTGCCGGCCAAAGACAGGTTGCCGGTCAAGATGTCTTGCACAGCTTCTTTTTTGTCCATCCGTTTTCTAGGTGATGTCAAGGATGTACGTCTCACCATCAAGGGGACAGGTTCTGTAACCGGAGCGTCTTCCCGGCATTCCGTCGGCACAGCCGTCAGCGGGCAGGAAGTTCAAATTCCCCTAAACTACTCTCTGGGAGCGGGTCCGGGCGGAATAGCGGTGCATCTGCAAGGGGATCTCGGCTACGGCACGGTAGGACAGGCCCGGACCTTCGATCTTGTTTCCCGGTCTCTGGATGTCCGGTCAAGAGACTGGTTTGAAGAAACCCCTCCCATGATTGTCCTGCCCTCCCAAACTATCGTAAACAAAAGGAATCAAAAATGATGAGAAACAAGCTTTTACTTTTGCTGGGCACCCTCTTATTCGTGGGTTGTGGCAGTTCGACCAATCTGGTCGACCCGATCAGCTCGTCCGGCGTGCCCACCGTTCCGGCGCCCCTGGTAAGAAAGTCGGTCACCGAGCTCAACGCGCAGGAGAAAGCCCGCTTTGTCTCCGCGGTCAAACAGATGAAATCCGTGCCCTCGGCTTACGACCCGGAGGTGAACGCCTACGACTATTTCGTGGAGCTGCACACCGCCGCCTTTGAACAAATGACCTCCAACGCTCACATGAACCCCAATTTTCTGCCATGGCATCGAGAATATTTACGACGCTTCGAGTCTGAACTAAGAAGGGTAAGCGGAGACCAAAGCATTACGATTCCTTACTGGGACTGGGCCCGCGAAGGCTCTTTCGAGGCAGTGTTCGCGGACGACTTTATGGGAGGAAATGGCGACCCCGATCAAAACTTCGCGGTCACCAGCGGTCCCTTCCGCCAGGGCGAATGGACGGTGCTGTTGCTCGATGATACCGATGACGAGCATGACGGAGATATAGATTTCCCGATATTAGCGGGGCCTCTGCAGAGAAACTTCGGCGACGTTCAAGCACTTTTTCCCACTCAGACTCAGGTCGAGAACGCTTTTCTCGTGTATCGACCCTACGATTCCGCCCCCTTCAATATGGAATCGCCCATCGAGTCTTCATTTCGAAACTACTTGGAAGGCTGGTGGCCCACCGGCTCCGCGATGCACAACGGGGTACATGTTTGGGTCGGTGGCCAGATGCAGACGGCCTCTTCTCCCAACGACCCGCTATTCTTCCTGCACCACGCCCAGGTCGACCGGCTGTGGACGCTCTATCAGCAGATCTGGGGTAACGACACGTTTCCGGAACAGTTTCTCGATGCTCCGCTGTTTGAACTCGACGGAGTTACGGCGCCCCAAACCTTCGACCTGGAGGCTCATTCCGGAGTGGTGTATGGCAACTGAGGACGTTGTCTGAATCTCACTCTTCCCGCTGAAAGGGCCGACTGCGTCTGACCACCGTCAAACCGAAATCCGAACATAGACGGTGCTCTAGAAACGCGACCGGAAACCCCATTGACAGATTCGTAATTCTCAGCATGGAATTTCAGACGCGCCGAGAATAGGTGGGTATGTTTCGAGCACGAGACTCTCAGAAAAGCCTATTCTCCGCCAGGAACCAGTATCGGAATGCACTGAAAGACGATTCGTTCTACGCACTCCTGGCCGACCATGCAGAGGAACTGTTTGACGATTATCAGTTCGAGTATCTGTACTGTGAGGACAATGGTAGGCCCTGTAAACCACCAGGGCAGATGTTTACTCTGCTTTTGCTTCAGATGTACGATAAGTGTTCTGATGAGGAAGCGATAGAGCGGTCGACCTTTGATGTTCGCTGGTCGGTCGCTCTAGATATAGAGATTGCTGTGAGGCTATGCGGTCGGAGTACGCTTCAGGAGTTTCGAGCGAAAGTTCTTCTTCACGATGTGGCCGAGAAGCAATTCAAAAGTATCCTAGGGACGGCCCGCAAGCTAGGTATTATCAGAGGGCCCCTTCAGATAGCGATGGACACCACACCCATCTTTGGCCGAGGGGCAGTCAGAGATACATACAATCTCATCGGTGACGGGATCCAAAAAGTTGGCCAGGTTCTGGCGAGGTTGCAGGATATATCTCCTGAGCAATGGGCGACCAAGAACGACTTTGCTAGATACTGGGAAGCTTCAAGCCTTAAGGGGGAAGCTGGAATCGATTGGAACGACGAAACTCAACGTCGAGTGTTCTTGAACAGCTTGGTGGCCGACGCGGAAAGAATTCTGCTGCTGGCGGACACGTTAGCCGAGAAGGCTGTCGAATACGCACCAAAGATCGTTGAGGCCTCGGCTCTGCTACGTCGCATAATAATACAGGATACGACACCGAGGCCCGAGCCTCCGAATAAAGGAGGCGGCAAAGATTCCACCTCTGCCAAGAACAGCACCGAAACAGGCTCTGTTGAAGCCTCGGAATCGGTACCCTCTGAACCCACCGTCCCGGAGGCAGGAGAGGCAGAGGCGCCCACGGTCACTCCCCCGGAAGAGCCAGGCACCGATCCGTCTGAAGAATCGTCAGGGAACTCTCACCTCCTTGGGGAGATGGTGCGAATCCGTCAGGGTACGGCGAAAGACCGGATCCTTTCTGTGAGTGATCCAGAAATGCGACACGGCCGAAAGAGTGCCAGCAAGCTTTTTAACGGCTACAAATTGAGTCTGACGAACGATATCGAGAGCGGTCTCATTCTGAGCCTAGATATAATTAATCATTGGTAAACCCCCGGCTCTGCCGGGGAGACTCCCAAAGTTTGACATATCCTGGAGCCTAAAGAGAGACTCCCTCCTGTGAACCGCTTAAAGTTACAGAAGGGAGCTGTCATT
>JBAYRN010000185.1:0-8517 GCA_041676625.1 Vulcanimicrobiota bacterium
AGATACGAAGACGCAGGCCCGCCTTACGGGGGATCGTGACAACGAGGTGGCGATGAGCCGTGGCCGGCAGGCGCTCGACAAGGTTGGCCGCCACCTCTTCGGCTCTGCGCTTGGCGCAGGATGGGCAAATTCTGGTCTTGCAACTGAATGGAACGGCGAGCTCAATGTTGCAAGTGCAACACGAGAAACGCGTGACGCCCAGATTTGGGTCACCACATAAGAGAAGGCTCCCGAAGGCCTTCTCGGCATACGGCTTTAGCGGCCCGTAAGCGTCGACGAACCGGCTGTCGTAGGTAGCGACAAACGTCTCCAAGTGGTCTACGAGGATTCGCCAGAGGGGGCTGAGGAAAGCGTCGCGTTGACGATAGCGACACCGGCGAGCCGGCGGGGGCGCGGGAACGAGAGCAAGTGGCACCAGACATCAGGAATCTCCAGATAATGGTCCCGCTCTCGCGCAGGCTCGTTCGGCGTCAGAATAGCGTCCTGATGCTGCTCGTGCAAGAGCTCACAAAAAATCCCCAAGCCGCGTCAGTGACCCCGGTCTCCAAAACCGTGGGCCCGGCGTTCGAGGCCTGTCGTGCCTGCCGCGCACAAGGCTTGTAACCACCGGCTTTATTCGACTTCCGACGTTCGATTTCTCGAGTGTTCGATTCGAATCTTGACCCCAGTGAGACCCCACCCGGATTACCTCAATCTGTTCCCAGGGACTCCAGGTATGAGCGAGCGGCTTGGCGGAGCCCTTCGTGGTGGGACAGCTCCTGTCGGATTCTGCCGAAGCTGCAGTCATCTGATAGTTCTTGGATGAGGAGCAAGGCCTCTTGCTTATCCGTCCCGATTTCTCGGCGCGGGCGGCGGCGAAGCTCCTCCATTTGCCGAACCACTTCCTCGTGGGGAATGAACTCCTTGGAGTCCAGGGCTTCACGTAGACTGCGGCAAACGAAAAGGCAGTAATCGGCGTCGTCGTAATCACAGTCGTCGGGCAGGCTCTCGATGGCTTTCAGAATCTCTCTCTTGATGGTCATGGATGAAGGTTGACTGTGCGCGGATTCGACTCCTTGGCTCCCGGGGGCATTCGCGGCCAAGTTACCTGGCCAAACCGGCTCATGGATTTCTCAATCGCCGCCGGAACTGTTTGAAGGGGCTGCTATGGGACCGAACCGGCTTCATCATCATCGCCAAGCGCTTGGAACGCGGGCAATTTCATCTCCGTAATGGAGCCGAGAAAGTGTAGAGGCTTGAGTTCTATGGCCGGCATGCTGCCGGTTTCGTGAAGTTTATCTGGCGATCGTCCCCCGACGTCTAGGAAAGAAAAAGAGACCCCTGGTATTGGCGAGTTGCTTAACCAACGCTAAACCGGGGAGTCTCTGGCGGCGATCATATCTATGTCGGGCGTCGACTGCAACGCCTTTATTCAAAATCACGCCTTGTTGGATTTCCAAATGGACGTGGCTTTGGGGGAGGAGACCTTGAGCGCCCAGGAGGTGCAAAGCTTGCTTCGGGGAGAGGACGGCTTGGTTTTCGTCAAGGGTCAATGGGTGGAGGTGGACCGGGAGAGGCTCCGCCAGGCCATGGACCACTGGAAAGTTTTGGAAAAGCAGGGAGAGGTCTCCTTTGTGGAAGGCATGCGCCTTCTGGCGGGGGCTTCCGCCGATTTGAGAGAGGACGCCGCTCAAGAGGAGGAGGAGAGGGAGTGGATGCATCTGGAGGCGGGTGCGGCTCTGCGTGAGATCCTCACCGGACTCCGCGAACCCGCCACGCTCCAGGCCACCGATCCCGGCCAAGGCCTGCGGGCCACTTTAAGACCCTATCAACAGACCGGTTTGAACTGGCTGCGCTTTCTCAGCAGATTGGGCCTCGGAGCCTGTCTTGCCGACGATATGGGCTTGGGGAAAACGATTCAGGTCTTAGCTTTATTACTGAGTGACAAGCAAGACTCAGGAAGGGCGCCCTCGCTCTTGGTCGTCCCGGCCTCGCTCTTGGGCAACTGGAAATCCGAGGCGGCCCGCTTTGCCCCTTCTCTTCATCTCCGATTTGCCCACCCCTCGGAGATGAGTCGAAGCGAACTGGAGGAATTGCCGAGTCAGCTCGACGGGGTGGACTTGCTCGTGACCACTTATTCTATGGTCTATCGCCAAGAATGGTTCAACGAGCGGCCGTGGAGAATGCTCATCCTGGATGAAGCCCAGGCTATCAAAAACCCCTCGGCTCGCCAAAGCCGGGCCGTGAAGAAGCTCCAGGCCCAAGCTCGCATAGCCCTCACCGGAACGCCGGTGGAGAATCGACTCGGCGACCTTTGGTCGCTCTTCGATTTTCTCAATCCCGGTTTGCTCGGCTCGGCCAAAGTCTTCAAAGAGTTTGTGAAAGGCCTGCAAGCTCGCTCGGAGGATCAGTTTGCTCCCTTGAGACGCTTGGTGGGCCCTTACATTTTGCGACGGCTCAAAACCGATCCCAAGGTGGTGTCGGACCTGCCGGAAAAAGTGGAGATGCGGGATTACTGCATCCTCAGCAAGGCCCAGGTCAAGCTCTATCAAAAGGCTCTGGATTCTTTGAAAGAGGGCCTAGAGAAAAAAGACGGCATGGCTCGTAGAGGCTTGGTTTTGCAGTCTTTGATGCGCCTCAAGCAGATCTGCAACCATCCTTCGCAGCTAACTGGTGACGGGGAATTCGACCCCAAGAAAAGCGGAAAGTTTCAACGTTTGGGCGAGATCTGCACAGAGATTGCCGAGCGGCAAGAAAAGGCGCTGGTCTTCACTCAATTTCGCGAGATCATAGACCCTATCGCAGACTATCTGGCCGAAGTGTTCGGTCGACCAGGCCTGGTCTTGCACGGAGGCACGGCCGTGAAGAAGAGAGCGGACTTAGTGGAGAGATTTCAGGCAGAAGACGGCCCTCCGTTTTTTGTGCTTTCCCTAAAGGCGGGGGGTACGGGATTAAATCTCACTAGGGCCTCTCAGGTGATTCACTTCGACCGCTGGTGGAATCCCGCAGTAGAAAATCAGGCCACCGACCGGGCTTTTCGTATCGGCCAGAGCAAGAACGTGCTGGTGCATAAATTTGTCACTCGAGGCACCTTGGAAGAGCGCATCGACGACCTCATCGCTCAAAAGCAGAGCCTAGCCGAGCAAATTCTGAGCGGGGAGGCGGAATTGAATCTCACCGAACTGTCCGATGAAGCGCTTTTGGATTTCGTGAGTCTCGATGTCACGAAGGCCGGGGTCTAGTCATGGCCTATTTTGGAGCTTACGTTACGGTAGCTGAGAAGCGGGCCAAGGCCGAAAGAGAGATGAGCAAGCTTCGCAAGAAGGGTATGGAGATTCAGCCCGTCAAGATCGAGGGTCGACTGATAGCCCGCAGTTTCTGGGGCAAGGGTTGGTGCACTCATTTGGAATCCTTCTCCGACTACGCCAATCGATTGCCTAGGGGCCGCAGCTACGCGCGCAACGGTTCGGTCTGTCATTTGGCCATAGAGCCGGGAGTGGTGAAGGCCAAGGTCAGTGGGAGTTCCATGTATGATGTGGAGATTCGAGTGACCAAACTCGAAGAAAAGCTCTGGGAGCAAGTCAAGGACAAATGCAGCGGGCAAATCGGTTCGCTCATAGAGCTCTTGCAAGGCAAGCTTTCTCACGAAGTGATGTCGGTGGTCTCGGATCGGCAGTCGGGGCTCTTCCCCAAGCCCAAGGAAATCAAGCTTTCCTGTTCTTGCCCCGACTGGGCCACCATGTGCAAGCACGTGGCCGCCGTGCTCTACGGGGTGGGAAACAGACTCGACGAGCAGCCCGACCTACTGTTTTTGTTGAGAGAGGTCGACCCAGCCGAGCTTCTTGTGGTGGACCTAGTTTCGACCTCCTCCGACCAGGGTGACGACGCTTTGCCAGACGAACAGCTCTCGGATATTTTTGGCATAGACTTAGACTTTGACCTGGATTTTGAGGCAAACGAGACTCCACAAGAGGTGAGCTTCCAACACGGAACGGAGGTCAAAGCTCTCCGTGAGCGTCTGGGTCTCTCCGGGCCCGAGTTTGCGCGCCGGTTGGGCGTCACGGCGGCCAGCGTCTACCGATGGGAACGATCCGCGAAGCTCAATTTGCGGCCAGAGTCCTTGGAAGCTTTGAAGAAGCTCGCTGGTAAGAGCTGATCTCTGTCTTAACCATCTCCTCATTAAGATGCCGTCCACCCTGAAAGGACCTTTGCGGCGGGTATAACAAGGTTCATAGAATGATGCCTGGACAATTTCGCCTTCTTCCAAAGTACTTCGTCGCCATTATCCTTCTCCTGACTCAGCTAAGTGCAGCCCAAGACTGGCAAGGGACATGGTCCTCCTCCTACGGAGAGCTGCGCCTCTACGAAGTGGGCAAGTATGTCATTGGAGACTACTCTTCGGTGGGCCTGATTTTCGCGGAAAAGCGTTTCGACTTGCTGGAGGGGACCTTCACCAACGCTGGTCATGCCAAAGCCGGGAAGATTACCTTTAAGATGGAAAGCCCCGGCGAGTTTATAGGAAGTTGGAGTTACCCCCCTTCCACCACTCTGAAAGATTGGAAGGGAACGCGTACATCCTCGACGGCCCCGGATCTCAAGAATTTTTTGTCTAAGAATCAGCCTTTGAAGCCGATTTCCAACTCTAGAAAAGTGGTGGACGGTGTTTACCAGAGTTCGCTCGGCGAGGTGCGGCTGGAGACCCAAGACAATTTTTTGATGGGCGATAACGCGGACAAAGGGGTCATTGTGGGGCTTTGGAATTCCAATCACTACGCCGGACACTTCACGGACAACGGACGATTGGGTTGGTTTCGGCTCTATTTCAATTCTGCCAACGGCTCGTTTTCCAAGGGAGAGTACGGTTGGTATCGTGATGCAAAAGTCTACCCCTGGACCCTCAGCCGCAGCAGCCAGGCTTCGCCCGACCTCACGAATGTAGCCCCCCAGTCTCCATCCTCTCAAGTATCACTCGACGCCAGTCCACAGAGCACCACCAACTCCACGACCGGCAACACTTCCAACACCGCACCCCTTCCCGACCTCATGGTGGAGCGCGTCTATCTCAACGCTCAAGGACAGGTCACCGTCCGCCTCAAGAACATGGGTGGTCGCGTTCCCGACGACGTCTGGACTCACAGACGACCGCAGAGCTCCTCGGTGTATCTCGACGCAAATCAACGACCTTGGGGTGGCATGACTCTGTGGAGCCTCGACCCCGAGCGCCGTCTACAGAATTCTCAAGGCAGTTTGGAGTGGACTAGCGACCTGAAAGTCGCTCCGGGGAGTCAAGTTACGGTGAAGATCGACTCCACTAACCAAATCGTCGAGTCCAACAAGGCCAATAACACCTACAGCACCCAAGTCGCTTCGACCAATGTGGCTCCACCCCAGAACCCACCGGCCACTCGAGTAGAGCAAAGCACCGGCCCCTTTCTCAGTCCCACCAAAGACTTCAATATGGATCGGGTCCGGACCATAAAAACTATGCAACAGCACGTTTCCTGGGTCTCTTTACCGAGCGAAGCCGAGGTCTTGAAAGCTCTCAGAGACAATGGCTATGAGGTGGTGGGAAACTCCCTGATCACCTCTAACTCCAACGATGCCGATTCCCGCTTCTACCACACCGACCGACTTCGAGCCTACGTGGCCGTGAGCGGAAACGATATCGTGGTCTCTTTCCGGGGCAGCGAAGCTGGGAAGATCTGGACCCAAGGCCACAAAACAGCGGGCAATATTTTGACCGATGCCACGGCGTTCAAGACAACTCCCAGTTTTGTTTTCCCCACCAGTAAGCAACAGGGCTTGGCCTCCAGAGTGGAGGTGCACAGGGGCTTTAACAAGGCCTACGACAGATTGCGAGAGCAGATCATCAACGCCCTCGTGCAGCATCAAGGCAAGAATCTCTACATTTTTGGACACAGCCTTGGAGGAGCTCAAGCAACCCTGTGCTCTTTTGATGTGAATCTCAACTTTGACCGTAAGTTTGCCAACCACACTCTGATAGTATCGGGTAGTCCACGGGTGGGAGACCTCAACTTTCGAAATTTTTACGAGTACTTGTCTCCTGGTGCCCTGCGAGTGGTTGTTCAAGGAGACCCCGTCCCACGTGTGCCCGGTTCCCGCTGGTATGTGCACGTAGGAGACCTCATCAACCTTGAACTCGACGGTTCGATCACCCGGCCAACGGAGATCATTTCGGATTTGGTTGTCGATGTCATGTCCAATCTTCAAGAGGGGCAACTGCGAAACTGGAAGTGGAAAAACCACGACAAAGACGTCTATAAGAACGCGGTCGACGGCTTGGTGTACAAGGCTTCAGCCTCGGATTTTTTTCAGTACAAGGAGCGCTTACCCAAGGCTTCGGGCGACGCCGAAAGAAAACTCTAAGCTTGACCCTTGTAATATCCAGGGAGAGCCTCACTTTGAGCAGAATTGTCTCTGCGAGGTGTTTAGTGTTATGAATCCCGAAAAGCCGCACATCCAGGCCCGGTCCTCCCTTACTCGAAAGTCCGAGGGTGAGGAGTCGGAAGTGGAAGCCAAGCCCACTTTAGAGAGGCGTGTGAGTAAGATGAGTAGTAGGCAGGAGCGCAGGGGGGCTTACCGGCGAACTTTATGCTGGTGACACGGCGGGTTTGCCCAATGGCGATGGGCGTTGCGACTCCGAAGGCGACCACGGCTTGGACCACTTTGACGATCCAGGCTCCCTGGAAGGGCAGCTGAAACTCGGCCAGCTTTTCCAGCGCTTTCTCTCTGGCGACGGTGAAGTGGCCTTGCCCCTGGGACTGTCCAGAGGCCTTCAGCTCGTTGAGGAAACTCTCTAGGTGGGAAGGGCTCTCCATTACGAAACATTGAACGTTGCGGCTTCGAGCCCTTTTTCGTTTCAGCTCTACGTTGAGAATCTCTTTGAACAGGATAGGGATGCGCAGGATATGGTGGCCGTCCGATTAAAGGGCCCCTCATGTTGATGTCCTACAAAGATCGTAATTTCTCTGGTTTTCTTCTTCGCAAGGCGAGTCTAGGCTTTCTGAGCGCCCTGGTGCTCGCCTTGCCCTCCGCGGCTCAGACCCCTCTGGAAGTGCGAGGGAAGGGCTCAGATATCATCGTTTTTCCTAACGGCGCGGCGTCTTTCGCAGACCGAGTGGTGACTTTCCAGCCTGGTGCACCTCAGCCGGCCGAGGAGTTCCGGCAACCCGATGGCGCTTTGGGAGTGCCCGATTTTCAGCAAACGGACGGAGCGACCTACGTCAGCCTGGGTAGGGCTGGGGTGCTGACTTTAGAGTTTGTCGACAATCGTCTGGTCGATATTCCGGGAAACGACCTCTACATTTTTGAAGCCGGCCCTGATATCGAGAGCACCTTCGTCGAGATCAGCGAGGATGGCGCCACCTGGATAGAAGTGGGAAAAATCCAGGGCAGCACGGCCTACATCGATATTGGACCCAAGACTCGGCCCGGACAGCAGTTTCGCTTTGTCAGACTTAAGGACGACCCTAGCCAGGGGGGCCATAGCGGTCAAACTCCAGGAGCCGATATCGACGCCGTTGGCGCCATCGGTTCTGTGGCCGCTCCCGCCTCTTCTGAGACCGCGCCTTCTCCCACAGGTGACGGTGCCTTGACCTACTTTGATGCTGTGGCGTTTTATCTGCCTGGCGCCCTTCCGGTCACTTGGAGCAACATCTATCCTCAACGAATTCTAGGGCAGCCTGATGCCAGTGTTCAAGGCGGGGGCTCTATGGAGCTAGGCAAGGGTGGCTCGGTGGTTCTCTTGCTTTCCGATCACGTAGCCCTGGCGGGGGAGGGTCACGACCTGGTCATTTTCGGAGATTTGAAGGGCCCGCTGAAAGTCGAAGTGAGTTTTGATGCGAAAAAGTGGACTACCGTCGCACCCGCTCCGGGTGGTGGTGGCCGAATGGAGTTTGGCAATCTCAAAGTCGGTGTTCGCTACCTTCGTCTCACCGACGAGGCCGGCGGTAAGCGAAACTCCACTATCGACGCTGTGGGCGCGGTTCGCGTCAGGTCGCTTCGCTGAGTTCGAATCAGGGCGTGTCGCTTGCGCTCTTTTGCGACATGGTCTCGGCTGAGGCGGTCTCCGCGGCTGGTGTTTCCTACCACCCCGGAGGTCGCCTGGGATGGGTGGCTTTTGCCACGTCCGTATCTACCCTGTTTTCCGCGGTTTGGGCCATAATCTCTGCGGGGGCTTAGGTCCAATGGGCGAGAGAGGGTTTCGAGGATGAGCGATTTGCAGGCAGGCAAGGAGAAGATGCTGGTTCAGGCTTTGGCCGGGCGCGGCATTGGAAAGCGCGTTATTGACGCTTTTCGGAGAGTGCCTCGGGAGAGGTTCGTGCCCAAGAACCTGGCCGAGTTCGCTTACGCGGATTATCCTTTGCCCATTGGTGAGGGCCAGACGATTTCGCAGGGCTGTAGGAATTTTTAGCCCGGTTGGCATTTTGAGTCCGGGAGTCGGCCAAGGGTTGAATATGCTCAGAATATGCTCAGGAGAGAAGTCGAATCTGGACAAAGATGCACTTGGGGAACGAG
>JBAYRN010000186.1:0-8435 GCA_041676625.1 Vulcanimicrobiota bacterium
AGAAATGAATGCTGGGTTACCAACCTGGAGGGACCTGGCTGAAATTGTCATCAGGGAAGAGCTGCACCACGTTGTCCCCGAATTTTTGAGCTTTGCAAAGCTCACTGTCGTGGCTTGATAAAGTCAACCTCAACCTGGCCACAGATTGCCTTACGCTATAGACAGCCAAGAAGCCAGGAGCTAAAAACAAATGAACCTCTCACTAAATCTTAACCCCGGTGCAAACTGCGGTTGCCAGGGTCCCTTCGGCGCCGGTGGCGCTATGTCAGGCAATTTTTCCCAAGCTCGAGCGATGATGCAGATGATGCAGATGATGTTGCAACTGATGAGTCAAATGATGGGTGGGTCGCCGATGGGCGGAGGCAACTTCGGCGGGTTCGGAGGCTCTCCCTTGGGCTGCGGGGGCCCCATGGGCAACCCTGGGATGGGCAACTTTTTGGGCGGCGGAAGCGGGTTTCCCACAGGGGGAGGCGGATCTCCCTCCCTTGGAGGAGGCTCACCCGGCTTCGGCGGTGTGAATAACTCGTCCCCGGTTAATCCGGGAACCCCAGGAGCCCAGGGCAGTGGTCAGGCCGCGGTAGACCTGGCTCGCAAGTACATCGGACGAGACTCAATCGGCTTGAAAGGCGATATGCCTCACTTCACGGCAGCCGGTGGGGTGACCAACAACTGTGTGGACTTTGTGAGTTCCGCTTTGGAGAGCCAGGGACTGGTGAAGGGTCATCACATCAACGTGAAAGCCTTCGAAAAGGAACTTCAGAAACAAGGATATCGTCAAATTCCCGCCAGCCAGGCTCAGCCGGGAGATGTCTGGATCAACCATAGTCGTGGACATACCGAGTTGGTGGCAAGCCCTGGAGCGAGAACTCTGATCGGGTCCAACGGCTCGGCGCGCCAGAAAGTTAGCGAGCATTCCAACAGTCCCAGCTCAGGTGTCATTTACGCACGCCGCTAGCCCCTTGCAGGCGCGAGCTCCGAGCGGCAACTCGGACGAACGGTTAGTGGTACCTTATCTCTATTGGGTAAGGTACCAACCGTCCATCTTTAGTCCATCAGCCTCGCTGGTTAAACGAATTACGTGCTGCTGAGGACGGGTTCCGTCGCTGGGGATCAGCTCATACTTGCCTTTCCATCCCCACTCTTTATACGAACCACTCTTCCAGACGATCTCACCGGAGCCGGGATTATACGCATACTTGCCCAACACCCCGCTCACTTCGTAGGTATTATTACTCTTGATCGTGACGTAGCCCAGCGTGGTCATGTATTGTCTGACCTGGTATTTCCCGATCGGAGGTCCCGCACTATTCTGGGCCGAGACGGGACCCAGCAGGCTCAACACTATCAATATGGCTGGAATTAAGGGGTAAGACTTCTTGCACATTCCAATTCTCTCTACAACGCTTTGAAAAGATTCCTGTGACAGGCCTCCCCTAACCGGGCCGCGGTTCTCGCTTGATAACGGGAGACCTGCTGGTGATGCACCTCGATTGTCAAGACTTCACGCTCTTGAAAAGCTGTCCCAGCGTTTCAATAGCCTGCTTCTCCCTATGGGTCCAGGTGGCTGCGTTCAACCGAAGACAGTGCTTATATCGCTTTCCCGCCGAGAAGAGAGGTCCCGGTGTGTAGACGATGCCGAGATCCCTGGCCTGGGGATAGAGGTCCAGGGTATTGATTCGCCTGGGCAGTTCCACCCACAAGACGTAGCCGCCGCGCGGATCGGACACCCTCGTACCGTCGGGGAAATGGGCTAGAACGGCTTCCCGCATAGCCCGTGTCCGTCGAGCGTACTCTCTTCGCAGGCTACGCAAGCAGCGCTCGTAGGTGTTGCCCTGCAGGTAGTAAGCCAAACCCAGGGCCAGCACCGAAGGAGAGGCCAAATTGGTCAAGGTTTTTAGCTTCTGGACCTCATGGTGATAACGTCCGGCCGCGGTCCAACCCAAGCGATAACCGGGCGCCAGGGTCTTTGAAAGAGAACTGCAGTACAGTACGTTGCCCTCGCGATCAAAGGAGCGAGCAGCCGGTATGCGCCGGGAGCCGTAGCCCAGATCGCCGTAGACGTCGTCCTCGATCAACGGAACCCCCGCTTGGGCCAGAATGTCCACTAACTCGCGACGATTATCGGCGCTCATGCAGCTACCCGTGGGGTTGTTGTGGCTGGGCGTGGCCACCACAGCCCGCACCGGCATCTGATCCAGGGCGAGCAGTAGCGCGTCCAGGCTCATCCCGTCGGTGGGATCAGACGGGATCTCCAGGACCCGAAGCCCCAACATCTCGATGGCCTGGAGCTGTCCGTAGAAGGTGGGAGACTCGATGGCCACCACGTCTCCTACCTGGCAAACCGCGCGAAGACAGAGGGTGAGAGCCTCCTGACATCCGTTGGTCAGGAGGATCTCCTCCGGACTCAAGTGACATCCCGCCGCCACCGCCATCTTGGCCACCGCCAAGCGTAGCTCGAAACAGCCGGGAGGGATGTCGTAGTGAGTCAAACTCTTGGCCTCACTAAGGGCACCGTTGACCGCTTTTTGTATGCGCTTGGTGGGAATGAGATCGGGAGCGGCATCCGCTCCGCCCAGGCACACCAGATCCCCCCGCTGGTTGTCCTCCATCACTTTGATTACCATGTCGGCCACGCTAACCGGCACGGCGGTCTCCGGGTTCGGACATTTGGCCAGAGGTTGAGACACGTCGGGCTGGTGACTCGACACGAAATGGCCGGACTTCGGGCGGGCCTCCAGCACACCCTGATCCTCCAACAATCTGTACGCCTCCACCACGGTGGTGGTACTCACATCCATTTCCCGGCTCAAATGGCGTACCGACGGTACTCGCTCGCCGTAGTTGTACACACCTTTACTGACCAGATCGTTGATCTGTTCCGCTACTTTTTCATACAGTTTAGGCATTTCCAGTACAGCTCACCCCTTTCAAGGGTATACAGTCAATAAAATATATCGCCTATACGGTGTACAATTTCACTATTCTGGCCGTTTTTCTCCGAGCCCTCCGGGCCTAATGTGAAAGTGGAGGTGACTCAAAATGAAAAAGCAAGTTTTTGTTATAGTGGCACTGTTGACAGTGTATCTGGTATGGGGGTCGACCTTTCTCGGAATCAGAGTGGGAATGGAAGGAGGGTTTCCGCCGCTGCTGCTGATCGGGCTGAGGTTCTTGTTGGCCGGCTCTCTGTTGTACGGTTTTGCCCGCTGGTCGGGTGAATCTAGAGGGACGTGGAAGGACTGGAAAGAGAGCGCTCTCTTAGGTTTTTTACTGTTGGTCTGCGGACCGGGTCTGGTAGCCTGGTCGGAACAGTGGCTCACGTCGAGCCTGGCGGCTTTGCTGGTATCAACTAGCCCCGTCTGGGTTACTCTTTTAGACGGCAAAGAGACCTTCACTCGGTCTCGCCTGCTAGGGGTCGGGCTGGGTCTGCTGGGTGTGGCCTGGCTGGTGGGCGCTTCTCTCACGCTTTCGGGCCACAACGTACTGTTGGGCGTAGCTGCCTGTCTTGCCTCGGCACTGGCCTGGGCGGTGGGCTCGTTGCGGGCCCATCGCCGGCCCCAAAAACGAGGGTGGGTATTCGCCTCGGGTCTGCATATGCTCTTTGCCGGTGCATTTCTCTCCGCTCTCGGCCTGGTAGGCGGCGAGCGTCTGGCGCTTACCGGAATGGAACTGCAAGCCTGGTTGGCCCTGGGATACCTGACCATCTTTGGATCGGTTGTGGCCTTCGGCGCCTACACCTGGTTGCTGAACAATACATCGCCCGGAACCCTTTCCACCCACGCCTACGTCAACCCGGTGGTGGCGGTCTTTTTAGGATTTTTCCTGGGCGGCGAGACCCTTTCTCAGCAGGCGGGTGTGGGAGCGGTTTTGGCCTTGTTCGGAGTCCTGTTACTGGCTATGCCCAGTGCAAAATCCGCAAAGTTTGTAGGCTGAGCAAGAGACCTCGTCGGGCGACGAGGTCTCTTCGCATTGGTGGGGCGCTCCGGGAGGGTCGGTGTCCGAGGAACTGGAAACTCCACATATGGGGCGATGTAGACTCTTCGTATGGTGGTTTTTCTCCCTCTTACTCATCGCCCCCGTGGGAGCACAAACGGGCTTTGAGGAGGCCGACCGGGTCTTCAATCAGGGGGATTTCGAGAAGGCTGAGAACCTTTACCAAAAGCTCTCCGAGCAGGCTAAAGCCGAGCAGAAAGCTCTCGATCTAGTTCGAGCCCTGGAAGGGGTCTCGGCCGCTCAAATGACCCGTGGAGACCGCGAAAATTCAAGAGCAAACTCCGCTCAGGCCAGCTCCCTTAGGCGCCAATTCGCCCCCGCCACCGGGTCAGCCCCGAGTCCAGAATTGGTCCAAGGCGGGGATTTTGAGCAAGGACTCCAGCCTCCGTGGGGCACCGGGCACTACGAAAGCGGCAACTTCAATTTCGGCATCTGGTGGAACAGCAAAACCTGCCGGTCCTTCGCCAAGACCGACAGCCAGATCAGGTATCGAGGCCAAAGTTCTCTTCGCATCACCAACCTGACCCCCGCAGGCGATCACCTCTTCGGCACCACTTCCCAGCGAATCCGAGGAATCAAGCCGAACACAATCTACGAGCTCTCGGTCTGGGCCAGAGGCGAGGAAATCACGCCGGGCGCGGTCCAGTTTGTGATGGATGCAGGGTGGCACAAACGACCTCTAGCGCTGCCCGGCGGCACCTATGACTGGAAGCTCTTTAAAGCCCAGTTCAACTCCGGCGACCTCAACTTCTTCGATCTGAGAATACTCACCCTCAATACCGGTACCGTCTGGCTGGATCAGCTTTCTCTGCGAGAACTCACTGAAGACGAGAGGCCTACCGAAGGGGTCCTGGCCGCCGAAGCCCTCTATCGAAAAGGACGTCTCCTCGACGCTCTGCACGCATTCCGGGAACTTCCGGAAAGTCCGGCAGTTCAGATGAAGACCGCCGAAGTGCTGGCCGCCCTGGGCCAATACGGTGAAGCCGTGACTCTCTACCGAAGCTCCGGAGTGCAACTACCCGAGGTCGGTCTTGCTATCGGCGAGATTTATCTGAAGTTGGGCCAACCGCTGGAGGCCGTCGAACACTTCCTCTCCGTCTACAAAACTAACACCCAAGATCAGTACGCCCGTGCTCTGGCAGCGGATCTACTGGGAACGGCCTACCTGAGGGCAGGCGATATCAGCAAAGCGATCTCCTGGCAAGGCGAGGCTCTGGCCATCATGACACATATCAATGATGTTCACGGTCGCTCCCTAACCCTCTATCATCTGGCCCTGCTCCATCACCAGGCAGGTCAGATCCCGGAGGCAAAGCGCCGCCTCGAGGATAGCCTTCCGTTGGCCCGTTCCACCGGTGACCGTACAATCGAGAGCGACATTCTCACTCTGCGGGCTGTGATCGCGGGCGAAGCGGGCAACACCTCCGAGGCGCTGGTAGATCTCGAGCAAGCGGTTGCTCTGAAGAGGCAGGTTTTCGACCGCTACGGACTGCTCCACTCGCTATACTGGCGGGGAAGATTCCTGGAAGTATCCGGTCGCCTGGAAGAGGCGGTGGCCTCCATGGAAGAAGCCACCGCTATCCTGGAAGAAGTTAAGGACGCCTCCGCTGCCATCGCCGGCAGCGGAGAGACTCTGTCGCTGAGCCACTCTCGGATTTACGAAGAGCTGATCCGCCTGTATCTCCAGCTGAACAAAGAAGAAAAAGCGTTGGAGACTCTCACCCGCAGTCGCAGCGCCGAATTGAACCGGATCTTTCAGGAGAAGGCCTCGAACCTGAAACCACAAGATCAAAAGCTGGTCCGGCAAGCGGTGGTCCTGCGTTCGGAAAAAGCAGCCCTGGAATCGAGCTTGCGAGAGCAGCTTTCCGCACCCGAAGAGCAGCAAGATAAGGAGCAGGTCGAAGAAACTCGGGAGGAACAAGAAAATAGGCAACGGGAATACCGCCAGTTCTTGAGTTCCCTCTTCCAGAGCCATCCAGAGTTGGCCGGCCTCATCAGCGTTCATCCCAAACAGCTTCGACTCAAACAACGAGGACTGAAAGAGGGAGAGGCTATCCTCGAATACCTGTGCGGTGAAAAGCAGCTGTACGTGTTTCTAGTGACCCCGCAAACACTCGAGGTGAAGATTATGGAAATCGCCAGGGCCGATCTCAACGATAGAGTCTTGAAGCTGCAGAGGGCCATTAGGGGCCAGGCCGCGGGCAGCTTGCCGCCGGAAGAGGTGGTGAGGCAGTCTCACGAACTCTACCAACTGTTACTGAAACCAGTAAGATCTCATCTTGCCGGAGTCGAGACGCTCGGCATCCTGCCCAACGGGCCCCTCCACTATCTACCTTTTCAACTACTCGTCTCGAACCCCGAGGGCCCTAGCTATCTGGTCGACGAGACGGCGTGTTTGAATATGTGCGAAGAGAGCTTCCTGGCGCCACCGAGCGAGGTTAAGAGCCTTCGCAAACTTCTGCTCCTGGGAAACCCGGACGGCTCTCTGGGCAACGCCGAGATCGAGGTCGAGGAGATCGCCGAGATTTTTCCGGAATCCGAGCTCTACGTTCGTCACCAGGCCAGCAAGGACAAACTGTATTCCGGTAACCCGAGCTATCAAGGGCTGCACATCGCCACGCATGGCGTTTTTGATCACAGCGACGCCGCACGTTCGTACCTTACGCTCGCGCCAGGCAGTTCCGATCACGACAGTCGCCTGACCGTGGGAGAGATCTGGGGAATGAACATGGAGGGCTATGAGATGGTGACTCTGTCCGCCTGTCTGACAGGATGGGGAGAGGAAAATCCCGGCGACGATCTGATAAGCCTGGAAAACGCCTTTCTCTATGCGGGAGCGCGTTCGGTGGTCGCTTCACTCTGGAGTGTGGACGACGAGGCCACCAACCTCTTGATGAAATCGTTTTACAGCGAACTGAAGGCCGGCAAGGCTCCGGCCGACGCGCTACGTACCGCCCAACTGAAGGTCAAGCAGAAATATCCCGCACCGTTCTTTTGGGCTCCTTTTATCGTGGTGGGGCCGGGCTGAACTGCTCTATTGTAAAAAATAGCTTCTCAAGGAACTATTCGGAGAAGGCGAGAGGGTCGATTCTCGGCCCTCCGGACGGTTGTCGAAGGTGAAGTGTGTACGCCAAGTCAATGAGTATTTGCCCAGGCCTAGAAGCCAAACCGTGCGAGATAAAACAGGGTCTGGTCAGTGCGTAGGGTCCATGACCGCCACTGTCATGGCCGCACCGAGATGGAGGAGATGAGCAACTGGAGCGGCCCCGGGAATTAAAGCGGCCGCTACGACCGCCCCGCCTTTAGCCATTTTGGCCAGACCCAGCGCCTTCCGGTCACCGTTTTTTAGCTCCATGCCACCGATCGCCATTTCCGCCATCCCGTGGACCATCTCCAGAGTGCCCGCTATTCCAGGGCCGTGGGTGTGATGGTGACCGTGAGCGTGCTCTCCCCCGGCAAGAGCTTCGTACGCGTGCATTCCGCTGGAGGCCGCCAAGGCCAGATTGCCGATCCCTTCGAGGCTGTGTTCGACCCCGCCGGCTCTCAGGTTCTGAATCCCTCGAACGACTGAAAGAGCCGAAACTGCACCTGAAGCCACTCCGAGCACCGGAGAGGGTAAGTGACCGGCGACCACGTCCAACGCTGCGTGGGGAATATCCACCCAGGCCTCCCTCACGTGGGGCATCTTGCTATCGAAGCGATGTTGATGACCGGCGTGAGAACATTTGATGGGCTGGTTTCCGGGAACGCGAGGAAAAGTTCGTTGGATCTTCACCGCCCTAATCTAAAGCACGGCTGAAAGTAAATTTTTAACGACCGGTGAACTTATATCAAAAGTCAGGAGAACCAACTTCTGCCGTAGATCACGATGAACATAGTGACCAGGTAGAGGCCGGTCAACACAAACGGAAGCGCGAACCTGATCTCGGTCCGCTTCAAGGTTCGATCCCAGAACCCGAAAACCGAAAGAAAGAGATAGACCGCAACCAGCAGATTCATGACCACGCTCCAGAGGAGAAAGCCCCGTAGATCCAGAGGAGCGAAGTCTTGATGGCTGTACAACGGAAAGACTTTTTCCTGAAAAGTCCAGGTGGATAGCAACAGTATCGTGGGCAAGAGCTGCACCGTCGCCAACAGCCCGCCGAACTGCCTCTTTCGCCGGCGAGAGAGGTTGTAGAAAAACTTTGAACTCACTAGAGGAGCCAGAAAAATGACGGCCGCCCATATCATCTGCATACTTTCCGAAGCGGGGATAACCCTGAGCCTATAAAGCCCCAGACCTTGGGAACGAAAGTCGCCGGTATCGATACCAGCCATTGCTTGACATGTAGGACATCGATCGCCCATTTTTCTTTGATAGATAGATGATTTGGCGTCTTAATCCTTGTGCTCCCAGATGGATTTTAGGCCTTCTTCGGCTCGGCCGACGTGCATTGTAAGGCCTC
>JBAYRN010000187.1:0-8417 GCA_041676625.1 Vulcanimicrobiota bacterium
TTCTGATAGGCTTTCCGAGCCTCGCCCCAGTGAAACTCCAACTCCTCCAGGTCGCTGGTGTGCGTGCGGACGGCCTCACCGATCTCGTCAAGGTCCAGGGTCTCAAACTCGCTCACCTCCAGGGTAGAGGCCAGTTTGGAAAGTTCGGTGTCGCTCACGGGTTTCCCCTGGATCTTGGCTTTCAACTCTTTACTCTGGTCGGCCCGCTGCCGGGCCTGCTCCAGGCTCTGGCACCCGACCTCGGCCAGCAGCTCTGCTTGCTCTTGTTGTAGCTTGTTTCGTCTCTGTAATAACTCTTCCGCTTCGGTGGCCCCGCCGTCTACCGTGATCTCGGCGACTCCAGGTAATATCATTCTGGCTTTGGTGTGGGCTTCCCAGCTCTGGGTCTTGCCGGCCTTTAGACTGCCTCCTTCCACCTCTGCTCCGTCGATTTCAAGTGACGGCTCTAAAGGGATGAAGGCAGTCAGGGAGAGCTTGAGCGCCATGGCTTGAAGCCCGGCCTCGGTTCGGATCAGCTCGTTCTCCAATTCGCGTAGCCGGGCCAACTGTTGCTCCCGGGGAGGGTTCAGTTGGGCGAGCTGTTCTTGCAGACGTTTCTGCTCCAGTCGCTTGAGATAGTTTAGTCGGGCCGTCAAGCGTTCGATCTGGTCTCGGCTGGGCTCCTGACCCATGCTTTTCTCGATGGCCTGCAAGCGTTGTTGAAACTCTTGTTGCTCCTTCCAACTTGTCGCCACCTGGAAAGAGCAGGTTTCCCAGCGTTCCAGCCACTCGGCCTGCTTCAAAAACGCTTCCGAGGCGGCTTCCCACTGCCCGAGTTGGCCCCGGTAACGATCCCAGGCGCCCACTCTCTTGCTCATCTGTTTCAGCTCGGAGGAGAGCTTCTGCTCGGCCGCTTTGGCACGCTCCAGGTCGTCGCGCATTTGGGTCACTTGCTCGCTCAACTCGTCCGATTCTTCCAGTTCCTGTAGAGCGGCTTCGACTTTCTCTTCGGCCTCCATGGTCTCACCCCGGGCCTGTTGCAGTTCCTTTTTGGGTCGGCCGGTGGGGGTCCAGTACTCGCGCTCGCGGCTCTGCAGTTGCTCTTCTAGCCAGAGCAAGCCAGGGCTCAAGACTTCCTCGGCGGCCAGTTTGCCGCGCAGGTTTCGGGGCACGTCGGGCAGCGACATGTCTCCTTGTTCGCTCCACAGGCTGCCCATCCAAACGCTTCCTTCCAACAGGCTCGTGAGCTTGTCGTGCACAGCTTTGTCCGAAGCCACCAGGCTGTCGCCCCGCAGGAGTTGAGAGCCGGTGGGGGAGAGAAAGGTTTTTTGCACCGTCCAGCATTCACCATCGAGCCAGAAGACCACTCGCACCCTGGGGTTCTCGCCGGAGGTCCAGGGACGGCTAGCCAGAGCCTCCCGGGCCCGGGAACCCGGGTTTTGCAGGAGTGCAGCGCGCACTGCCTGGCGCCAGGAGCTCTTGCCGCATTCGTTGGGTCCGTGGATGATATTGAGGCCGGGGGTGAGGGTTAGATGTTGGTGGGCGATCCCTCGCCAGTTGTGGATTTCGATCTCTTCTAAATACATACTCTTACACAAGATCCTGGTGGGTGCCTGTTTGGAGCATCTCGATCAGTTGAGAGAGAGCCAGCCTTGCTATCTCGGCATCACCGGGGAGGTCGTCGGGGTCTGCCTCGGGCCCGGTGGCCTGGTCTGTCAGGGCCAGGGCCGTGCTTCGCAGGAGAGGGTGGGAAAACGAAAGCGTCTCTTCGTCGGGAACCACCTCGTTTCGCAGATCGAGGAAGAGCAGCTTGGCCGATAGGCTACGGATGGTCATCTGCAAGGCGGCAAGTCCGGGAGCGTCGAGTCGCCCCCGCAGGGACAGTCTCAAGAGGGTGGCTGCTCGCTGTTCGGTTGCGCTCCAGCGTCGCTCCAGCGCGGCCACTTCTTGTTCACTGCGTACGGTTTCATACTCCTCCACCCAGTGCAACGAAGCGAGCTTGACCGGCCTCGTTGTCACGCCATTATTCCGGTTCAACTCGATGACCAGGACCACCCCTTCCTGCTGACCGAAATCGGTGGGCTCGGGGGTGCCACAGTAGTGTATTTCTTTTTCGATGGAACTTTCGAGTCGACCACCGGCAGCCACGTAGTCGATGGAAGATGGAAGAGCGAGACGCTCGTCGGCGGTGTTGACCACCGATACTCTGAACTGGTCACCCTCCCGGGGTGGAATCCATCCGAGATCCGCAGTGCTCTGTCGAATCCGCACCGGGCACGGCAAAAGCACGAGGCTGTCGGATGCATGAAACGGTTCTTCGTTCCTCAAGATGTGGACCTGACCCTGGAAGTAGTCGGAGAAGAGTTCGTAAGGGCTGTCGGGGGTGAGGGGATCACGATGGCCGGGCAATAGGTAGACGGGCACCGTGGACTTACTCAGCAGTTCGGCGGCTTGTTTCACCAGGGTGTGGCCGACCCGATTGTCCGCCCAGAGATTGCCGGCCACGATGATACCCTCGACCTTCTCCTTGCGAGCCAGCGCCAGCAGGCTTCGGAGCCCCTCCAAGCGGGCCTTGCGAAGTTCGCTTGCCACCGGATGACAATGGGCAAAACACTCACCCAGCAAGATATCCGAAGTATGAAGGAGCTTCATAACTCTTCTCCGATCCGGACGGCGAAGATTCGCCGGGCCTCACAGTTCACAAACCTCGCCTCGTGCATGGCATCCTTCTCTCCCTCCAAACGCTCGCGTAGTTCAAAAAGTCTTTGGGTGCGTTGTTTCTGAAGAGTGGTGAGAGCGGCCTTCAGCTTCTTGACCTCGGCGGAAGCCTGGCGCATCTCAGCGGGTGTACGGGCCATTCTCTGAGCGGTGCGGGCTTTCTCCACGCGGCTCGAAAGCGCGCTCTCTTCTTCGGACCAGAAGGCACGTAGGTCGGCCTCTCTCGACTCCAGCATCCGCAAGCGTCGTTCGGCGCGGCTTTGTTGTTTGGCTTCCACCTTCTGACGCTGAAACTCCAGCGCTTCGGCCAGGTCGGGGTGCTCGGGGCGGCCGTTCAGGCTTTCCTCAGCGATGTGCCGGGCATTGCTGAGAGCCTTTTCCAGGCCACCGTCGCCCAGGACCACCAGACACTCTTCTCGATCGAACCCCTCAAAAGAGAGGAGATAGACCTCCCAGGCTCCGGCTTGAGGACCCTGGAAGAGGTAAAGACACTCCGGTGTGGCTTCGGTCACCTTTTCCATCACCGTGTGCAAGTAGGGGTGCCCCAGGTGAAGGGTCTCTCCCCTGATTTCTCCACCCTGACGGGAGCCGAGATGGAAGGTCCGACCTCCGGTAGAACAGACGGTGCCTTGTTCGGCAGTCTCCTGGATCTCAAGTTCCTGGTCTTCCAACTTGAGCAAGTTCAGCAGGTGCTCGTCGTAGCGGCTGAGAGCTGAGGTGAAGGTCTCCCCGATCCCTTTGAGGCGGGCTTGTACGTTGGGGCTAAGGGTCTCCAGGAGGTTATGGGAGGTGGCCTTGACCTCGGCGCAACGCGCGCGGAGCTCCTCGATGTCGTGCTCCAGGGCGTCGAACGCCTGCCCCACTTCGGGAGCGGTACGCAGGATCTCGTCGATGCGAGCTTCCAGATTGAGAGAGGCGGTGAGGCCGAGGATCTCGTCGGAGGCGCCGAAGAGACCATCGAAGAGACTGAGTTTGTCTTTGAGCAGCCGGTACACCCGCTTTTCAGCCAGGTTGGCCATATTCACGAAGTTGAAGATCACCACGTCGTGCTTCTGGCCGTAGCGATGCACGCGGCCGATCCGCTGCTCCAGGCGCTGAGGATTCCAGGGAAGGTCGTAGTTCACCAGGCAATGACAGAACTGCAGATTCAGGCCCTTGGCTCCCGCCTCGGTGGCCACCAGGACGCGCGTTTTGGTACGAAACTCGTGCACCAGCGCGGCGCGTCGACAGGCCTCGGGACCGGGCATAGCGGAATCGGAGAGGTTGACCTCAGCCAGCCAACGGGTGAGTGCATCTTGCTCTCGGTCTTCGTCGTTCTTGCCGGAGAAGGCCGTGAGCTGACCGGCAAATCCATGGCGCTCCAGGTAAGCTATGATCGACTTCAGGGTCTGGCGGGACTCAGTGAAGACGACTACCTTGTCGGATCCCGCGCCTTGCTCCACCTGCTGGAGCACCCGCAACAGCAGTGCGAGTTTGGGATCGGGTTCCTCGACGGCTCGCTGGGCCAGCCTTTGCAGTTCTCTTAGCTCATTGAGGTCGCGCTGCAAGAGGTGCTCCGGCCGTTTCCCGCGTTTCTGAGGGTCGGCCAGCATGGTCTCAGCCCGCCGACACATCCCCTTGATGGTATGGAGCAGAGCCCGGGGCGAGCTTCCCATTCGGCGCCTCATCTGCAGTGAGGTGAGGGGGCGCTCGTGAAAGAGGTAGAGGGCGAGATCGGGGCGAGAGAGCCATTTGTTCACGGCGGTGTATAACTCGCTTTGCCCTTCCGGGGGTGAGAAGTCCATGGTCTGGCAGGTACGTTTGACGAACGGAACTTTCAGAAAGGGTGAGACGTCTCGCCGGAGGGAACGACACACCACCTCGGCCAGCCTACTTTTCAACGACTCCAGCCGCTCCGGGCGCACCGCCCGTCCTTTGCGGGCCACGTAGAGCGTGGAAAACTCGGGCAGGGGACCCAGCACGGTGCCGTCCTGGTCTAAGTAGTGCACCAATGACCACAACTCGAAAAGGCTGTTCTGCAGCGGGGTGGCGGTGAGGAGAAGCACCGGAGAGCCCTGCATCATTAGTTTCAGCCAGCCGGCACGCTTGGCGGCGCCCACTTTGAGATTGCGCTGGTAAGCACCGGTTCGTTTATGAAAGCGTTGGTACAGCCCGGACAGCATCTCGTGGGCCTCGTCCACCACGATCAGATCCCAGGGTCCCCGCTCGCGCAAGAGTGGGGCGCGCTGCTCGGAGCCCGCCAACTCCCGACCGATCAGAAAGACTCCACTCTGCCCTTGAAACTCCTCGAAGTTGGCCTTCTCCAGAATGGTGGAGGGAATGCTGAAGAGGTCTTCCAACTCCACCTGCCACTGTCGAGCCAGAGCCACCGGGAGGAGGATGAGGATCCGCTCGGCTCCCCGGGCTCTTAACTCGCTCAGCACGAGTCCGGCTTCGATGGTTTTGCCCAGTCCGACCTCGTCACACAAAAGTGCCCCACCATGGGCCAGCCGGTTGAGTGCAAAGACCACCGCTTCGATCTGATGAGGGTTGGCGTCCACGGTGGCTCGGCGGAAGGTTTCTAGATAGCGTTGGTGGTCGTCTGAGGCGCGTTGGCGGGTGAGTTCCAGGAGCAGCAAGCGTTGCAGCAGGCGGCGAGCGATCGGGCAAGCCGGAGCAGTTGCCGATGTTTTGCTATGGGATCCCGCTAGCACATTCCCTCTCCTCGGGTGGGGGCTTCTTCTTAGGGCTCCTATGGCCTGCTTCCATTCCTTCCGGTGCGTCCGAGCTCTGTTGGTCGCAGGCTTCTGGAAGACGACTCTCCTGGCAGCCACTATCGGAGACTCCCGAGGAGGGCAGGCGAGTACGAAAGGCCAGCGCCCACCCCACCATGACTCCAATCGCGATCGAACCGATGATCACCGAGGTGAGATGAAAGTATGGAGTATTAACCAGCGAAACCCACCATGCTTCGGCTCCTCCAACCACAGCCGTGAAGGTCAGTTCGATGGAGCGAATGATTGCAAGCAACATTTGATAAAAGGCCGCGAGCATGGCCGGGAGTAACAGCACGCCAAAGCAGCCAAGGCAGCCACAGCCTTCATCTTTGGAATTGGATTTCATAGCCTCTCCTTTCCGTTATTTTCAAGCATAGCGGGAGGGAGTGACAGATCGTGTCAGTGCGTTGGGGAAAGTTTGGAAATTCCAAATCTTTATAGGAGAGGGCGGCGTGGTGTGGCCCTGCAGGGCTCTGCGCGGCCGAGGGCGGCACGGTGCCGACGAATAGGGCGGTGCGGTGCGGCCCTGCAGGGCTGTACGGGGCGAGGGCGGCGCGGTGCCGACGGATAGGGCGGCGTGGTGTGGCCCTGCGGGGCTCTACGGGGCGAGGGCGACACGGTGCGGACCTGCGGGGCAGTGCTCCACCCCTCCTGCGGGAGACCACAGCACACCTTAACTTCAAGCCGCCCTTCGACAAAGCCCCCATCCCAACTCCACAACCTCATCCTCACTCAAATGCTGAGTAGGCAGCCCGATGACTCGCTCCCGTTCCGATTCGCGTTGATTTGAGTGGCCCTGCCCGTCTAACTCAATCACGCGCCAGCCCTCGCACCATTCAAGCACATCAACCCTGTAAACCCTGCTACCGAGCATGCTCACCTGGAAAAACTGAAAAATTTTTCCCAGCACCAGACACAAATGCGGCCTGTTTCCTACGTACTTCCGCGACTGCGGACACACGATCGGAAGGGGTGTAGGCTCGAATGAAGCAGGGGTAACCAGCGCGGGCACGGCGCCTTCTACCAGACGACACAGAAGATAGAGCGCCTCTAAGTAGGACTCACAATTCGCGAGATGGCAAAATTTCTGAAGTTGCGAAAAGCCTCGGAGCCACCCTGCCGTAGTCGTGAAGTCAGTGAGTGCGTCAACCGGCCGTGCCGATTTAGACACGCTCGATATCTTGTGATTGTGGGTCTGTCTTGGGGAGAATAGAACGGTTCGAGTCGCTTGGTGAGTCGTGCGCCGTTGTCTAGAAGCCGCTTGGTGGCCTTCGGGGGAGCCACAAATACAGTCCCCAATTCCAGGATCCGGCGGATCGACGTGATCTCTTGCGAAGTAGGCATTCGCCGCCCGCACTCAAGATCCGACCAACGCCACGGACAAAGCCCGCAGAGTCCCGCTGCTTTCTGTTGAGACAGACCAAGCTCCGTGCGCTTGGCTTTGAGACGTATGTGAAACTGCGATTCGAACACTTCACCAGGTTAAGGGGAGCATTTTGCTGTTTCATTTCCATAGTGTAACGAGAGTCTTGCCATAGTATTACAAATTTCTAAACCAACGAGGCTACGGTTTTACACAAAAGGGCGCACGCGCGGCGCCGCCCTGCAGGGCTCTGCGCGGCCGAGGGCGGCACGGTGCCGACGGATAGGGCAGCGCGGTGCTGCCCAGCGGGGTTTCTTACGCGCGGAGGGCGACACGGTGTTGACGAATCGGGCGGCGCGGTGTGGCCCTGCGGGGGCCAAGCGCGGCAAGGGCGCGCGGAGACCGTGCTGATACCCGATCGGACACTCCAGCCGCCTTCATCGCCCGCGTACCGGTGAGAGGCCCCCTGGCAGGACAGGGGGATATAAAAGAAAGGAGGCAGTCCAATGCGCTACGCCTTCGTGACTGTACTCCTCTTGAGTTCATCGTGACCGTAGCAGCGATCACGGTGTCCGCAGTTATCTTAGCATACGTGCCTAGCTGAAACACTGCCTGAGCACGGCTGCTATGAAGTGATCGAGATCGGGCGGGCAGTTGCCAAGGTTCATACGCTGGCCTGGTCTTACCTCGGCCAGGCAAGCCCCTCCGAATTCGGGTGGTGAGAGTTCCAAAGCGAAAAAGCGCGGGGTGGGAAGTGCCGCCATGATCACGGCCATGGCTTCGGGAGAGTGCCTGGCCTGGGGGAGAATCACCAGGATAAAGAGCGTCTCATTTTCTCTAAAAGGTGTTGCCACTAGGTCCTTGGCGCTAATGGACTCACCGTGGGCGTTTCGTTCCCAGAGCAACCGTAGCCCTAGATTCAGGTGTTCAGGACCCTCCTTCAGTAGTTCTACCAGAACGCCCGGAGTTTCAAAAAGCAACGAAGGCAGCACCGACTGAGCCATGACGTAGTGCTGGACCCGGACACCACTTTCCAGCGTCTCGGGGCCGGTATTTTTCTTGAACACTCCTCCTACGGCAGATGCAGCTTTCTTGAACCAACTCTTGGACTCGGACTTTGCGGGTGCGGGCTCTACCGGCACCACATCACCCTTGTCGTCTATCCGCAATTCATTAAAAAAATAGGCCGCAGACATAGCTATGAAGCGGACTTTTTGTGAGTTTTGAAAGTGAGGGGTGAGATCGAAAATTGCAGCCGGATCCTGGTCGAAATCGTGATTTCTCAAGCCCTCCTGCACTTTTAATAAGAGGCCCGACCAAACTTCGGGTGCCGCGCATAGAGTCACTTGCAGGGTTCGCCCCAGTTGGTGTTGTTCTAACAGCTCACGATCCGAAAGAGAATTGTATTGGTTCGTCTCCTGATCACTCAACTGTACAGGCTGAACCATCCCGGAAGCCATCTTGATGTATCGGACCTGCTCTAGGGCCTGTGGACATTTGGCATTCCGAGCCAAACGCAGGACATTTTTCTCCTCCTGGAGTGGAATTTTCTGTGGAATAGTGGACCTATTTGAGGAAAATTTCGCTTCAGGAGGTGGAAA
>JBAYRN010000188.1:0-8412 GCA_041676625.1 Vulcanimicrobiota bacterium
AACAATCCCTCAAATTTCTCCTCTCTCGACAACTCGAAGACGGGTCCTGGCCCCCCTATCCGCATGCTGAGAAGGGCGATCTGGATGCCACCGCGATCGCTTACGCGGGCATGAAGGTGTGTGCGCATTGATATGAAGCTCTTTCTAGTGGCAGCCGATCTGCTCCCGGCTGACAGCGTTCCCTCCATGCCGAAGTTCATGCGGCTCATTCCGGGGCTCGACCGGTTGATCGGCAAGAAGCTTGCCATGCAAACCCAGGTGGTCATGAACGGAATGATGCCCACGGCCAGTCTGATTAAGCGAGATTTCCAGCCGCTCAAGCCGTGGCAAAAGCTCCAGGAGGCCTCCCACGACAAGTACGCCGAGGCGCTCACCGAGACCCAGAACCCCAACGGAAACTGGATGGGTTCCACCCTGCACACCCTGTTCGGAGCTACCGGACTCTTGGCTGCCGGTATACCGGCCGATGATCCTCGGGTGGAGAAGGCCTTCGCCTTCGTGGACAGTCGCATCAAAGCGACCGAGGAAGGGAATATGACCTCTCCTTTTTCCAGTGAAGTGTGGGACACCGCCTGTTCGGTGCAGGCTCTCATCGAAGCCGGAGTGGAAGCCAGTGATCCTCGCCTGAAAAAGGCGGTGGACTACCTGGAGTCACAGCAGGCTCAACTCCCTTCCCCCCGTTCCTGGCAGAACCCGCAGAAGGGGGCACCTCGCACCGGTGGATGGGCCTTCATGGCCGACAATCCGCTGGCCCCTGACACCGATACCGCAGGGGTCGTGCTCTCGGCTCTGGCGGTCACGGGCAATCAGGAGCAAGCTTTTGAGCAGGGACAGGAATGGCTCAAGGGCATGCAGCTTTCCGACGGGGGGTGGGCCACCTGGACCGCCCAGTCCACCCGGCCGAACCTGCCCGGACCGGATCGGCCGACCTTGCCGCTCGTCATCACCAAGATTCCCGCCTTCCAGCGACTGAATCCCATCCTCGATGATACTTCCGCCGACGGCCTCACCGGCCGTATCCTCTCCACCCTCGGGCATTCCGGCCACACGGTTGAAGACCCGGAGGTCAAAAAAGCGGTGGAGTTCCTCAAGTCCCAGCGAGATGAAAACGGGATCTGGTGGGGGCGTTGGGGGGTGAACTACGTGGCCGGCACCTCGTACGTCCTATCCGGACTGGCCGCGGTCGGCCAGGACATGCAGGAGCCCTGGATCCGCAAAGCCGTGGATTGGCTGAAGTCCGTGCAGCAAGAAGATGGAGGCTGGGGAGAGGCACCGGTGAGCTACGAGACCTCAGAAGCCGGGTTCGAGACTGAAACCACCCCACCACTGGGGCGGGGAGAAAAAAGCTTGCCCACCGCAACCTCCACCACCTTGATGGCCCTGATCGAGGCGGGGGAAGGGGAGAGCGAGAGCGTGCGCCGTGGAGTGGAGTACCTCATGAAGGCTCAGGACGCTGAAGGGGGCTGGTCTGACCAGGCGGTTCAGGGGGTGGGAGAACCGTTTTTGAAGTTTTTCTACGAAAACGATATGTTCCCCGAATACTGGAGCGTCCAGGCTCTGGCCCGATACAAGAACAAGGTGTTGGACAAAGCCTGAGTTTTTACTGATTCCAGCGGGCCCTCCCGGATGCTTGAATGATCACGGACCGCCGACCATCGGGCAGGACCAGTCGTCCGGGAAGATCGCCCGGTGCTAGCATAAAGAGCACCGAGACATTCACCCTGCGGCGGCCCTGGACCAGAAAATCTCCGTGAGCCCGGGTCAATCCCCCACCTGAATCCACCAGGACGTCGTAGTTACTCACCAGCGACGTGCCATCGGCTCGCTCCAGCACGATCAGTTCTTTCCAGGGAAAGCGTTGCTCGTTGTGACCTGGATTTCGGACTTGAAAGTGGGCGATCAGGTACGGCTTGTCCCGAGGCTGTTCGAAGTTTCTGAACAAGACTTCGAAGGGGGGGACCGTATAATGGACCTGGGAGGTGAACTCCCGGTCTACTTCGGCTTGGGCAAAGACCGCTAGAAGAAGCCCGAGGAGTAACAGCGGTATCCGGCGTGGAGAAGCCACTCCCCTGGCTTCGACATCACCCGAGCATTTCTTTTGTTAGCCCACCCTTAATCAACGGTTGTTGTCTCTGCTAGCAGCTGCTATCATCGAGCAGAGAGGAGAATTCATGGCTAGAAGTATCAGCGTTAGAAAGTTAGACGAGGAGCTCTACAAACGCCTCCGTGAAAGGGCCGCAAAGAGGGGCGTTTCCATGGAAGAGGAGGTCAGAAGAATCTTAAAACGGGCCTTAAGCACTCCCTCCAACCTGGGTACTCTGGCGCGTGAGTGCTTTAAATGATCTTGGTTTAGAGCTGGAGTTACCGGAGCGGGCCCCTCATTCACCGATGGCGTTCGACGCATGACCTTACTCGACACGAATATTCTGTCGAATCTGATGTCGACTCAGCCTGATCCCAGAGTTAGCTTTGATTTGGTTGCAGCGAGAGAGTACGGACAGCTTATGGCCCATCGCAGAAAGCTAGGAATGCCGATGAGCGTGGCCGATGGCCAGATTGCATCGATCGCGAGAGTCCATACTCTCGATTTGGCCACCCGCAATATCAAGGACTTCCAGGAATGTGGGGTGGCCGTCATCGACCCCTTCAGCTCAGGAAGGTGAGCACGGGTCCCGACCAAATAGGCCCTTATGAAAACTGCATTTATCGTACTCCTATCCTTGCTAGCTCTCCTCATCGATCCGGCCCGGGCCCAGGATTGGGCGCGCGAGCAGGTGGACAACTCTCCTCGTCATCTGGAATGGGTGGCCCTCCAGGCAGGCGATCGGGAGGTCGCAACCTTTGTGGCTTACCCGGAGCGAGCGGAGAAAGCCCCGGCGGTGGTCCTTATCCACGAGATCTTCGGCCACACCGATTGGTTTCGCTTGATGTCCGACCATCTGGCGGCGGCAGGCTACGTGGTGGTGGCTCCCGATCTGCTTTCCGGGATGGCCCCTGACGGGCAAGGGACCGACGGGTTCGAGAGTGTGACCGAGGTGCGCAAGGCGGTGGGAGAACTGCCGCCGGAGCAGGTGACCGACGACCTGCGCGCGGCGGTCGAGTACGCCCGCAACATTCCGGCCGCCAACGGCAAGGTGGTACTGGCGGGTTTTTGTTGGGGCGGCACTCAGACCTTTCGCTTCGCCACCAACAGCGATGAGATCGATGCTGGATTTGTTTTCTACGGCACCGCCCCCGACGACCGAGAGGCGCTCGAGCGGATAAGTGCGCCGATCTACGGCTTCTACGCCGAGAACGATGCCCGAGTCAACGCCACCCTACCGGAAACCACTTCCGCCATGGAGGAACTGGGAAAAGTCTTCGAGATAGAAACCTACGCAGGTGGTGGACACGGCTTTATGAGAGCCGGAGAAGCCCCCGAGGCCGAGGAGGGGAATAAGAAAGCCCGGGAAGCTGCCTGGAATCGCACGCTGGAACTATTGGCTCTTTTTAATCGCTGACTCTGGTCTGCAGGTTCAGCACGAAGGCTCCCACCTGTTGCACCGCTTCCAGGGGAGAGTGCTCCCGGGCCAGGCGGACCAGCCACTCCCGTTGGACCTGAGCCAGGGCCCGGCCGGGTGGCTGTTCCTGGGTTCTCGAAATGAAGTCTCGCATGAAGGCGGCTGTGGTGTCGTCGAGCACCGGCCACAGGGTCATGAGCGAGTTGTGGGCGCCGGCTTTGAGAAAGCCGCGCCGTAGCCCCAAGACTCCTTCGCCGGCCCGGGCTTGACCGAGCCCGGTGTCGCAGGCCGACAAGACCACAAGCGAGGTACCCTGAAGGTCCAGCAAGCTCACTTCTCCAGCGGAGAGATAGCCGTCTTCGGCCGGTTCGCCTTCCTGCAACGGCCCCGCTGACAAGACCAGCCCGCTGGCGGCCATAGGGTCGCTTGAAGAAGCTTGAAAATAGCCGTGGGTGGCGATATGAAGAAGGCCCGGGCGCACCACCGATTTGATCCGCGCTTCGCTGGCCTCTGCTCCCAGAAACTGTTTCACCACCCACTCTCCCGAGGAACTCAGGAGCTCGGCCAGTTGCTCACATTCCCAGCGGGTGTAGGGGAGCGGGGCGAGAGGCCGCCCGGTGAAGTCGGGGTCCCCCAGCAGTACCGCTTCACCCCGAGCGCCCGGCGATGGTTGCCGCAGCAGGTCGCGCCCACTGGCCACGTACACGAGGTCGTATCGCTGGCCCAGGAACTGATCATTGGGATCCAGCAGCGTGGCTAACGAGACAAAATTCAAGACCGCATCCGGGCTGATGATCACCGTGGTGGTACCGTCCGGCAAGGTCTTCTCCAGGGGAGCCCACACTTTGTGGTACAGGCTCCGGAGGGGATTATCATTGCCTTCTCCGACCGGTAGCCCCCGGACAAGCCTCAGATAGTGCCAACTCAATCCCTCGATCTCCTGGGCTGATCCCAGGTGGGTCCAGACCGGCTCCCGGTCCGGCGCCAGAGTGACCGCGCCGTAGCTCTCCTGGATTTCACCCCACTCCAAGAGACGCCCGTACTTCACCTGTTCGATCAACACGGTGCCTGGTGGTAGCGCTTTTGAAACTTGTTCGGGAGTGACTCGAAAGATGCGTCGAATCTCCCCGGAACCGGAACCGTCCCGGGCCACCGCCGCCTCCAGTGTCTCCAGTTCTTCCCGCAACGCCGCCACCTTTTTCGGATCTTTGTGAGCCGGCTCGAGGCCTGCTCGAGGAGCCTCTCCGGAGGTGCCCAGCAGATTCGAGAGTTGCTCCCTCACTCGCAGCAGAGCTTCCACGCGCTCGCGCCTTTCCGGGTCGTTGCTCTGCCTGGCCAGGCTCAAGTCTTCCATGATGGAATCGAGTACGGCCCCTTTGTAGCGGAGAACCTCGGTGGCCAGGAGTTCGGCTGCTCCCAGGGCAGCCGCCAGGTCGTAAGGTCTGAGCTGAGCGGCGTAAGCCAATCGCTGGCGCTCGGAGCCGAAGGAAAAAACCTCTTCCGTGGTGGCCTGGAAAGAGGCGGCCTGCTCTTGGGCGTAAGTAAGAGCCTCTTCCTGGTCTCCCTTTTCCCAGGCCAGAACCCCCAGACGGTAGGAGGCTTTCCCACTAAAAGCGTGTTTCGGTCCCAGCTCCCGGACAAAGATCTCCCGGGTTTGCTGGAACTGCTCTCGGGCCTTCTCCAGGTCCCCTCGATGGTGGCTCAGTAGTCCCAGGGAATGCAAGCTGTAGGCGGTGAGGGCGGCCTTCGGGCCCAGAGCCTTTCGACGTATTTCGTAGGCCCGCTCGGTCCAGGCGAGGACTTCCTTGGAATCCCGGTCTAAGGAAGGTATCCCGGCCATCAGATCCAGGGTGTAGGCAAGCTCCGAGTGGTCCGGACCGAGTGCCTTTTCAGCGGTAGAGAGAGCTTCTTGATAGAGGAGCAGGGCCTCTTCATCGTTTCCGACCTCACGCTGGAGCGAGGCCAGGTTGATGAGGTTGGCGACCAGTTCCTGGTGATTGGTAGAGAGTTGCCGACGACGGATGGCCAGTGCCTGCTCCAAGTGAGCCCGAGACTTCTCAAAGTCCTTCATCTCTAGCAGCAGAACCCCCAGGTTATGGCTCACCCTGGCTGTTTCCAGACTGTCCGGACCGAAATGTTTGTGGGCACCATTTAAAGCTTCTCGGTAGTGTTGTTCAGCCTTTTCGAACTCTCCTAAAGCGCCGTAACTCGCAGCCAGGTTGGCCCGAGTCGAGATCATCTCGGGATGGTCGAGCCCGTAGACCTGAGAATAAATCGCATAGCTCTCCCGGATCAGCTCCAGGGCCTCCCGGTGGGCGCCTCGACTCTGCTTTACTAGGCCGAGGTTGTTGAGGGCCAGGGCGTAACTCTCGGGGGATGATTCCCTGTCTGCTTTGCGGATCTCCAGGGCGCGACTCAGGTACCGCTCTGCCTGCTCAAACCTGCCGAGCAGCCGACAGACTCCGCCGAATTCGCTCAGGGTGGTGGCCAGACTCGCTTCATCGGCTATCGGGCTTTGTTCTTTGATGTCTAGAGCCTGACTGAATATCTCGAAAGCCTGATCGAGTGCTCCTTCCTCTCGGTAGGCACTGGCCAGGTTGTGAAGGAGACGACCGGTTTCCGCACGCCCTGCGGGGGGCTCCAGGGCCAGGGCTTGGCGATAAAGAGCGATCGCCTTCTCGTTTTGTTTGTGCTTTCTCTGACGATCACCGAACTCCAGCAGGGTTTGCCGGTACTTCTCGGTTTGCTCCGGGCCTTGCTCTCCGTAAGTTTTCAGGGCGTTCTCAAAGCCTGCGATCGCTCCGGCGTCATCCCCGAGCAGATCATAGGCATGAGCTCGAGCGAGATGGTGCTCGGCCGCCAGCACTGAAACCTCGAGCTTGAGAGCGCGCAGCGTCTGCAATCCTTCAGCCAGGATCTCCAGGGCCCGGGCGGGCTCCTTGCTGTCGATCAACTCCTGAGCCTGCGCGAGTTCTCGGCGGACCGACAAACTGGACTGAGCCAGCACCGGGGAGACGAGAACCAGCAGGACAAGTAGGAGATAGCGCATCTTAGTGGTGCGCTGATGTCTCCGGGCGGCCCCCTCTGGCCACAGCCGGAAGAGCCTTTTGCCAGGCCGGAAGTTTCGCGATTCGTCCATACCACGCTTGAATGTTCGGATATTCGTCCCAGGGCAGGGCGGCGGGCGAGGCGTAGCACAAAGGAGAGGCCACCGCGTAATCGGCCAGAGTCAAGCTGTCCGTGGCCAACCACGGACGCCCGGCCAGGTGTGCCTCCATGATGCTGGCGTAGCGGTGGAAGAGCTCCGTGCCTTCGGCCAGTTTAGCCGGGTCGGCCGGGCCCAGGTTCAGCATCTTCTTGACCAGGTTCTCAAACATAAAGTGCCGCAGGGCCTGCCCCCAGTTGGCCAACTGCCAGCACAGCCAGCGGCTCACGTCGGCCTGGTTGCGCGGGTCGCCGGGCCACAACGCTGTATCACCGGCTTTGTGGGCGAGGTATTGCATAATGGCGTTGGATTCCCACAGGGTGAAGTCGCCGTCGACCAGGGTCGGCATGGTCTGGTTGGGGTTGAGAGCCGAGTATTCTTCGGTGCGCATAGCGCCCGAGCCCGCCTCCACCAGGACGTGCTCGACCTCGAGTCCGAGGTGGTGGATGGTGGCCCAGACTTTGATGGCGTTGGGTGATTGGGGGAAGTTGTAAAGTTTCATGCGGGCTTGCTTCTGGGTTTTGCCGAGGCCACCTACGGCAGTGGTATGAATTCTTCAGAGTCTCCGGGGACCGGCGCGAAGCGCCCCAGTCGCCAATCTTCTTTGGCCTGTTCCAGGCGTTCTCGGCTGGAGGAGACGAAGTTCCACCAGATATAGCGGGGTCCGTCCATGGCCTCCCCCCCTAAGAGAGTCAGGCGAGTCGGCTCCAGGGCTTTTATGGTCACTTGCGCCCCCGGACGAAGAACCACCATCTGTTTGGCCGGATACTCCTGTCCGGCCACTTCAAAGCGCCCGCTCAGTCCGTAGAGGGCACGTTCTTCCACTTCCCTAGGAACCGAGAAGCGGGCTCCTTTCTCCAGGTTGATATCGAGGTAAATCGCGGGCCAGTCCAGGGGCACCGAGGAGCGCAGGCCGAAGGCTTCCCCCAGGAGAACTTTGAGCTGCACCCCTTCGCCTCGCTCTTCCGGAAGACCGTCCCGGCTCTGGTGGTGAAAGGTGGGGCTACTCTCTTCCCGGGAGAGCGGCTGGGCCAGCCAGCTCTGAATTCCGAAAAGGCGCGAGGGTACTTGGCGCTGTTTCTGTCCGGTGCGCTCAGAATGGACGATCCCGGAGCCTGCGCTCATGAGGTTGATCTCGCCCGGCAGGATCGTCTGATCGGTGCCTAGGGAGTCTCGGTGGTGAAGCGATCCATCGAACAGGTAGGTCACCGTGGAAAGCCCGATGTGAGGATGGGGACGCACGTCGATCCCCTGACCGGAAAGAAACTCTCCGGGCCCCATCTGGTCCCAGAAAATAAAGGGTCCCACCATGCGCTTACGCCGAAAGGGGAGGGAACGGAGAACCCCAAAATTTCCCAAGTCGCCGGTACGGGGTATGATCACCATCTCCACGGTTTCAGGGAAATCGAAGTTGACATCGGGGTCGGCTCCGGGCATCCAGCTCATGACGGTACTCCTTGCAGTTCAGGGTTCAGTGGCTAATGTCTATCTAAAGTTTGCCGTTCCAGGAAAAGCCTTTGCCTCCGGACTTGACTTCTAACTTGATCTTACCCCACGGTGCTCGAGCAATCAGCATGACGCTCATACTAGGGCCTGTGGACATTCAGCCTTCGGTCACCAAACTTGTTCATTTTCCACCTCCTGAAGCGAAATTTTCCTCAAATAGGTCCACTATTCCACAGAAAATTCCACTCCAGGAGGAGAAAA
>JBAYRN010000189.1:0-8266 GCA_041676625.1 Vulcanimicrobiota bacterium
CTGCGATGGGATCGCAGGTCATGCCTAGATGGTGCTCCATGGCGATCTCAGCGGCTTTTTCCACCCTCCGGTTGCTGCCACCGTAAGCGGCGACCAACCCGCCGGCAGCCATGGAGGAAGCTACTCCCACTTCGCCCTGGCACCCCACGTCGGCCCCGCTGATGGAGGCGTTCTCTTTGTACAGGACTCCGATCACCGCGGCGGTCAGAAAATATCTTCGCAGCCCCTCGTCGCTGCTCCCCGGTACGAAACGCTGGTAGTAGTGAGCGACGGCCGGGATGATTCCGGCGGCGCCGTTGGTTGGGGCGGTCACCACCCGGCTGCCCACGGCGTTTTCCTCATTGACGGCCAGGGCGAAGCAATTGACCCAATCCAGGACCGACAACCCGTCGTCACATTCTTTTTCCCGCAGGGTACGCGCCAGACCGGGAGCTCGCCGGGGGATGCCCAGCCCGCCGGGCAGAATCCCTTCGTACTGGAGCCCTCGTTGCACGCAGCTCTGCATGGTGGTCCAGATCCTGCTGAGCCACTCCTCCACTTCCTCGGCCGAGTGGCGAGCGAGTTCGTTCTCAAGTCCGATCTGCCAGATCGACAGCCCGGTAGCCTCGCCGATCCGCAACAGGTCATCGGCTCGGGTGAAGGGGTGGGGCACCGGCATCTCTTCTCCTTCACCCGTTAAAGCCTCTCCTTCCATCCTTATGGCCCCGCCTCCCACTGAGTAATACCCCTGGCTAGCCAGAACACCGCCGTCGGCGTCGAGCGCGGTGAAGCGAAGCCCGTTGGGATGGTCGGGCATCCACTCCTCCGGATGGAAGATCACTTTCCCCAACCGATTCTGTTGCAAGTATTCTTCGACCCGGTCCAGGTCGATCTCTCGAGGTGTCTGGCCGGCCAAACCCAGAATTACCGCCCGATCGGTCCCATGGCCCTTACCGGTGAGGGCTAGTGAGCCGTAGAGATGGACCTCCACTTTGCGGACCTGCTGCTTTAGCTCGGAGGAGAGCGTATCCATAAAGTGATTAGCCGCGAGCATCGGGCCCACAGTGTGGGAACTAGACGGGCCCAGGCCTACCTTAAAAATATCGAACAGACTTTTGCGCATTATCAGTAGAACTTGCAGCGTCTGAACCTGTTTCCCTCTCCCCTCACCGTGGACCATCCGAAGGATAGGGAGCGAGGCACGTTTAGGATGTAGTTGCCTCTCTGGTCTGCTCGGTAATCTAACTTGAAAGGTAGGTGGCTAAAATGATAAGACGAGAGCAATTGAGAACCAGCCAGAGCCAGGTCTATTGGCAGGAAAGCCGTGGCACCCCACCGTCCTACCCGACCTTTTCCGGCCAACTTCAACAGCTCGATGTGGCCATCGTGGGCGGCGGAATGGTGGGCCTGACGACCGCTTTTCGTCTGCGGCGGAGCGGCCTCTCTGTCGCCCTCTTCGAAGCTCGCACGATCGGTGAGGGAGTGACCTCTCGCAGCACGGCCAAGGTCTCGGCCCTGCACGGAGCCAAATACTCCGAACTCGATATCAAGCACGGGCGGAAGGTGGCTACCATGTATGCCCGCCTAAACCGCGAGGCGGTGGAAGAGTTCGATTCCTGGGTGAATCAGTACGGCTGGGACTGTGACTGGGAGCGAAGGAACACTTACACCTTCGCCACCACCGAGCAAGAACTCGAGGATCTGAAACGCTCCATGGAGGTGGCCGTGGAGGCTGGTCTTCCTGTCCGGCTCACGAGTAGACTGGAACTTCCCGGTACTTACCTGGAAGCCCTCGAGATGGACAGTTGCGGCCAGTTCAACCCTCGACGATACCTCGACATTGCAGCCGCCGAGAGCGGCCGCTCGGGTACCACGATCTTTGAAAACAGCCGGGTGAGCGGTCTGACCGAGGAGGGAGTCGAGGTCAACGGAATCTCGGTACAGGCCGCTCACGTGGTCCTGGCCACCCACATTCCGATCCTCGATCAAGGGCTCTACTTTGCTCGCGTCTTCCCCTATCGCTCCTACGTCCTGGCTGCCCCGGCCCCCCGGCGCTTGCAAGGCATGTACGTGAACGCCGGCACCCCCACCCACTCGGTGCGAGGCTCAGGAGAGCATCTCATCTTCGCCGGTCATGGCCACAAAACCGGAGAGGAATCAGACCCGTTCTCCCGCTATGAGGCGCTGGCCGACTGGGCTTCGGAGGTTCTCGGAAGCGAAGAGTTCAGCCATCGCTGGTCCACCCAGGACCTTTCCTCGGAGGACAGCCTCCCCATGGTGGGCCCGGCCCTACCGCACCGCCGTGAGGTCCTGGTGGCTACCGGTTTTGCTGGCTGGGGACTTTCCAACAGCATCGCCGCGTCCCGCTTGCTGGCCCAGTTGATCCGCGGGGAAAAAGCCCCCGAGATTGAGGTGCTCACACCCGGCCGTTTCCATCCGATCGCAGCCGGAAAAACACTGCTCAAAGAGAACCTGAAGGCGGGAATTCACCTGGTCAAAGACCGCTTCACCCGGGACGAGGCTTTCCCCCTCGGCCTCGGCCAGGGTGCGATTCAAGACCGGGACGGAGATAAGGTGGCAGTCTTTCGAGACCATGACGGGGTAGAACACGTCTTTTCCGCCACCTGCACCCACATCGGTTGTGTGGTTACCTGGAACGAAGCTGAACAGAGCTTCGATTGTCCGTGCCACGGCTCGCGCTTCGATCATCTGGGTCAGGTCTTGAACGGTCCGGCCGTGCACGGACTGCGGAAGATAACTTAGTAATTGGGAGGACTCTAAAAAGTTCCCTGATCTAACTGGAGCCAACTAGCTGTTCTGGAATGTGTCTGCGAACTTTTCCTCAAGCCAATCAGTATCCCCCAAGCGTCGAAGCAAGTCGACTGCCGCAACCCGCTCTCCAACCAATTTAGAACTCGTTGCCTCGCGGATTTCCTTCATCGGCAGGTCTTCCGAACTGTGTTCGGACAGAGCCCTTGCTGCCGCCGCCCTTACTTGCCATCGCTTATCAGTCAAGAGCTTTACAAGATCATGAGCCTCACTCCGACTAAGGGCGGCCACTGCTTCCAGCGGTGTTGCCTCGGGGGCCAGAAAGTCGAGGAGCATCTCGTCGGCAAGTCCTACGGAGATAGCCGCAGCTCGAACCGCAGCCTTCTCATGTTGTAGTAGACTTGACGGCAGGTCTATTCCCAGACGGATCGCTTGCTCGACGACCACCGTCGATACCCCCGGATCCTGTAGCAATTCAGGAAGTCTCTGCTCTAAAAATTGTGGAGCTAGGCGCGACGTGATATCGACCAACCAGTCCCTTTCGCGAGGCGCGAGTTCGATATACTTGGTCCAAAAAAGAAGAACAGCCTCACCCTTTTTTTCGGCCAATCGCCGTACTTTCAGACGATGTCGACCCCCTAATTCTTCCAGCCACACCGGCAAAGTTTCTTCATGCAGCTTCGGAGACTCGAACTCCTCATCGAGAAACACCGCAACCCGAAGAGATTCGGCAGGCGAGAGTTCAAGTCCCATACTGCAATGGCGGGCAGCAGCCAGAACGTGCGCGTTGCTGTCACTCCATAGATAGGGGCGGAAAAACTCAGGTCCTTCGACCAGAGAAAGCCTTTTGGCAAGATGGAGTATGGTAGCCGAGTCTCGGCTTGTTTGGAATTCTGCCATCAGAAACTCGGTCACCCGAGGATCGTCGAAGCTCATGAGGCACAGCATTTGTGCTTGCTTGAGAGCGCCTAAGCTCTCCGGTACCAACTGCAATAGGAGGTCTACAAGGTCTCTCCCTTCGTGTCGCCCGAGAGCGGTGGCGCGCAGAGGATCGAGCACGATGTCCCGTAGCACGGCCAGTTGCGCGTTGACCTCACCGAAACTTAAGACTTGAAACAAGTCGGCGGCGCAACGAATACGGACCGGCTCACTCACGGGTCTAACCCCAGACGACCTCAGGCAGTTCGGAGGCTACGGTGTTCGAGTCCGAGAGGGCTGTGAAGAAAGGTCCGAGAGTTCCCTTAACGTTGGTGAGTTCTTGGAAGAAAGGTATCACAAGGACACCGCTGAGTTTTAGAAGTTTCAAGAACGTGAGACTGGCTCGAATTTCTAGCCCGAAGGATAGCCCAATGGTGTGGGAGTGGGTGATCTGAACAGAGTTTACCGTGGGCGCTGCTAGAGTGCCCACTGGACCGCCGTTGAAGTTGAAGGTCCCGGAGGAGCTACCGGACACGTTGTAGTTGCCGTCTTCGGTCGTCAAACGAACGATACGGATAGTGACGGGAAACGAGATGACTAGAGTGGGGCCGGCCTTGAGCTTGATTCCTGCCTTCTTCGCCTTCTTGACGACCGGACCCACCTTGGGGATCAGTTCCAAGATGTTGACGCTCGCGTTTATGCTCGGTCGAAAAGAAAGGCTACTCCCGCTAGTGAGCCCGCGGCTCGTGTTGGCGCTGAACAGACCCCAGATGGCACCGGAACCGGCAACTTCACGAACCTCCGTGAGTTTCTCCAGAGCCGGCTGACTGGTGAGCTTGCTTATCAGGAGTATAAGGATCTCGATCAGGTCGATGGTGATGGAGCCTGTGAGACTGATGAGATTGCGCCAAGAGGTGGTGATCCCATTTCTCAAACTGAAGCTGAGAACACCTTCTTCCAGGCGCACAGTGACCGAGACCGTCGCGCCACACCCAAAGCCGATACCTCCCTGGGCAAATTCATTGGAAAATCTTAGAGTTGCGGTGCCGCTGTTGTGGGTCGCCCCCTCTACGTTGTAACCCATCTGAAAGCCGTAAAAAGCTCCTGCGATCGTCCGCATGGAAAAAGAGCCGCTGAAACGGAACCAGGCCAGTGGGGCGTTGGTGGAAAAAAGGTTGCCGCCTCCCGTACTTGTGCCTCCTAACCCTATCGGAACCGGTTGTGAGGGAGATCCAATTCTAGTATCTGGGGCGAGAAGTGGAAACCCGGAACGAAAGTTGGTGCCCGTGGTAAGACGCCGATTGCTTATAGTACCCATAATAAACCTCCTAGACCGGCATCCCGACGACAACCGCCGACTCTCCGTTGGTGAATTCGACAACAGCCACAAACTCGCCATGTACATTGATAGCGTGAGGCAAGCAGCCGAAGAGAATCATCTCCACCTGCTTGCCGCCTATGAAGTCTCCTCGAGCGAGGACGGTGGAAAAACTCTGCCCATCGTAGGCCAAGATCTCGGTTCCGGTTGCGGTAAAGACTTGAACCAACATCATCCCATTTGGCCCGAAGACCGGTGGAAAGAAGCTGACGATTGGCTGGTTTCGGGGTGAGAGCGAGCCGGTTCCGTCGATAGAGGCTTCCAGCAGTTTTCGCTTGTCGAGATAGAGTTGGGTGTGGTCCGAATCGGTCTGGCAAATGAAGCCACACCCGATTTCACTCATTCGAGCTCCCATACAGACGGTGCCTTGAATGGCACCGCTGATACCAAGGGTTGGGTCGGCTACCAATATCTCCGGCTCTTCGCCCACCTGACCCATGGCCAGATAAGTAAGCCCTGACGATGTTTCCGAGGTCAAGTCGGCTTCGAGTGGCGCAGCGCAGCCTTGCACCAGGTAGCTGCCGTCGTTGCCGATCTCGGCGAGTCCAAAGGAGCGAAAAGCGCAGTTCGAGCCGGGTATCAAATCGTTTTCACTGAGCAACCGCGTGGTCTCGGAGGCTGTGTCCTTGGGGAGATAATAGAGCGATTCACCTATTTCTACTCCCTCTTCGTTCTTCCCACAACAAACAAAGAGCAGGTCTCCATTGTCGGCCAGGCCCACCTCGGGTTGGAGTTCACCGTCCAATTGCCCACCGTCGGAAACGGTATCGTACTCACCAAAGAAGGTCTCGAAAGAGTCCAAGCCCCGGGAGACCTGCATACTTGCCACACCGTCGGAGTCGTTGACCACGAAGACCGCCTCGTCCTCGTTGTTCAGGTATCCTCCGGAGATGTCGTCGACGACCGTCCCATCGGCCAGAACATCGCCCTCCTGGAGAAGATGCTTGATGGGCGCCGTGTTTCCGTCGGCGTCGTAATCCACTTCGAACACGCCTTTTCGTTGGGCCTGATCGTTGGCATGAAAACACACGTGGCGGAGATCGTTGATCATCACCCCGCCTAAAAAAGGCGCCGCATCGTCGGAGGCCTGGGCGATGATGCTAGAAGACCTCGGCAAGACCGCTCCGGCATTGACCAGAGGCACGAAGCGATAGGCTAAGGGAGCCTGACCCCCGTTCCTCACAAAGCTGTCACCCCCGCTACTCCCACACCCGGTAAAAGAGGCGCCGACGGCTAAACCCAGTAACTTAAGAAACTCTCTGCGGCTTTGCATCGCGAACTCCGTTCGCTCTCGCTTGGAAACTCAGGTTCATAACTCGCCGTCTTCCTACATAATGAATCAAAATTTGAAGATTCGCCCTTTCTCAGGTAAGACTTGAAACACCTTCCGTCATATAGTAAGACGCCGCTAGACCGGAATAGGTTCCATCCTGTTTGACACCGATATCGAAGAACGAGCCTTCGTCGACCTAAGGGAGATCGAGTGGGAAGCTAGTCGTGATATGGGTTTGCTGAGGGTGGGCCAAAGGTTGATAGGCAAACAATTCGTGGAAAGGCAAGCTATCGGGCGGCTACGGGTCAAGACTCTCTTTAATCATTTTCACCTCGTGACTATCAAGAGATATTAGCTGCCGTTCTCCATTTCTTTCAATCTCTAGCTTCAAGTTGCACCCGCTTCCGAAAAGATCGTAAATCTTTTCAAGTGAATTAGGCCCGTCGATTCTTTCGTCATTGACTCGAAGCACGATGTCCCCATTCTCGAACCCTAATTTCTGAAGTAAATGGTCGTCTCTTCCTCTGAAGGAGACCCGCATACCTATAATCTTTTCATTCTGAAGAACCGGTTTTGTGCGACACTTTGGGCTTTGTTGAGAGTTCGAATCAGGAGGAACTCCGACTGGAGTCTTTAGTATGTCAGGCTCGTAGAAACCATCTATCTTTCTTGACATTTTTCGGATCTCGTCCGAATCGCTTTCGATGCTCAAGATTTGGCCGTTTCTGTCTATGACTTCCTCTTGGGATACTCCTGTAGTTCGAAAATTATTTGAGGGGTCGGTTGTATGAATCAGCCGAGGATCGGTGGGATCATCATATTTAGGCAGCGGTCGTTTGACTGGCAGGCTCACCAATTGAGAGATAACAGAGCACACCACGATAACCAGGAGTAAGTACAGGTATCGTTTTCGATAACTTCTCACCTGGGCGTATTCGGCAGTCCAGAAAGTAATTCATTTCTCCATATTGGAGCCCACGTAGCACAACTTAACAGTCGGTATCTATATCTTGCCCTGAGGCCAGGAAATGCTTTGGACGGTGTGGACATTTTCTCCCCAGGTCAGTAAACCCGAGGCTCCAGGCTCTCGCATTCAAACACCTCTTCTGGAGCCACCCAGGGCCTCTCTGCGGCACCCCTTCAATCTTTTGGAAATTTCTGTCATTAGCCTCTTTTTAGACCTCTTAGATCATTTCTGAAAAACCGCTTAAACGGCTTGGTTGTGCGGTTTTGTTGCTGTCTATTTTTTGACTAAATGGCCCCTGTGGGTTAAAATGGGGTATGAAATCTCACATTACAAACCCTGCTTATTTTCGTCTGGACATGCTGCTCACTCTGGGGGTGTCGCAGGTTCATGAGTTTGCCCGCAGAGCCACCGCCACTCTGACCACTTATCGCCTGATCCTTGGGCGCTGCCTTCTGGCTATGCGGGAGTCGAAGGGTTTCAAGAAGTTCGGCTGTTCTTCGGAGATTCACTACGCCACCGCCAAATTGGGAATGAACAAGAGGGCGGCACGGGAGTGTCGTCGGGTGGCCCGTAACCTTCTGTCTCTACCCAAGCTAACGTGGGCTGCCGAAAACGGCCTGATCGACTGGAGCATGTTGCGGGAGATCGTTCGCAAAGCCGCCGTCGAGACCGAAGACTACTGGTTAAAGCTGGCCAAAGAGCTCGACTGCGATCAGATTGGGAAGCTAGTGAGCAAGACCCCCAAGGGTGGCGTGCCGGGTGATGTCTTCGAGGATTCCGAGCAGCCGACCAGCGAGCTGCGCTGCAAGCTCTCCGAGGAAGTGCTGGCCATGCTGGATCACGCCCGACGGCTCCACTCCGTAGAGCAGGGCGAAGCGGTGACCACCGCCCAGGTGTTGGAGTTTGCGCTGGTCTCCTACATCTCCAATCTGCCGCTCGATCAGGAGTCGTTGGAGAAGGTGCGACAGGAGATGGATAAGGA
>JBAYRN010000190.1:0-8084 GCA_041676625.1 Vulcanimicrobiota bacterium
CGCTAGATCCCGGCACGGCGCAAGTTAGCCGTTTCAACCCGCTAAGGTTAGCGGCTTCAAGTCGCTAGATCCCCGCGCGGCGCAAGTTAGCCGTTTCAACCCGCTAAGGTTAGCGGCTTCAAGTCGCTAGATCCCCGCGCGGCGCGGGGGCTGGGGGATTCTGCACGGCGTTGCCTGGTAGGCAGCGCGCGCGACCAAGGCATGCCGTGCCAAGCCGCATGATCAGGCAACGCCGTGCCGCATGCCCCGGCGCAGCGTGGGGCAGGCGCGCAGAGCGGGGGGATTCAGCGCGGTGTTGCATGATGATGCTGCACCGCACCGGATCCCCACCACAACACGGAACGTCGACCCGCTGCCCCTACACCGCGCCGGATCCCCCGCCACAGCACCAATACGTTCCATCCGACCTTTATTCTCCCAGTAACCCTTCCGTCGTCTTAACCAGTTCGTAAAACTCCCTCTGATAAGCATCCGGACCGGCTTTCATGGTGGGCTTCAGTAGGGCGTAGAGGCGGTCGAAAGGCATCCTATCGGGCGAGAGTTCCTCGGTCAGCAATTTCCCGTAAGCGGCCACCGCAATAGCCCACTGATGGTCGGGCGAGGCCTCGTCTATTTCGCTTCGCTTGCCCGAAACCGGCACCTCCATCAGTTCGCTCTGGTCCGCATCGGGTGCTTTGTAGCGCAGCTTCACCACCGCCGGTTGGTTCTCGCTGTCCAGCACTGAGAGTAGGCGCTGATCCATATCCTGCTTCTTGAACTGAATCTCGTACAATGCAGTCACGCTGTGTCCGGCACCGAGCTCTCCGGCGTCTTTCGTGTCGTCGTCAAAGTCCCGTGCCGCCAGTTGACGGTTCTGGTAACCGATCAGTCGATACTTCTCCACCTTCTTAGGGTCGAACGCTACTTGAAACTTCACGTCCTTGGCCACCGTGACCAGGGTTGCTCCCCCTTCTTGGACCAGAACCTTGCGAGCTTCATTCAAGGAGTCGATTGAAGCGTAGTTGCCGTTTCCGTGGTCGGCCAGGGTCTCCATCACCTTATCGTTTGCTCCCCGTCCGAAGCCCAGGACGCTCAAGAATAGTCCGGAATCGCGCTTGCCCTCGATATACTTCTTCAGGTCAGAATGGTCCGAAATGCCCACATTGAAGTCTCCGTCGGTGGCCAGGATGATGCGGTTGACCGAATTTTCTGACCGGTGCTGCTCGGCCACCTGATAAGCCAGTTGGAGTCCGTCCGCTCCGTTGGTGCTACCCCCGGCTTGTAAACTCTCGATAGCTTCCAGGATGGTACTCTTCTGGTCCCCGGTCGTAGAGGGGAGCACCAGGCCGGAATCACCGGCATAGACCACGATGGCCACCCGGTCCTTGTCGTCCAGGGTATCGACCAGTTGGCGCAAGCTACTTTGCAGCAAGGGCAGCTTATCCGGACTTTGCATGGAGCCCGAAACATCGAGCAAGAAAACAAGGTTTCTGGGCGGTAGCTCTCCCCGCTTGATGGATTGGGTCTTGATGGCCACCCTCATCAAACTAATAGTTGGAGACCAGGGACAATCGGAAATCTCCGTGGTCACCGAAAACGGTTGTCCTTGCTCAGGCTCGGGCAGGTCGTAGTTGAAGTAGTTCAGCATCTCCTCGACTCTCACCAGTTGATGACTTGGGAGAAGTCCGCTTTGAATCTCCCGGCGTACGTTGGCAAACGAAGCGGTGTCGACATCGGCACTGAAGGTCGAGAGGGGATGTTGAATTGCAGCCCTGAACTCTTGCGAAGGCGAGCTCGGTTCATCCTGGTAGAGTCCGCTCTCCCTTTCCAGCGCGATCGCTATCCCCTGGTTTGTGGGGGACGAGACCTTGTAGTTCATAGCCGACTTTTCATAGATGAAATGCATCGGGGCGTCTTCCATCCCGCTATGACGTCCACTTGCCGGAAGGGGACGAGCAATGACCAACGGCTGGTCGGTGACCACCGCCGTCGAAGGTTTGACTTCTTCGGAAGCCGTTTCCACAACCTGCTGCGAATCTATCGGGGGAGAGGCGATTTCCTGAGTCGAGGACGGTTGGTCTGAGGTACTGTTGCAACCGGCAAAAAGTGCTCCGGCAAGAATAAGTATTGAAAGAGATTTACGCATGACACTCCTAGAATTTGGCGATGGGTTATCAGTCGCCAAAATCCAGGATCTATTCCAGAGGAGGAGGGACGGGAAGCTTGATGTTCTTTTGCTCTTCCGGGATGTAGTAGTCGAAGCTCGCGTGCACCCGCTCGACCACGAGAGTGCCATCCGGTGTTACTTCCGAGGCATCGGCTCCCTGGGATCGGATGGTACCATCAGGCAGGATCTCATGACGGTCAGCCGGGATGAGGGGGTTGTCGGGGTGGGCGTGCTTTCTGGGGGTAAAACGTTGCACCTTCACGGAGCCCTCCGGATGGATGGTCTGTTCCACCCTGCCCACGGTGGCTTCCTTGGTGTGGCTCTTCGTACCGGAGAGGGCGCCCCCGGTCAGCATGCTAAGAATTCCGCGCTTCTGGGTGGTATAAGTAGCCTCACCCCAAAGGTTCTCGGTGACCACCAATCCCGCTTCGGTCACCTTCACCGAACCTGAGCTAGAATGCTCACCGTACTTAAAGCTTCTGTCGTTTCCGGTGAGGATCGAGCCGTCGGACAGTTTGGCTTCCACCTCGGTGGAGAGTAGCGTGACCTCGGGATCGGCCACCCAGTGGTAAGGATCGACCTGGTCGGTGGAGAACTTTTTAGTCTCGGTCACCGCGGCGAAGGCGGGTGTCGACTCAAAGAGCGTGCGCTTTTCCTCAAAAACCTGAGCGGCGTCGGCAACCGGCGCTAGGGCAAGAGGAAAGCCCAGAGCTTCAGGCTCCAGAGGGATCTCCCGGGTCTTTCCTCCGGTCGCTTGAAAGCGGCCGTCTCCTCGATAGGCCACTTGCTCGGAAGCTGCTCCAACCAGGGCTTTGGTCACCCGGCCCTCGGCGATCTGCAGCCAGTCTCCCGATACGACGCTCCCCTGGTTCAGGTCGTACACGGTCTCGCCGAGTTGAAGTTTACCCTGCTCAAAGACCGGGTTTCCCTCACCTTGCCGGAGAAGCGTGCCGTCGGCGTCGTAGAGGGAGTACTCATCCGAACCAAAAACCGCGATCATCCCGGACTGGGGGAAGTCCACCAGAGACGCTCCCTCACCTCGATAGACATCGGCCAAGCGGTGGCTCTCGGGTTGCACTCCGGTAAAGCCTACCTCGGCTTTCAAACTCTCCAGAAGTTGAGCCCGTCCGGTCACCAATTCCTCACCCTCGACCTTCGCCCGGGCCACCTCGTCGTTGTGGCTGACGTAGGCGTAAGTGGCGCCCACCGCTCCTCCCAGAGCGGCCGCCGAAGCCGCTCCCAGTAAGGCACCGCCCCAGGAACCGCCGGTGGCAAAGCCGGCCGCGGCTCCGGCCAACAAGCCCAGGCCGCCGCCTAAAACAGACTTAGAGGCGGGACGAAAGCGGGATACGGGCGGACCTGCCTGTTGAAAGAGAGGAGTCTCGCCGCTCGGGTTGAGGCGGTGCGCCGAGTAGCGGTAATAACCGTCTTCCACAGCCACTTCCCCACCACTCCAGCCGGCTTGAATCGAGAGATCTTCTAGATATTCGTTCAGGCTGGTCCGGCTGACCGGGCTGCTACTGTACATGGGAACGTTCGGCAAAGGCTTGGTGAGAGCGCCCAGGTCGCGACGCAGGGCACCCAGACTGTAGTAGTGACCTTTTGAGCGCCCGTTTGAACCGCGGCGAGTGATCTGTTCTCCTCGAGCCACCAGAATCTCTTCCTTTTCAGTGACCAACGCCTTGCCTTCATAAAGCGTATCACTGGGCGCGAAGAAAAGGCGCTTCTTGTGGCCGTTGTTCAAGTTTACCCGATAGACGGCGTGACCCACACCCTCGCCAAAGGAAGGTGAGTAATGCGCCGATACGTACAAGCGCTGACGGTCGGGGGTCAGAAAAAGGTCATCAAGTTTGACCTGGTTTGGGCCCTGATTGAGATCGATAGACTTATGGAGTTCTCCATCCGGCCCGTGAATCGAGAGTAAGTTTGGAGAGATGGCGCTTCCCTTACCGACGATCAGAGTCCGGCCTCTATCCAGTGCGATCAATCCCTCAAGATTCGCACTCTGGTGGCGTCCGACGGAGTATGGAAAGGTTCGGGACTGGCCCGTGCTCGGATCCCAGCGGGTCACGTTCTTGCCATCGGCGAACACCAACTCCCCCTCAGGCCCTGCTTGCACGGTGTTGGGAAGCACCTGACTGCGCAACACCACCTGCCCGGTGCTGTCTTTTACCACCAGTTCCGGCGGCCCGGATTGGCCCCTGGCAAACTCTGCCACCGCGCCTTCGGCCAGCTGGAGCGGCCGGGGCGGTGTCGAGCGCAAAAAGATCGTTGAGGAAGACTGGGACCGGGTCGCCTCCCCAGTGGTGTTTTTTTCAGGTCGCTTGGTTGTGGAAAGCGCAACGGTGCTCGGATTGGTGGAAGTGATCTTCATAGTGGAACCTCAATGCTAAATTTGATTAAGAGTAAAGCATAGAGATGGAACAGGACTGGAATCTGGGGTCAAAATGCTACAATTATGACAACGCGAACGCCGTCTGATACTTCTGCCACAAATCCAACTCGCATCGCCCGTCCAGCAGAAGTTCGGCCAGGATTCTACCGGTGAGGGGTGCGAACTTGAAACCGTGGCCCGAACAAGCGGAGCCTAGGACGATCCGTTGGTCCGCGGGGTGGTGGGCGAGCAGGTAGTCCTCGGTCGCGGTGTTGGTGTAGAGACAGGGCTCATAGCCCACCAGAGTGGCCGGATTTTTGAACTGATGCCGGATAAACGCTTCCAGGTCGGCACGTGCCGCCGTCGGCATCTCCTCCTCCAAATCCCGGTCGGGATCTTCCCCGGCAAGGCCCGTCCGGTGACGCGCTACCTTGACCCCGGGTCGCCCGAAGCTCGGGAGCCCATAGAAGCTTTCACCTTCAAGAGGCGAGTACACCCACACCGGAAACCCCTCTTCACCCTGGGTGGCGAAGTAGCCCACGTGTTGATGGGCTACTTGCAGTTTGGATGCGGTAGCAGAAACCAGTGATCCCATCCAGGCTCCTGCCGTTACCGCCAGTCGATCGCACGAATAAGTTTCAGCCAAAGTGTAGAGGTGTATCCCGTCGGCCCGGGGAGCCAACCTCTCCACCCGGCATCGCTCCACCACCGTCGCTCGCTGGGCCACCCAACGGGCCAGAAAGTTCATCGTCTCTTCTGCCGCCACCACCGAACAACTGAGGTCGTGCAGCACCGTGTCCGAATCCGGAAAACGAAACTGGGGAAAGACCTTCCGAGCCTCCTCAACCTGGAGTACCCGAAACAACTGCTCTGCCCCGGGCACCGCCTCCAGGCTCTCGCGGTAGACTCCCACCCCGGGGCCGAAGAAGCATCCGGGGGTCGGCTTCAGCAACTCGCGTCCGGCATCGTGCGAGAGCCGAGGCCACTCCTGCTGGTGGGCGATCTGGATCAACTCCACGTACTTGGGCGAGGTGTAACTGCTCCGGGTGATTCGGGATTTACCGTGGGAACTGCCCCGCCGATGACCCAGTTCGAACTGCTCCAGCACAGCCACCGAAGCACCTCGGCGTAGGAGGTGATAGGCCGTGCACAGACCGTTGATTCCTCCACCCAGCACGATGACATCAAAATGTTTCATAGCAGGAAATTCATTCAGGTAGGTTTCGTTCCCCCCCGGGGGAATGCAACTCTTCAAGAGGTGAACCTTGCGCAAAGAATCGGAACTCTTTCAGTGGGTCGAAAGTCTGGCCAATGAAGGGACCTGGCAGTCCGAAGGCCGTTTTACACTGGACCAGGATAAAGCCTGGGAGAAACTGAGCTCTTATCAGCTTCCTTTCCCTGAAGCCTGGATCTTGAAGTTGGTGCAGGCCGCCGTGCTCTCGGCCTGCAACGAATTACGGGTGCGACAGACGGGTAGTGAAACAACCTTTCGGTTCGTGGGCAAAGAGCAGTGGACGGAAACTGCCGTCACTCAAGCCATGTTTAGCTCGGGGGATTGCGCCGATCAAGGGTTGCTGGCTCTAGCCGCGGCCGTTCGCTATCTGGCCGGGAGAGCCCGCAAGCTCCTGGCACTCCATTACCCGGGCGGTCAAACCCAGGTGTGGGATGGTCAAGCCCTGCGCGTCGAGGATTCACCGTACCCGGTGGAGCAGTTCGAGCTGACCATCTTCGCGGCAGAAAAGCGAGGGCTGCGATGGCTACTTCAAGCGGGTGTGGGGGCTGACGAATCGGCCCGGGTGGGCCACGTGTTGTCCAGCCTCGCATACCCCAGCCCCATCCCGATCCTGGTGGACGGACGCCGCATCAATGGGTTCTCCAGCGATCCCCACGCGGGCTCCTCCTCGGCCACCGCACCGATCGCTCTGATCCCCCTCAAACCTTCGGTCCTGTTACCAGAGTTTCGATTCATTCGGGATAAAGATTGGAAGCCTGAAAAGGACGAGATCTCCTTGACCGTAGAGGGAGAGCTGGAAGCGCTCCAGGGAGACGTCTTGCGGTGTGGCGCTCTGGTCTGTCTCACCGCTTGCGTGACCGATCGTAGCGAACAGCAAGGCTTCGCACCGCAGCCCAGCTACCTCAAGTGGATCCGGGACGGAGTGGTGGTGAGTGCTGAACAGATACCCGCGATCGGCACCGTGGGAGCCACCATCCTGCTGAGCGCCGAAGGCCTCCGCACCGACCTCAGTGGTCTGACCATTTCCCAGGACCAGAGCTACAACCGCCGGAGGAAAGACGCCATGCAGAGAGTGCGGGTGAAGCTCCTGGAGTTGGCCCGAGAAAACGTGGAAAAGGCCTTGCGCATAGGTCTACGAGGCAGGGTTCAGAAGGCGGCCATCATCACTTTCACCAGTCTGGCCTTTTTTCAGCCCGTCTTTCTAGGGATGGCGGGAATCGCCGCCGCCCAATACGCCTCGGAGCGCTTGCGGGTCAAGCGCCGGGAGTTTCAATTAAGAGCCGATTTCCGGATGCTATGCGAAAACTTTTAGAAAATCGTGTCGTCCAGCCCTTCCACGACGGCTCCCAGGATCCGATAGCCCAGGTTGCTGGTGACCTCTTCGGAGCGGTTGTCCCAGTCGGCCTGAAACTTGCTGCTCATCTGCTGGGCTAGCTCCTTGTCCTTGATCTCGGCGTAATACTCGTGGATGCCTCGAAAGGCGTTGTGGATACCGTTCATGGAGCCGAGCATGGTCTTTGCTTCGTCGAACACCATGACCTTGGAGTGCATCTGGGTAAACTCCGGATTCACGTACCACTTCACATCGACCCCAGACTTTCGAGCCTGAAGAGCGGTGGGCAGGTTGGGCACGTGAAAGGTCGGCAGGTGAAAGATCTCCTTGTTGTCGCAGAGCAACAGGCGCACGTCCACTCCGCGTTCGGCCGCTCCCTGGAGTTCGCTGACCAGATCGTCATCGGTCAGGGTAAACATCTGGATCTCGATGCTCTTCTTGGCCTCTCGGATGTTGTCGATCACCGCCTGCTTGATGGTAGAGCGGGAAGGCCCCGTGGAAAAAACTCGGATATTGGGATCGGAGATGGTGGGGTCGCCGTGCAGGCCCAGGGCGTTAGGATCATGGTTATTGGACACGGCCCACGACTCATCGAACAGTTTCGCGATGTCGGCAGCGGCCGGGCCTTCGATCTTCACGTTTGTGTCCTGGTTGTTGGTGTCGTCGATGTTGGTACCGCCCATATAAGCGATCTTGTGATCCACGATCAGGATCTTGGCGTGCTCTGAAGGCGTCAAAGAGCCGGTCAGTTTGCCGGTATTGTAGGGCACGTAGTCCACCCCGTTGTCTTTGAGGTACTGGCCCAGGGAGTAGTTATCGTCTCCCTTTTCCCGTTTCTTGGACTCAAACTTCTGAAAGAAAGGGTCCAGGATCACCCGCACGTCCAGACCCTCCTTCTTCTTCTTGATCAGCATATCGCAGAGAGCCTTACCATCCTCGCCGTTCAGCAGATAGGTCTCGAACAAGATGGACTCTTTGGCCGCGGCCAGTGTTTTCA
>JBAYRN010000191.1:0-7842 GCA_041676625.1 Vulcanimicrobiota bacterium
GGGGTACATGCCTGGCCAAAGCGGCCAAGAAGTCGACAGCGTGATCGAACACCTTCACCTGGTCGCGCTTCAAGCGCATGGTCACTTTCCCGGTCCGCTCGTCGTATTTCAATCGCTTGAAACTCACTGGCGAACGCATCAGGTACCGCAGCAACCTGGCCAGCCGCTCTCGGTTATCTTCCGCGATCGGTGAACCGATGAACAGACTGAAGCCACACTTATCCAGCTGCCAGCACGCTACTATGTCCGCCGCCTCAGGCGTTAACTTCTCCCACCGCACGAACGCCTTCAAGATTCGACGGCGTAGCTTTTCTTTCAATTCTTCCGGCTTCCAATCCCAGGCTGCATAAAAATCACCGTCTGTGGTGAAGACGCCAACGCTGATGCACAGATGTAAATGCGGGTGGTAGTCGAGGTCGTCCGCCCAAGTGTGTTGGGCCACAATGATTCCTGGTCTGGCCTTTTTCAGCTCGTCTCTGCGGTGGCGATGGACTATGACGCAAGAGACCAGGTGTTCAGCAATCGTTTGGTTTACAAGCCGGGTAACTTTGCGCAGCAACTTCGGGTCCTCTTGGATTCGTTGTCTCAGTCCCATCTTCTTCGGCAAGCCAAAGACGATGTGCCGGTGCTCGACTTGAGGGAGAACTTCAGACAGGTGAGAAGCGCGGGTCTCGGCCTTTCGGGAGAGACAAGAGGGACAAATCCGAGCCTTGCAAGTGAACGGAACGCCAAGCTTCACTTCGCAGGTGTCACAGCGAAAAAGCGTTACGCCGAAATTTGGGTCACCGCACCGACGGAAATTGAGAAATGCATTCTCAGCCTCCGTTCGCAGGCGTCCGTGTGTTTCACCGTACCGAGTCTGGTAGCCGGAAACAAAAGTATCGTAGTGATCGACAACCATCCTCCAGAGAGGACTCTTGAACGACTTTCGCGGTCGGTACCAGCAGGGACGAGATTTGGGCGGCGCGAGGGCCAGGGCAACGGACAATATTCATGGGTAACTCCAGAGAATGGTCCGGGCCTATGCCGGCGCGTAACTCACATTATAACTCTGAAACTCGAACAACGAGTTTCGACAAAGTAAATTTTGACAACAGCTATCAACCAATGCTGGCTTCTGAAACTGGATGAGTCGCGCAAGACGGCTATGGCCGAGGTGGGAGGATGGAAAGTCCACCGGGAGGTCCTTCCCACTGGTCAGCTGGTCTTTTTTATATTTGTTTTTTAGGGAGAGGGCCGGGCCTTTCGGCCCGGTGGGTAGCGAGGATTGGGGGCACGGAAGGTAGGTTGCTGGTCGTCGATGGCTGGGAGAAATGGGGCAGGCCGGTGGCCTGGCCAGACCGAGCAAGCTCGGTCAGCTATCCTCCGGAGGGATTAAGCGGTTCCACCAATCCTGGAACCGTTCTTCATCCCTCAATTCGTAGAGCTCTCCCGCTACGTGTCTTAGGAAACCCGCCCCGCCTTGCTCCTTCACCCATTCCAGGATATGAGGATCCAACCGAACGGTGATTCTCGGTGCTCCTTTGTGCTTGTCCCCAAGACCTTCAGGGTACTTCTTCGGCCTGCCGATCGAGCCCACTTCGGTATTCTCATCCCGACGCCATCGCTGGTAGTGCTTGGAGCACATGCCACGTGCCGCAACTGGCTTATCGCAGCCATCTATCGAACAAGTTTTGCTCATCCCCGGATTGTAATCGTCCGCAAAAAAAATGTCAAAAAAATGGCGGTCACCTATTGCATTCAAGAATCCTCTTTGTTAAGAGTCTGGCAGACACCAAAAGTACAAGGAGGCCGTTATGAACTGTAAACAATCTGAATCCGTCATCGAGAAGGCGGAACGCCTGAAAGCCACATCAAGAGTCATCATCATCCGCAAGGAACTCGCTCTGGTCATCGGCGACAACGACACCTACAAAGTCACCAAGCACGGCGACCAATGGTCCTGCGACTGTAAATGGGGACGCTACCGCGGCGCCTGGAGAGACTGTTCCCACGTCGTCGCGGTCAAACGTGCTCGAATTGACCCTGCCAGCCAGGTGGCTGTTTCTCGCCTGGCCGACATCTTGATGGAGGCGAACGTTGGATAATCAACTCAAATTCTACACCGTTGCTGAAGTCGCGGATGTGCTCCGATTGAGCCAGCATCGCATCTACGAGATTGTCCGCCTGGGCCAGCTCCCAAGCGTACGCATCGGCCGTCAAGTACGGATCGAACGACAGGCTTTTCACGACTGGGTCGCCGACGGCGGAACCGCTCCGGTAACCCAAGCCAGCTAGAGGCTGGCACCAATCTTAACAATAGGGCCCCGCCGGTGGTGCGGGGCCCGTTTCTTGGAGGTGTTGTCCATGGCTGGTCAACTCATAAATAGAGGAGAGCGAACCTGGATGGTTCGCGTCTTCCTGGGACGTGATGTCCTTACTGGTAAGAAGAAATACCACAACAAAACCGTGAAGGGAACGAAGAAGGATGCCCAGCGCTACCTCAACGGAGTCCTTCGGGACATCGATCTTGGAAAGTTCGCCGAACCCAAAAAGATCTCGCTCAACAGGTTTCTGGAGAAGTGGCTGAGCGACGCCGTGAAACCGAGGGTTCGGGAGAGAACTTACCATAGCTACGAGCAGCTTCTGAAGTGCTATGTCTACGAGGGGCTCGGCCCCAGAAGGCTCTCGGCCGTGACTGCCCTGGACATTCAGGAGCTTTACTCGGCCATGCTCGACCGCAACCTCTCGGTTGTTACGGTCCGCAAGCTGAATACTGTTCTGGGAAATGCCCTCAAGCAGGCGGTCAAGTGGGGCATGCTGGGTAGAAATCCGATGGACGGGGTCGAGCTGCCCAAAGACCGGAACAGCAGGCGTGAGGAGAAGGTCAAGATTATGCCGCTTGATCGGGTTAGCGAATTCCTCCAGCACTCACGCTGCTCGAAGTGGGGGATCGTCTTTGCCGTTGCCCTGGGCACCGGCATGCGGCCTGGCGAGTATTTTGCTCTCAAGTGGGACGATCTGGAGGTCGAGCAGCAACTTCTGAGGGTTCGGCGGACCCTCTATAGGCATAAGACCGGCGGCTGGTCTTTCCAGGCCCCGAAAACCAAGGGGAGCGTTCGGAGCATCGCTTTGCCCGGTCAGTTGGTCCAAGACTTGCTCGAACATCGAGACCGGCAGGCGAGGGAATTCGGAGAGCATCAAGAACTTATGTTCACCAGCAGAAACGGCCAGCCGCTCTTCAGCTCCAACTTTCGCAGAAGGGAGCTCAAGCCGTTGCTGAGAGAGCTTGGAATGGACGAGCGGATCCATCTCTACGCCCTCCGCCACACCCATATAACGATGCTGCTGGCGGCCGGTGTCCATCCTAAGCTCGTAGCCGAACGGGCAGGGCACGCTAGTGTCAAGATGACCCTGGATGTCTACTCTCACGTGGTCCCAGCCATGCAGTGGGATGTCGGCAGCAAGCTCAACGGGCTCCTCTACGGTAACCAGAGCTAACCTCCCGCTTCTCCTCTGGCCGCTCGGCCAGGGGATTGGCCGGCAGGCCAACCCCTCTCCCCTTATCCCCGTATTTTCATCTAAAGACTTGCTGACCAACGGGCAGGCTCTCCCAAAGGGATGGAGCCGCCCAACCTCGCTCCGCCGTCGTATTGGGGGGAACTGGGTAAAGCCCTCGGGCACCAGAGTTTCCAGATCCCTCGTCCCTTCCACCGTGGGCTTTTCCCTGTTCTCCACAACCCCCATCCCCAAGCTTCTACTCCGGGTCTGCTTCGGTAGGTCCCTCAAAATGGTTGGAGTCAAGAGCAGTGAGTTCAAGTCTGAGGCAACTATTCCATACCGCACAAGTACCGCACAAGATACCGCACATGTAACCGTTCATAAGGGGTCGGCTACCCCTCATGATCTGTTAAAGACCCCTTATGATACCCCCCATGATGTGCGGAGCACCCCCCAAGTTACCCCCAAGCCCCCCCAGCTTGTCGCGATCCGACTCAGCCTGAAGAATCGGACAAAGAGGCGAGCTTCAGTTGTCAAGGAATCCTTGACAACTACCGTACCGACTCATCTCATTGGGGTTCGGCATCGCTATCCAACAAGCCAGTCCGGACCCGAGCCCGAGCATGCTCGATGCTCTCGAGCAATTTTCTCTCCAGAACTTCCCTCGGTGGCAATTCGGTCAGGTAGCTCGCTACTCTTATCGTCCCCTCGTCGAGTTCGAGCAACTCGATCTGCTCCTGGTTCTTATCCGTGCATAGAATCAGACCGAGGGGCGGGTTCTCTCCTGGTTTGCGTTCGTGTTTATCCAGCCAGCGAAGGTAAAGTTCCATCTGTCCTTTATCCCGGGCATCGAACCTTCCCAGCTTGAGCTCAATGACCACCAGCGCACGCAATGAACGATGAAAGAAGAGTAGGTCCAAGTAGTAGTCATCCGGCCCGATCGGTAATCGCTTCTGGCGTGCCACAAAGCTGAAGCCGGAACCCAGCTCCAGAAGAAACTGCTCGAGTTCCCGCAGGATAGCCTTTTCAAGTTCCGTTTCGCTGAAGTCCCCCGGCATGCCCAGAAAATCCAAAACGTACGGATCACGAAATACCATATCAGGGGACATGTGGCCGTCGCTTTCCAATTTGGAGAGTGTTTCTTCAATAACCGCCGTGGGGCGCTTGGCGATGGCGGTCCGCTCGAACAGCATTCCATCCATCTTAGCTTTGAGCGTGCGGGTGCTCCAGTTCTCCAGTCGACAGATCTCGGTATAGAACTGCCGTTTCAGGGGGTCTTCGATAGCGATTAGCTCGCGAAGATGGGTCCAGCTCAATTGTGTCCGCAGTGCGGCCACAATCTCTGAGTTCGGAAAAACCTCTGCAAATCTCATCATCCTGTACAGGTTACGCCGATCAAAACCACGACCGAAATCGGCGCTCAGCGATGCAGCGACGGTATCGATCACTTGTTTTCCATACTCGGCTCGCTCGTCTCCCAGCAGCTCGGTACGTAAGCGACAACCTACGTGCCAGTAAAGCCAGACCAACTCGCTGTTGACTGAACGGGCAGCCCTGTTTCGGGACTGATGGACCAGGCTGCGAAGTTCGCTGATCAGAGCGTCGGAATTCAAAGGAATCAGTTCTTCGCTCATTTCTTGACCACTTCTTCGTTCCGCTCGCTAGCTCTCATGAGATTGGCCTTCGACAGCGAACTTCGATATTCTGCCAGGACATCAGAAGAACAATTTCTATGGCATGCGGAATGAGAGTCGCCAGCCGGGAAGGATGGAGATCGGGAAGCCGTCACTCCCAGCTCGACTGGCTTACCGTAGACGAACTCCGTCTACGCCTTCTTATTCCAGGGTGGGATGGTGCCGAATTCGTCATAGTAGGCCTGGAGTAGATCCATCTCCGCCTTTGCCGGAAGTATCCGATTCGTTTCGTCATGCGTAGCCCACCAGACTATTCGAATTGCTTCGAGTCCCTCCATTTTCAGTTTCTCCTCGTAAAACCGCTGCCGGCCAACGCCATCCTGTTTCTTCCGGAGGCGTTCTCTGAGGTTCTGTTTGCCCCATCCTTCGTGCCTGAGCGTCCCGGAGCTCCCGATATAGAGTACAGCCTCTCGAGCGATTTCGTAGACCACATAAACGCCCGGGGCCTTGACTACGCCGTTTCCTGCAATCTTCTTTGAAAGCTGATCGCCTAATCGAAATTCGAAGTTGCCTGAAACAAACTTCCTGTTGTAGTCTGAAACCAGAGTGTCGACTTCGCTTGCCATCCCTAAGTTTTCGGAGCCACAAAGCGGTTTCCTCGACCAAGGATTTCCTCACAACAAGGCTCGACTTTGCACACTTCAAAAAAGTTGACACACTCCTGACCCACACTGGCCATTTTTCCGGTCCACGAACCCAGTAATGACGAGGCTTGCGCACTTTTGACCGTGTCATTCGCCATGTGGGGGTCTTCCCCAACCAGAAAGCTGGATAGGTCATTCTTCGAGATTTTCGAAAATTGATAAAGAGAAGATCATCAGGAGTCGCTGGAGACGCAGGCTCAGCACTTCACGCTGCCTTGCGATCATGGGTACGGCAATTGTCAGTGTCTGAAGACCTGTATGCTGGGACGTTTGAGGCGCTGGTTTAACCCGCGCTTCGTCCCAACTGCGGAAATCACGGCCTCGCCGCGTACTATTGAGCCGTGTAGCCCCCATCGATCACCAACTCACTGCCGGTCACGAATTTGGATTCATCCGAGGCGAGATACAGCACACCATAAGCGACATCATCGGGCTCTCCGACATGACCTACGGGGTGGGCATTGTCAAGCTTTTGTTTGAAGGCCTCGGCGCCTTCTTCTGATTGTTCGGCAAGCGCTGCAACGAGAGGCGTCCAGATAAAGCCCGGGTGCACAGAGTTGACTCGGATATTCTCTTTAGCATAAACGATCGCATCGTTCTTGGTCATCAATCGAACGGCCCCCTTGGAGGCATGGTACGGAGGGAGATCCCCGGCGCCGACGATGCCGTAGATGGAAGACAGGTTGATAATGCTTCCCTTGCCCTGTTTTCGCATGAAGGCAATGACATGCTTTGTACACAGAAAAACGCCGGTGACATTGACATTCATGAGCGTATTCCACTCTTCAAGGGTTATCTCATGAGGGGGTTTATCGACCCCGGCGATGCCGGCGTTATTGACCAGAACATCTATCGGCCCAAACTCGCGGGCGACCTCGGAAAAGACCTTCTTTACGTTGTCTTCGTCGGTGGTATTGAGGTGCCAGTACTTCGACAAACCGCCCGCGGCTTTGACCGCATCGACGACTTCCCGGCCGGCCTCGTCGTTGATATCAGTGACGGCCACCTTGGCACCGTGTTGAGCTAAGAGGATGGCTGCGGCTCTTCCGATCCCGAGTCCGGCACCTGTTATTACGATCGTCTTCTTGTCTACTCTTTTCATGAATGTCTCCTTTAAGATGTTTCGTTCTGTGGCTCAGAATAGCAGAGGTAGCATGAGGGCTACTTGATTAAGATCAGGTCCTTGATCTTAATCCTGTTCACCTGGAGGCCTACACACTGAAGATGAAAGATTCCACATCAAGGTCATGTAACCTGACAGCGAAGCTGATGAGTTCCCGCGCTGAGACTAGCATCAATAGCGATGGACTTCGGCGATGACGCATTAGCTGCGGAATGATGAGTTCTTCTTTTGCTCTGGAAGCCCGCGGTTTAGTCAAGGGCTATGGCCCAGCATCGACCCAGCTTTCCAAAATGCGCTAAAACTGGCGGAAAAAGTTGAAGTTGAGTCGTGATGTTCGGCATGAACATGAGTTGGGATGACGCGCACGAGGCGTCGAGAGGCCTCAAAAGTGGCGAAGGGCGATATCTCACACCGACCCTCACCGATATCGGCATCACATCCTCGCGTTTCTGGGCAGATTTCATCCTGCATCAATTTCGTCGCGATAGAGAGAACGGTCCGATTCCTAGCGTCGCCTATGCGTTAGTCTCACCGAAAACGGAGATTGGTCTACCCCTGAAACGTTAACTTTCTGTTGCCAGTCGATCATGCTCTTGGTGCCCTAACTGGCCCTGTTTCTCAGGTTACGAGATCGGGTAGTTTTTCCTGACCGGGTAGCCAGTTTGGGTCAGGGAGCGGAACGAGCGCCCGTGCTCTTCTTCTATCCCAAGAAGCGATTTTCAACGGAGGCTTCTCAGGTTTGAAACCCGAGGGTGTTAGTCGAAGGCTATTGGCCCATTCCTTCGCCATGTTCGAGTCAAATGTCTCGACCGAGAGAGGAGTTAACCACGAATCGCGTGGTTATAGCCTTCTCTCGTTCGCTTCGCCCGACCAACTTCGCTGGTCCCCACAGACTGGGGAC
>JBAYRN010000192.1:0-7793 GCA_041676625.1 Vulcanimicrobiota bacterium
CCGCTTGGGAGTGCAGAGTTTCGAGATTCTGTGACATGTAACCAGCTCCTTTGAGTGTGCTGGCAGGACCGGGTCCTGCCGCTGGTCACGCGGGCGAAATTCCACACCTTTTGGGACACTCTCCTCACGGTAGGTGAAACCCCCATCGAAGAGTGCCGAAACTGTGGTGGTCTGTGGCTCGATGATCAAGAGATCGAGATCCTGGCAGCCACCGCTCGGCTCCCCCACAACCTTCTCAGCCGCTACCCCACCGACGAGCACCCTCCTCAAAACCCGCCGGGTCACTGGCCCTGTCCGGCTTGCCAAAACTCAACTCTGGTCAATGTCCCTTATCTAGACGTGCCGGTAGAGATGTGCAAGAAATGCCGGGGTTTCTGGCTATCCCACGGGGTGCTGCGCAAGGTCTTGAGAGCCAAACGCTCCCCTCGCCGCCTGATGGCTTCCCACAAGAAAGAGTGGCGTTGTCCGTATTGCGAACAGGTGGCGGCAGCCGGCTCGGACGTATGCGTGAACTGCGGAGCCCCCAGACCGAAGTCAGGCTTCACCGGAAAACTCGCCTGAGGCGATATCCCCTGGTATGGGCCGCCCGCCTGCTGCTTGCTCTTTCCACCCTTCTGAAAACCCCTCATTCTGACAAAAGAACGAAAGGAGCATCTTCATGCACCCACCTCAAGCCGAAAAAGATATCTGCAGACATAAACCCTGCAACTGCAAAGTCAAAGAAGGAGAACGCTATTGCAGTGAAGCCTGCGCCGAGGCCGACCGAGTCGACAGTTCAGAGCCCTGCCCCTGCCCCTGTTGCCATAGCGACTAACGGTGGGCGAGGCGCTCTATCCGGAGGCAAAGCTTCCCTCCCGAATTCTCCGGCGAAGCGCTTCGCGAAACGGCTGCGTAAAGATACGGGTGTCGCGATCCATGCTCAACGAGACCGCATGAAAGCGTGCCAATTCGGTACTATCCCCCAGGTAAAGCAACCTACCGTAATGGAGAGCCCGAGTCCGAAAGTGGGGGGGGCTGCGCGTAGATTCTGAAGGTCCACTTGCCGCTCGTCACACTTCAAAGCCTGAGCCAAAGCAGGCAGTAAGGCGGACTCGATCGATTCAAAATCATGACCGTGTCTGGATACGTAGGCGATATCGTAATCGCTATCAGGCCGCGCATACCCACTCACTCTGGACCCATGAAGCAAGAGAGCCACCAGGTCTATCTTTCACAAGTTTGCGTTAATGATTCCGTCACTCTCTAATCGTAGTTCCTCAAGAGAAACGAAGCCGCCTGCTCCAGTGATCGGAAGACCGCGTCGGATGATTCTTCTACAACTGTCTCTCCGCTGCTGAGACAGCTCCCTTGATATCCAACCGTCCCTGGCCCTGGGCCGCTTTAGGAGTATTTTTCAGTGGATCGGCGGTGGCCTTCAAGATATCCTTTACCGTCTCGTGATCGAGATTGGGGTTTACCTGTAGCATCAAGGCTATCGTTCCTGCCACCATTGGTACCGCCTGACTGCTACCAGCCAGAGCCATATACTTCGACCCGGCCCTCATACTCTTAGAGTAACTTGATTTAGAGGCTAGAGGGGCCAGCACATTGACCCCTTCGGCCACCAGATCGGGCTTTCCGTTGTCTTGGGTGCCGCGGCTCGAACTGGCGTAGACCTGGTCGTCCGATCTTCCGGTTGTGCCCATGTCGTCCAGCGCACCGACCGTGATCACCTTGGGAGAAATTCCAGGGCTGGCGATGGAGGCCGAACACAATTCGGTGTTGCATTCGTTTCCGGCAGCGGCCACCACGATAAGTCCAGCTTCCACGGCCCGCTCAGCGGCTTTGCGCAACCTGTCTTCATTAGGGTTGGCCGGGGCCTCCACCCCGAGAGAGAGATTTAACACGTCGATCGAGTACTTATTCCGGTTCTCGATCACCCAGTCGATCGCCTTGACGGCGTCGTCCGAGGAGTTTACACGGCAGCCCACCAGGTCCACCCCGGGGGCTACCCCGGGAACTTCCTTATTGGCACCGGCGATAATCCCGGCTACGTGAGTGCCGTGCCCGGTGGGATCAGAGGGGGATCGTTTAACCGTTCGGGGGCCGGTGAAGTCGCGAAAAGCCACGATCCGGTCTTTCAGATCGTCATGAGGGGCGATCCCGCTATCGACCACCGCCACCGTCACACCCTTTCCGGTGATGCCCTTACCGTGCAGGGTACCCAGGTCCCGGGGGCGCGAGATGTGAGACATGTCTTGTTCGGTCAGCGCGTCCACCACATCCTCTGGTAGCTCCAGATCCTGAGTTCGCAGCGGGGCGTTCTCTGAAAAAATCGGTGCCGCCCCCGCTCCGGGACGAAGGGCATGCTTGTGCAGGCTGCTCAAATTCACATGCAAAAAATAGATTATCGGCTCGTAAAAAATGTTTCTGTTTTGTAAACCGAAAACTCGGGAGCCCTTTTAAACTAAGGGTTTGAGACAGATCTACTAGGGCCTGTTGACATTCGGCATTCCGAGTCAAACGCAGTACATTTTTCTCCTCCTGGAGTGGAATTTTCTGTGGAATAGTGGATCTATTTGAGGAAAATTTCGCTTCAGGAGGTCGGGTACCCACGAAGTGGGTGATGGGCAAGTTTGGCGACTGAAGGCTGAATGTCAACAGGCCCTAAAACTGCTGCTGTTGAGATCTCGGACCACACCAACCAGTCCGATGGAGCCCAAAATAGCCAGACCCAGGGGCCCAGCCGCGGAGCAAGCCGTCGGTGCCAGGGCGTCCAGGGCCACCAGCGACATCCCCACTGCATCCCCGATCCGCAGATACCCGTCCGTCCGCTCACCGTTCTTGATCTCACCGATTGCCACCACCGTATTGAGGGCGGCTCCGGCAGCGTACATCCCACCGACTCCCAGCCGAGGCATATTCAATAACTTTGCCCCACCGGTGAGAGAGACCGCGCCGTCGGCCAGATCCACCACGGCACCCTTCCAATCCCGGTCCAAGATCTCGGCGCCTACATTGGCAACAGCAAACCCTGCACCCAGAGCGGAGACTGTGGTTCTTAACGGCGATGGCAGCGGGTTGTTCATAATCTCAAACCCTTCCGCAGCGTTCAACAATTTGTCCGCAGAGGAAAGGACCGAGCGGGGCTTGGAAAGCACCCGGGGAACACTCCAGGAGTCTCCCTCTTTTTTTGCAGGGGGCTTGGGGCTCGGTCTTCTGGCTATGCGAGTACTCTGGATGCGCATCCCCACTATTATTCAGTGGTCAGGTGGTCAAGTGCTTGACTTTGGACCGGTTTTCTCTTTCAACGACTTCCAAATTGTTAACTTTTCATCAGGCCCTACAATTCGCTGTATCCTCACTTTTAGGGTCGGAAACTGTTCACAATCAGGTAACATTGAGTGGGTTCAGCGGGGCCCTGGTCCACGCTCCCACAATCGAGCCATGGCATACTGCTTCTTAAGATACAGGAGTCCAACCGCCATGATAGCTTCATCCAACTCAAACTCTGCCATCCTAAAGAAAGTCCTTTTTTTGAGTGACCTCGACGGAACATGGTTGTCGAAAGTCCCTAAAAACCGGGCCCGCTTAGACAACGAGATCTTGGAGCTCAAAGACGAGTATCGATCCCGGGGCGTGGATTTAAAGTTTGGATACATCACCGCCCGCCCACCTCAGCGCGTGGAAAAGGAGAATCTTCCCGAATCCGACTGGACCGTCACCTACAACGGCGCCCAGATCAACGCCGGCGACCCGGGAGATTTCGATTCCGCAGGTAATTTCGTGGCCAGCTCACCCGACTCTGGCTGGGTAGAGACCAACTCCCGTTCCGGATTTTCCACCGAAAAGACTCTGGAGATAGCACACGAGTTGCTGGAAGAGGAGCGCTTCTGCAACCTGAGCTTTCAAACCGTGGGCCAGGTGGTAAATAACCCGGCCGCCGATAGCAACCCCTTTACCACCGCGCTCTGCTTTTCACTGGACGACATTCACCTCACCCCTCAAGAGCAAGTTGATGCCAACCGTAACGGGATCCCCGACGTGCTGGAGAAAGAGACGTTCTCAGCCCCCGAGCAGTTGCAAGAGTTGACCGAGGCCCTGAGCGGTCGGCTCGAAGAACAGAACGTAGGACACGAAATCTCACCGGTCTACCTTTTTCACGGCAAACCCATCGTCATGTTCGACGTGGCCTCTTCGGTGGCCAACAAAGGGGATGCTCTCCAGTTCTTGCAACAACTCGAAGGAGTGGATCCCAGCAACACCATCGTGGCCGGGGATGGCGGAAACGATATCGCCATGATGACCGGCCAGAACGGAACCGACGAAGGCCGCCGGGTGATCGTGGTGGGAGGAGACTCCAAACTCGTAGGGGCAGCCTCGGGTCTTCGCAACGCTATCGTATGCCCTCCGGAAATGGACTCCTCGCTGGGAGTGCTATCTGGTCTTCGCCGGCACCTCGATGAGATCGTAGGGGAATAAGAGACGGCTCCTCAGGGTCTTCGAAAAAATTCTCATCCAGAGGATCGGCAACCCACCGGGTCAGGGCCAGATGAAGCACTCGATACTTCACGGCAGAGGCCCACAATACCCGGGGAAGAGTCGCCTCTTCCGAACGATCGGCGTAGCACAGCAGCAGCAGCAAGCCGGGCCAGAAGCCGGGGTCGGCGAGACTGTTCCGGGCCAAGACGGTCAACTCACGAAACGCTACCGCATAGTTGGTTGCCTGAATGTATAACCCCAGGGTCTCCAGGACCTGGTTTACCCGCCTTCCTTCAAAGTCCTCGTGTTCGATGATGGTCAGCGCCGAGAGTTCAACCCTCAGCCGAATCGTCTCCGGCCAGGTGAGCGTCCCTTTAAAATGCTCCCACACCAGATGAAGCCACTCTCGCCTGCTGAAACGGTATTCGGGCAGGCTATTGCGAAGAAAACCGAGGGCCTTCGCAACTTCTCCGGTTCGTAACAGTCGCCAGGCTTGCAACCATTCAGGAGCGTGATCTCCCATACTCTCCTGGAGAGCATCCCAATCACCGTACTTCTCGGCTTCAACGAAAGCCACCGGGAAGGTCCAACTCGGGTGTACCGCGGGGAACTTACTTCTCGGCAAGGCGAATGAGTCGGAGTTGCGGCTCCATTGATTGTAGGAACTCAGGAGCTCCCCCACCCGATCCTCAGGAGAGGAGGTGGTGTGCTGAGTGGGTAGTTCCTTGAAGTACCCAGAGAGGCTGGAAACGATGAGAGTTTCCGGATGATCGGCAGGAAGAAGCTGAGAGTACGCCTTCAAATAGCTCTCAGCCTGGGCAAACTTTCCTTCCACCCATAGGTGCCGGATCAAGCACCGGTATTGCTCAAAAAGGTCCTCGACGATCTCCCTGGACATTCTTGGCAATCGGCTCCTTAGCCGATTGATGGCTGCAAAAGATGCCACCGGGAAAAGATCTCGCGACCTTTTCTCTAAAAGCTCGAAAAGCCTGGAACAATCGAAGTAACTCTCCAGGGAAACAATCATACGGTGCAACGATAACTCGTGACGCTGGTCCAAGGTCCCCACCTGCCTTAAGACCACCTCCAGCAGAATGGCCAGGGATGTCCTCAGCTCCTGGACCACCTCCTGGTAGGAGTCGTTCTGTACCAGATTCTGCCAGGAAATATCCGCCTTTAGATGATTGGCCACGATCACCCCGTGGATCTCTTTTCCCTCGAAGATGTCGCAGCGGAACATCAGGCCGTTCACCAGAAACCAGAGGCCCAATCGACTGGATGGGTCGAAGATCAAAATCTGGGGATAGGTTTCCCTCTGCCCCTCAACAGCCAGCACCTGCTCGGCCAATCCGTCGCTATTAAACGGGAGTGGAAACCCCGCAGGATTCCAGTAGACACCCAACGCCAGCGGAAACAAGTTGAGCGCGACCAATCCCTGTGGGTACTGCTGCACTCCAGTCTTATCGGTGGTTTCCAGTCGGGCCGAGCAGAGATGGCTCATCGCCCGAAAACGGTATGCAACCACATCCAGCACGTCGGCGGAATAAGCAATGACCGTGGTGTTTGGGATGACGTACTCCTGGCGGGGATTGACATCTTCGATCTCCCCCGTGTCTGCGCAAATACTGACTTCACACTCCCGCTCCCCGGTACTCACCACGGTGATGGGCTTAACTCCGCCCAGGGTGGACATGACCACCGCCAGATGCGGAAGATATGGCTCACCGCTTCCTTTGAGTGAAGCAAACCCGATCCGCTGAAGCTGCTCCCGGGTCAGCACGAGCCCGTGAATGACGATCATCACCACCCGGTGTCTGCGAAAGAGTTCGACCTCGGTATGGAGAGAGACACTCACTCTATGGGCCCCCGAGGCGGTGGCAGCAGCCATCAAGAAATTTGGAAAGAGCGCTCTCTGAGCCAACTGGTATTGCGCCAGTTTAAGCTTGGCTTTGGAGATATCGATGGAGAAAACACCCTCCGAATGATACTCTCCGTCCGTGCTCATTTCGTTGAGAAAAGAATCCATTTAGCTAAACAATCTCCTGATCCGCTCGTAATTCCGCAAGGATGGAAAACGCCCCTTTGCAGGGAGGGCAAGGAAATACCTGACGGCCAAGAAACCGCCCCCCATGGTTCATCCGGTACAACGCGTTTCATACCAAACTCGGTCCCATTTCGAGTTGTGGAAAGCGGCCTGCCGGGGCCGCCAGGATCTGGATCGCTTCTGCTCCTCGCCGCTGTGGTGTCTCCCCCTCAACGAGGCTTTTCCTAACGGAGGCTCGGTCTATGTCTACACCGACTCCCAGGATACGAGCGATCTCGCTGTCTTTTCCGAAAGACAGGTAAGAGGCGGTACGCTGGTCATGCCGCTGGATGGGATGTGGCTTCTGGGTGCTCCCCTTCTGGCGAAGAATTCCGATCTGTTGCTCTCTAAATTGGTGAAGTATTGGGCCACAAATCCAGTCCAGGGGATTCGCCAGATCATGATCTCCGGACTTTACCAACAATCACCCCTCTACCATTCGGAAATCTGGTCTCACCTGCACGCCTGGAGCGCCGAACCATCGGGCAGGATGGTGGCCTCTCTAGAGGGTGGGATGGATGGGTTTATGAGCCGTCGCTCCAAGAATTTTCGTTCTCGACTTCGGCGCACGGTAAAGGCTGCAGAGAAGGACGGCTTTCTGGTTGAATTTATGCCGCAGCAGTTGGACGCCGGACCTGCGGCCGCCCTGATGGATCGAATCTTCAGACTGGAAACAGAAAGCTGGAAAGGTCGCTCAGGCAGCGGGATCGACAGTGGTGGCATGCGGCGGTTTTACGAAAAAATGGTGCCAGTGTTGGCCGGAGAAGGGCGATTGAGAGGGCTTTTTTTGACCCGAGACGGCCAGGATATGGCCTACCTCTTCGGAGCTTATTTCGACGACTATTTCCGGGGGCTTCAATTTTCCTATCAGGCCGACGAATCGTTGGGTTTGGGCAACGTGTGCCAGTACCACATGCTCGAACGCTTGGTAGAGCAGGGCTGCACCCACTACGATCTGGGGCAAGCCATGAAGTACAAGCGCCGCTGGGCGGAGTACGAGATAGACTCCAAAACCTATGTTTTTCAAATCTAGGAGCCTGGCTTTCTGGGGGCGAGAGTTCAAGCGAACCCTGGCTCTAGGGGTCCCGATGGCGGGTGCGCAGTTGTCTCAACTGCTCATGACCGCGAGAGTGTCCCAAAAGGTGTGGAATTTCGAATCCACGCGACGGTATAGTCTTGGGTGATGTCTCGGAAGATCCTTCACTCTGGGTTGGTATAGCGAGTCTTGGAGCGTGCAGCCAGGAGGCAC
>JBAYRN010000193.1:0-7589 GCA_041676625.1 Vulcanimicrobiota bacterium
CGCGGTAGCGCATTTTTGCAAGGGGGAACGTCTGTTGTCGACGTTCCGCGACTTAGGGTGTAGGATCGTGTTGCTTTCCAGGGCCGAACTGCAGGATCAACCGTGGCCCCGCCACCTGGTTGATGAAGTCTTCTTCGTCAACGACTTTCGAAGAAGCCGGGACGTGCTCAACGCCGTGAGCTATCTAAATCAGGACCGCAAGTTCGACCTGGTGGCGCCGCTCGATGAATACGCGGTAGGAACCGCGGCCAAGCTACGGGCGCACCTGGCCTGTCCCGGTCTTTGCGAAGGTACCACCCGCAAAGTGAGAGACAAGCTGACCATGCGCTGCGTGGCCCAAAGGGCCGGCATCGCGGTGCCTCGCTTCAGCGATTTCAACTGTCGAGAAAACGTCGCAAATTTGCTCCACTCCACCAGCGCTCCCTGGATGGTCAAGCCTCGTTCGGCCGGTGGTTCGGTGCAGATCCGTAAGCTCTGGAATCACGATGAGGTCTGGCGGGTCTACGACGAACTGGGGGATAGACGCTCTCATCATCTGATCGAAGAGTTTGTTCCGGCGGAAGTTTATCACGTGGACACGGTGGTTTCTGAAGGCAAGATCGTACTGGAAGTGGCCGGACAATACGCCAACCCGCCCTTCGATGTGTGGCACACGGGAGGCGTGTTCGCCGCCACGACGGTCCCCCGAGACAGTGAGCGCTGTAAAAAGTTGGCCGCCATGAACAGCGCCGTGGTACAGGCGATGGGTATTCAGAACGGAGTCAATCACGCGGAGTTTTTAGGCCGGGACGAAGATTTTTACTTTTTGGAGATCGCCGCTCGAGTCCCCGGCTCCAACCTGGATCAGTTGACCACCGCCGCCACCGGTATCGATCTCTACGCCGAGGCCGCCCGGATCCAATACTGCGCGGTCACCGGAGAGAAGTATCAAATACCCCGATTCAAGTACCGAGAAGCGGGCCTGGTGCAGTGCCTGGCCAAAGAAAAACAGCCCGACCTCGGTCCTCTGGCCGGGCAACCGGAGATCTGCTGGGTCCTGGACAAGGAGTATCACGTGGGGGTAGCCTTCAACTCTTCCAGGTCCGAGCGGATCGAGCAGTTGATGACCGACGTCCTGGGACAGTTCGGAGAGCGGCACCTGGCAGTTCTACCGGCCTCGGACAGTCCGGCTTAGAAAAAGGATCAAAACCGCAATACCTTGTTAACGATTCGTCAACAAAGTCAACTTGGCTGAAAAGAAATGCTCCTACAAAGGAAGCCCTCGAAGAGCTACCCTTGGTTTAAGAGATACCGTGTGAGGAGTTTAGAATGATCAAGAAGACCGCTTCCGTGAAAAGTGAGGCTCCGGTCAAACCGGTGGCCAGGGAGAGTCAGGTCGACAAGCCTAAAGAGACCAGGGCTGCCAGAAGCGATAGCGACCGCTTTACTGCTTCCAAGGAAGTCAAGGAGAAGGAGGCCCGGTCCCTTCCCGATCTCGACGCGCTATCCAAGTCGTTCGATGAAAAGGGCGTGAACAAGTCCGACCCGGCCAAGAAGGATGAATCGAAAAAATATCCGCCGGAGATCCAACAGAAACTGGACACCCTGGAATCGCAGCTAAAAGACGCTGAGAAACGCGGCGATAAAGAAGAAATTGAGAAACTCAAGAAAGAGATCGAAGCTCTCAAGAACCCGCCCGCTAACTCCGGTACTGAAAATGGTGGTACCACCCCTCCGGTCGATGAGGGCGGAGCAGTGCCCCCCAGTGGCGACTCTTCGGGAGGCGGCGCACCCTCCGGGGGTGGCTCACCTTCCGGTTCAGGAGCCCCCTCCGGAGGTGAGGCACCGCCCGGGGGAGGATCTCCTGCAGGCGGTGGGGCCCCAGCCGAGGGTGGTGCACCCGCCGGCGGTGGAGCTCCGGCCGGGGGCGGGGCGCCCGCGAGCGGGGCAAACGAAGCTGGAGCCGGGCAAAGCGCCAGCAGCCAGGAGGTCAACGAGTTTTTGCAATTCGCGGCTTCCGCCTACGGCGTCAACCCGACTCTCTTGAGTGAGATCGCCCGCCGGGAATCGAATTTCAACACCGGAGACATCGCCAACAATTGGGACAGCAACGCCAAGAAGGGAACCCCCTCGAAGGGCATGTTCCAGTTCATCCAGCCCACCTTTCAGTCCATGATGCCCCAGGCTAAACAGGCGAATCCCCAGGCCTGGGAGGGGGTTAGCGAAAACTGGACCGACTGGAAAGCCCAGGCCCTGACCTGTGCCTGGGCCGTCTCCTCCGGCAAGGGCAGCCATTGGTCGACCTACCAATCCGCCCTGCAAACCGCCGGCGGCAACCCTCGCGGATAGCATGCAAAAAAAGCATTTCGGCCTCCGGGCTGGAAGGCTGGAGTATGCCTCGCTGCTATTCGTGCGGAACATTCACCAAATCGCCTCATCGTGAATTCGATGGGCGCGCCGAGCGGGCTTACTGCGACTTTTGTCACGCTGAACGCGAATGGAAGCTCGAGGGAAAGCTCGATGAAACTGCCGGTCTGGTGAGTGTGGACTCTCCAAGGCTCAGTTGGTGGGAGCGAGTCAAGCAATTTCTAGGGATAAAACCATGATCATAACGGAACAACACGGAGAGCTCGCGCTTCTCACTTTCGACGACGGCAAGGTCAACCTCTTGAATGAAGACTCTCTGGGGCGACTCGCTCAGGCGCTGGATGAAAATCGAGGCTCCCGGGCGCTCATTTTGACCGGTGGAGGCAAGTGCTTTTCGGCCGGACTCGACCTAAAACGGATGCCCACGCTGAGTCCGCAAGAGCTGGAAAACCTGTTAGACCTCTTCTATAGCGTGCTCAAGAAAATCCTGGACTATCCCTGCCCCGTGGTAGCGGTCCTCAACGGTCACGCCATCGCCGGGGGGGCGGTCTTGAGTCTATGCTGCGATGTGACCATTGGCATTCAGCAAGAGATCAAAGTCGGTCTCAGCGAGGTGTCCGTGGGCATGCCGCTTCCCAGTTTTGTGGTGGAACTGGCTCGTCAGCGGCTGGATCCCAAACGTCTGGTCGAAGCAGTTCTGTTCGGCAGGCTCTATAGCTGGGAAGAGGCGCTTCAAGTAGGTTTTCTCCACCACAGCGCACCGGAGAGTGCGCTCATGCCCATGGCTTTGAAGATCGCCGAGCAGCTTGCGGAACTACCCCGAGAGGCCTATCAGCAAACCAAGAGGCTGCTCTGGAGTAAACTGCCCGACACCCTGGGGGCCGAGGCCGTTGGCTCGTTTCTAACCGAGCAAGCTCGACAGCACATGTCCGGCTTCAAGGATAAGTAGCAACTGGAGCCTGCTCGTGCAACCTGGCCAAAGCAGGCTTGAGCTCATCCAAGCTGTCCTTGTGGGCAACCAGAGTTCTTCCACCCGAGCGTACCACCACAAGATCCTTAACTCCTAGAAGCAAGACCTCTTCGGTCTTATCTTCCACGAAAACGGTGTTGTTTTTCCCTCCCTCGCAAAGGACCGGACCGCGCAGGGCGTTGCCATGGTCGTCGGTGGGAAGGTAGCGCTGGGTGGCCAGCCACCCTCCCACGTCGTCCCACTCGATACGGGGAATGACGGCTCCGATGTTGCCGGCTTTCTCTAGAATGGCAAAATCCACGGAGATCGGCTCGAGTTGGGCAAATGCCTGCTTGAAATCCTGAGATCCGAGCTTTTCAATGACCGGTTGGAGAAGTTCGAGATGACGAGGTAAGTGGGTCTGGAATTCGGCCAGGATGTCCTCGGTGCGCCACACGAACATCCCGCTGTTCCAGTAAAAGTTGCCGGCTTCAAGGAAAGACTCCGCGGTCTGAGCATCGGGTTTTTCTTTGAAACGGCTCAACTGAAAATGGGGTAGATCACCCACTTCCAGTTCCTCTCCCATTTCCAGATACCCAAACTGGGTAGCCGCAAAGGTGGGCTTGATTCCCAGGGTGTACAGCCGCCCCTCCCCGCAACCATCAGCAGCTTCTCTCAAGGCCAGATGAAAGTCCTCGATCGGCTCGATCACGTGATCGGCGGTCAATACCACCATGGTTTCTCCAGGAAAGCGGTTCTCTACCAGCAGCGAAGCCAGAGCCACGGCAGCGGCGGTATCTCGGCGGCAGGGCTCCCCCACGATGTTACGAGCCGGCAATTCCGGCAACTGCTCTCGCACGAGGTCTACATACGCCTCGCTGGTTAGCACAAAGATCTTTTTCGGACCTGCTAACTCCACGACCCGGTCGTAGCTCATCTGCAGCAAGGTTCGGTCACCGGTGAGGGCTAGAAATTGCTTGGGTCGCTCCTCGGTGCTCAAAGGCCAGAAGCGCGTGCCGGCGCCTCCTGCCATTATGACGACAATCATGGAATACCTACTTTCAAAAATTTCCCCTCTGCTTCAACTTGCCCCAGCCCGGCCGGCAAGAGCACCGACTGCCCTGCCCGAAGCAAGGTGGAACCACCACTCCATTCTAATTCCGAATCTACCGTAGCGGCCAGAATCTGAAACGATTCGGGGGGCACCTCCCATTTGAGAGGCCCTTCTACCAACTCCATGCAAAAATAAGGACAGCTCAGGCTCCGTTCGGAAATCGTAGAACTCACCAGTTCGCTGCGCAAGACACAATCAACGGCTTTCTCCAGATGGAGTTCCCGGTCTCTTCCCCAATCATAGAATCGATAAGTCAGATCGCAACTCTGCTGAACTTCGTAGATCAAGGTCCCCGGACCCAGGGCGTGAACCTGGCCTGCCGGGGTAAACAGAAGCTGGCCTGCCCGGGGTACAAATCTGGAGAGCAGAGGAAGAATTGCCTCTCCCCGGGCCATCCGGAGTTGCTCGGCCTCCACATCTGCCGCCAGACCGTGGATGAGTTCGGCCTCATCGCCAGCCTGATGCACGTACCAGGCTTCGGTCTTGCCTCGAGCTCGGGGATCACCTGTGAACTCTCGGGCCAAATCATCGTCCGGGTGAACCTGGACCGACAACCAGGCCTGGCAATCCAGCCACTTGGTCAGGAGAGGAAACCCTGCCGAGCTATCCACTCGGGTACCCACCAAGGCGCTCCCCAACTCCTCCACCAATTGGTCCAGGGTACGGTCTAGACCGATCACCCGAAGGTCGCCGTGGATCTCCCAGCTCTCCCCCACGGGACCATCTGGTAGTTCACGACCAAACGCTCCAGCCAGACGGCGGCCACCCCATACCCGGGGCTCGAGCTTCGCCTCAACGAATAATGGTTCTTTGATCACCCCTCGCGTTTCTTTACCGAGGGCAGATCTCCTCACAGGAAAGGGGCAGTTGTCTTAACGGATCTTGGGGGCGTCGTGATCGTAAGGGATCTCACTGAGCTTCTCCAGTTCGCCTCCAATGGACCGGTGGAGAGCTTCGGTAAGATCCGCCACGGCCTCTCTTTGGCCTTTCCCCTGAGAGTACTCTCCCACCTCGAGAGCCGGGGCTACGCTGACCTGAACAACGTCGCGTCCCTGGGACCACTGGTCCCACAGGTAGGTTCCCACGCCCGCGGCCAGACCCACCGAGCCGGCTGCCACCGCCAGTGGAGCAGAACCTGCCAGGGCCAGTAACCCGGCCACTCCCACCGCTCCTCCGGCCAGCCCTCCCAGGGCGCCTCCGATGAGCTTCGGAAAGGGGGTTCTGGGATTTGGATTCTCGACAAACTGACGCACCACCCGGGCCCCCAGGGCCGAGCCGGCCGCCGCTCCTACACCGATGGCCGCAGCCGCCAATCCCACCGCTCCTCCCAGGGCCCCGGCGATAGCCGCTCCGCCGGCTGCCAGAGCCGACTTCAAGAGACTCTTCTTCTTGGAGTCCGAGGAGGTGGGCTCTCCTTCCCGGTAATGAAAAGCCATGGGGACGATGGAGTCGGCCTCGCCTTTCACGGCAAACAACGCCGCTCCCGGCTTGATCGCCCCCAGAACACCAACCGTTTCAGGACCCCTGCCCTCGGGAAAAATCCCTAGATTAGCACCTTCCTTGATCAGATCCTCAGCGTGCTTCATGGTTTGCGGATGGGGATCTTTGCGATCCACCGGAAAGGCTCCCGCCCATTCATTGACCCTGGCGGTAAGAGGGTTGGCAAAATTTTCGATCGCGGCCATAAAGCGAAGGTCCGTATCACCGGTCACCCTGGAGAGGACCAGGGGGTCGAAATAACCCGGGTGATTGGGGGCATAAACGTGACGGCCTTCGGCCGGAAGATGCTCCGCCCCCTGGATGTCCACCTTATAAGCCAGACCCAGGACAGCATTGGCGGCCTTCTTCAGGAGGGACTTAGCGGGCCGGGACCGGCCGTCCTCGGGGCCGTGGTATTTGCGGCCCCGGGCCGAGAAGGTTTGCTCCGATTGGGAAGGGGTTTTGATCTGCATGACTCAGGGACTCCTTAAGGTCCCAATTGTGGCATACTGCTGTGGACTGGTTCTGTAACCGAAAGCTGAAATATTGCATAATCATCAACACCCTCTAACTCGAGGGTAGTCTGGATTCTTGAGAAGACCAGGCCTTGGTACTGGGTCCCCAATGTTGCCGTAAGAAAGACACCAAAATACCACTGAAAACGGTAACTTCAGCGCATGCACAGATTGGGATGGACAATGAAACTAGACCAATCTCTCGAGGCGAATCGAGCAGTAGCCTGATAATCTTGCTACCTAATGTACGGAGCCGAAAGACTATTGAACTCAAGACGACGCGGAATTTGACTGTAAGAGGTGAGTCAAGCAGATCGTTGTCACGAAGCCAATAAAGATACTGGTCTTCACCGTTTCTGAAGAACCTGCTGAAGAACTCGGAGGGATCGACGTGGGGATGGGTAGCCTTTGCAGCCGATATGACAGCGATAGTCTCACCCGCTTTTCGAAGGGCCTTTGTGTGCGCCACGCAACCCTGGCGATAGTGAGGAAGTTCGTAGACAATGGGGTTTGCTCTCAGCACCTCTCGCCGAAAGGCTACGCAGTTTGCTATATAGCCTCTTCCAGGATATTGAAAGATCTCGAAATATTCAACCCATTGTGGAAAAACGAAAGACAGGTGCATGGCCATTCCATAGACTGAGTTTCTGGCAACCTGGGCTTGACCGGTGGCGACATTGAGTTCGGGATAGGTTTGAAAAGCTTCGACCAATGCCTCGACTGTCTTACTCTCGTACACACAGTCGGAATCCAAAAAGACGATGATGTCAGCCTGGCTCACTTCACTGGCTTTGGCTTTGCAGTAATAATAACACGTTGGAAGATTAAGGCCAGGTTTTTCATAGACACACAGACCGATCCATGAATAATCCTCCAATATGGCCTTTGCTCTGGCTTCATCCTCTTCTGAACAGAGCAAACTCACTGTGGCGGACTCTTCGGGAGATAAAGTTTGGTTCTTAATAGAATCTAAGCAGTACCTAAGGCGGCTAAAATCATGAGAGCCCGCCAAATTCTCAGTTTCGATAAAAATGTCAAAGGTTGGCCGCCTACAGGCTGGATTGGCTACTAGGGCCTGTGGACATTCAGCCTTCGGTCACCAAACTTGTTCATTTTCCACCTCCTGAAGCGAAATTTTCCTCAAATAGGTCCACTATTCCACAGAAAATTCCACTCCAGGAGGAGA
>JBAYRN010000194.1:0-7579 GCA_041676625.1 Vulcanimicrobiota bacterium
ACGTCGTGCAGGACGATGGGGCCGTCGGGGCCCGTGGTCAAAGAGTTGCGATCGCTGACCGCGGGAGCGCCGCTGCCAGTGGTCGAGGGAAACGAAGATTTGCCGTTTGAGCTTGACATAGTGGTGAATTCCTCCTTGGGGATACTTCAAGTTTTGCATTCCACTGCCCCAAGGGGACACCTCCAGTCTTTTAGGGCCAGAGGATAACCTGTAGCTTTAATGAACGAACAGTGGCATATCCTATCCATAGAGACACCGAGGTTACTTTGAGCTCGAAAAATATTGGTAACGATAAGCTCCTTTTTGGAATGATCCTCGGCGTCCTGGCTTTCTGGTTATTTGCCCAGACGATGCTCAACATCGGCCCGATCATGGCCAACGAACTCGGGATCGAGATGAGCGTGATGAACATCGCGGTTTCCATCGCCGCCCTGTTTTCCGGAATTTTTGTGGTGGTGGTGGGAGGACTGGCCGACCGCATGGGTCGGGTGAAGGCCATCAACATCGGGTTCGTGCTCAACATCATCGGCTCGTTGATCATCGGATTTGTGCCTGCCGGGGCAGCCGCTGAAGCACTCATGATGATAGGGCGGATCCTTCAGGGACTGTCGGGAGCTTTCATCATGCCCGCCAGCCTGGCCCTGGTGAAGGCCTATTGGGATGGAGAGGGACGCCAGCGCGCCATCAGCATGTGGTCCATCGGCTCCTGGGGCGGCTCCGGTTTTGCAGCACTCTTTGGGGGCCTGATGCTGGAGAGCGTCGGTTGGCGCTGGATCTTCTTTTCCGGTGCGGCGGTTTCGGTACTGGGGATGTGGATGGTAGCCGGCACCCCTGAAAGCAAGGCGGCGGAAAACCCCAACTACCGGTTCGACCTGGGTGGGGTGGTTCTGTTCACCATCATGATGGTCTCTCTACAGATCGTGCTGACTCAAGGGGGCCAGTTCGGCTGGCTCAGTCCCATCACGATCGGACTTTTTGTAGCCTCGGTGGTCTTTTCATTTTTCTTTGTGCGCTACGAAACGAGCAATGAAAACGCTTTCGTGGATTTCAGCCTGTTCAAGAACATGATCTTTACCGGAGCCACCATCTCGAACTTTCTGCTCAACGCCACCGCCGGGGTGATCGTGGTGACCATGTCCTTGATGCAGTTGGGTGGAGGCATGACCGCCCAGGAAGCCGGGTTTCTGACTCTGGGCTACGCCCTGGTTATCGTTTCCTGCATCCGGGTGGGGGAGAAGCTGCTGCAGAAGTTCGGCCCTCGCAAACCCATGCTCTGGGGATCCTGGATCGTGGGAGCCTCGATCGTGCTCTTGATGCAGACCTATCTCACCTCGGAAGCGTATAAGGTCCTGGCTGTGGTTGCGTTCTCACTGTTCGGTCTGGGCCTGGCTTTTTACGCCACGCCTTCCACCGACGCCGCCCTCTCTTCGCTTCCCGCCGACCAGAGCGGTTCAGGTGCGGGCATCTACAAAATGGCCTCCTCGCTGGGAGCCTCCTTCGGGGTCGCCATCTCGGCCACCGTGTTCACGATCATGAATCGGGAGGCGGGCTCCATCCAATGGACCGAAGGATTGATCTCCTTCGTGGGACGCCAGGACAACATCATCACCCGAGAAGCGGCGTTGATAGCGATGGGGGTGAACCTTCTGATGCTACTGGCAGCCGTGGCCTCTATTATGCTTACCATTCCCAAGGAAGAATCTACGAAACAGGAGGGGCAGAATGACATCGATCCCTGAACAAATGAAGAAACAGCAGGCGGAAATGTCTGAGTGGTTCGAGCACATGCACCGCCGACCCGAGCTTTCCATGCAAGAGGAAGCCACCGCATCCTACATCGCCAAATTGGTGCGGGGCTGGGGATACCAGGTAGAGACCGGTGTAGGCAAGCACGGTGTGGTGGCCTCGCTGTCCTGCGGAGACAGCGATCAGGCGATCGGGATCCGCGCCGATTTCGACGCCCTCCCTATCCAGGAGGATAACCAGCTTTGTTATAAGAGCGAAGTGCCGGGGGTGGCCCACCTGTGCGGCCACGACGGGCACACCACCATGCTTCTGGGGGCCGCCAAACATCTGGCCGAGAGCCAAAAATTCAACGGCACAATTCGCCTTTTTTTCCAGCCCGGTGAGGAGACCATGGAGGGCGGACCGGCCATGATAAAGGACGGCCTGTTCGAACGGTTTCCGGTAGACGCAGTTTTTGCCATGCACAACATGCCCGGTCTTGAACTCGGCAAGTTCTACTTCACCCCCGGGGAGATGATGTCGGCGGTGGACAACTGGGAGATCGAACTGACCGGCAAGGGTGCCCACGGCGCTATGCCCGAGCTTTCGGTGGATCCCGTGGTGGCGGGATCGTCTCTGGTTATGGCGCTACAATCGATCGTTTCCCGCAACGTCTCTCCCCAGAACCGGGCAGTCGTGACCATCGGCGCTTTTTTGGCCGGAAACGCCGGCAACGTGGTGGCCCAGACGGCGATCCTGAGGCTCTCGATCCGCACCACCACCGACGCCGATCGGAAGCTCGTCTTAAACCGCGTTCGCACCCTTACCGATCATCAGGCCCAGAGTTTCGGCTGCAGCTACGAGATTCGGGAAGGCATCCCGGGGGCTGTGCTGGTGAACGATGAAAAAGAGACAGCCCGGGCAGCAGAGATCGCCCAGGCCGTCTTCGGTGAGGAGAAAGTGGTCCACCCGGGCCCGACCTTTCTAGCCTCCGAGGACTTCGCGTTTATGCTGCAGCGGCAAAAAGGAACCTACTGCTTTCTCGGAAACGGGCCCGGACCTATGGTGCACCATCCCCAGTATCAGTTCAATAAAGAGATCCTTCCTCTGGGAGCCGCCTACTGGGTTGCCCTCACGGAAAACTACCTCAAGTAGGGCGTACTACCCGAGCAGGCAAGTTAACCCCAAGGGGTCGAGCAGCTCGGCTTTCGGTTTGTCCACCGTGAGACTGTACCGGAGCAGTCCCGCCGAGTCCTGGCTTTTTGGATTGCGGGCCCGCCAGTGGTTCACGGCCACGTGGTGGTGATACCCGTCCATGCTCAGAAATCGGGCACCGGGGTAGTCGTCCTGGGTGGGCTCAAAGCCCAGGCTCTCAAAGAAGGCTGCGGTCTCCTCTACTCGGGGTGATTGGAAGTGGAGGTGCCCCAGCTCTCCGCCGGGCGGGAAGCCGTCCCAGGAATACCCTTCGGCAGCCTGGAGCAGAGAATCCAGATCCAGGGGATCGGTGACCATGGCCAGTTTGCCGGCGTTAAACGGCCACTCCTCCCGGGGCTTGTCCCAGTAGATCTCGATGCCGTTTCCTTCCGGGTCGTTGAGATAAAAAGCTTCGCTGACCCCGTGGTCCGAGGCGCCGTCGAGGCGAATTCCCAGTTCTCGGGAGTGACGGAGCCAGGCCCCTAAGTCCGCTCTTCGAGGGAAGAGCCAGGCGGCGTGGTAAAGACCGGCCTGTCGAGGGTCGGCAGGACTCTTCGCACCACTCTGCAGGCCCAGGAGCTTACTCCCCTGACTTCCCAGTTCCACTCTTGCATCGGTCTGCTGGAGGACTTCAAAGCCCAGGAGTTGCTGATAGAAACGACTCTGCTTTTCCAGGTCCACGACCTGGAGATCTAACCAATTCACTCGAGTCATAGGGCGGCCGCCTCTACGCTCAGCCGCACCTGCACCTCGTCGCCCAGCATGGTGCCGCCCCGATCCAGCAAGCTGTTCCAAACGATGCCAAATTCTTTGCGGTTGATGGTAAATTCACTGGCGAAGCCGGCGACTTCTCCCTGGGTTCCTTCCCCCACGCCCAACAGAGTGACCGGGATCGTCATTTCCTTGCTGACCCCGTGCAGCGTGAGAACGCCCTGAACCTGAAACTCCCGAGAGCCGAGGGTTTCGGCGCGATGGCTCACAAAGGTCATGGTGGGGAAGTTCTCCACGTCGAAGAAATCCGCTCCTCGCAGGTGGACGTCCCGATGCTCGTTGTCGGTGTTAACGCTATCGGCCTCGATGGAAAATTCCACTTTCAAGGTTTCCAGAGCGCTGCTATCCATGGAGACGGTTCCGGAGAACCTGTTGAAACGCCCTTCGACTCGACCCACCAGGTGGCGGATCATGAAACCAACCGCGCTATGGACCGGGTCGACCTGATAAGTTTTGATCTCTGTTTTCACTGCATTCATAATGTTGCCTCCTCGAATGATTTGATACTCTTATTATCAGGCTTTTCGAGAGAAGCAACAAGGTTGACAGAAGCAATCGATTGTTTCTTTAGGAGAAACGATGAGCCTAAAGGAGATATCTAACAGCGACTCCCGCCGCCATGCCCACGGCCAAATTCCCACCGGTTAGAGCGGTGAGACCGGCTACGATGCCACCTTCCATCAGCCCGTCGCTCAAGCCGTTGAGGGCACCACGGGTTGCGAAGTGACGCGAGAGCTTGGATTCGATCTCGGCATTTTCGGTCTTTTGTCCGATCTTCTTGCCGAACAGATACCCATCGATACCGCCGAGGACCCCACTGGCCGCACCGTTGGCGAAAGTTGCTCCCACCGGACCGATGCCGTTGGAGACCAATCCGATGGCCAGCCCCGAAGCGGCTCCACCGAGAACCTTTCCGGCGTGTTTGGCGATGGTGTCGGTCACCGAGGGTCGCTCCGCCCTGGAGATTTCGACGGTGTCGCTGGAGTAGAGGGTGACGGTACCTTTCTCCTCAGGTTTAGGCTGAGAGGCGAGGCTCTGGGGGCGGGCATTGACCGGTGAGGTGGTTCGTGAAATGTTCATATTAGACTCCGTTTCCTTCGGAGTGTTGATCCCAATCTACGAGGCATCACTGAAAAAATGTTGAAACCGGACGGCTCAGTATGTTTGAAATCTTAAAAGGCTTTCTCCCCTGGATCCTCTACTTCGTCTTTTCGGACCCCGAGCACGCCATGTTCGGCTCTCTTCTGGCCCTAGTCGTGCATCTGTTTTTAGGATTGCACGGGCTGAGGAAGAAAAGGATCCTGGATTGGGTGACTCTGCTCTACTTCGCGGCCCTGGCGGTGGCTCTCGCGGTGGGGGACGCCGAGACCATAGGTCGCTTCGCCTTCATCATGTCCGGAATCACCCTCAGTCTCACAGCGCTGGGTTCGGTGGCCGCCGGGGTTCCGTTCACGCTGCAGTATGCTCGAGAGAGCGTGCCCCCGGAGTATCAGGACTCCCCGCTCTTCTTCAGGGTAAATCAGATACTCTCATTGGTGTGGGGCGGTGCTTTCGTGCTCCAAACGCTGCTTTCCGTGCTCTATCTCGAGCATATCGGCAGTGCCGGCTTGATGAACGAAATTCTGCCCAACGCCATCACCCTGAGTACAGTCTTTTTCACGGCCCGCTTTCCAGAGTGGTACACCACCCGAGAGCTGAGTCGGGGTGGAGTGGCCGCCCTCTCCGGGATCTCCGCCTTGCAGGTGGTCAGCTTTTCGGAAGGACGGGCCGCTTACCGGGTTTTCGGACAGGGCGATCCTCTGGTGATGCTCAACGGAAGCCACATGACTCTCCACAATTGGGACCCCGATCTGTTGGAGGGCCTGTCCCGAGTCCGGACCCTTTATCTATTCGATTATCCCGGAATCGGAGAGTCGAGCTACCCGGAGCCTGAAAACGTCGGTATGCTGTGCGATTGGTTAGAGGGAGCCTTGCAGACGCTGGGGCTGGAGAGGTTTGCGCTGCTGGGATACTCCATGGGAGGATGGTTGGCTCAGGAATACGCTTGCCGACATCCCGAAAGAGTGGAGCGGCTGGTCTTGCTGGGCACCGACCCCGGAGGCTCCCGGGCCCAACCCGGTCGGGAGGAGGACCTGAAAGCCCTCTCTGACGAGAGCGGAACAGAACAGGAACGGGGGATGCGAATGATGAGCGTCATGTTTCCCGAGGATGCCCTGAAACAGGTGGCTCCCAAGCTGCAGCAGATCTTTCAGTCGGCCTCGCTACAGCCTCAGGTGGAGAGTAAAGTGGTGCAGTGGGAAGACGGCCTGGCGGAAGCGTGGTTTAGCGGCGAGCAGTCAAATCGTCTCTCAGTCCTCCCGTTTCCGGTCTTGATCGGTGCAGGTGAGCGCGACATTATTGTGCCGTTTGCCAACGCTCTGCTGATGCAGGAGGATCTTCCCCAGAGTAAGCTTCTTCGCTATCCTCGGGCGGGGCACGGTCTGATTTATCAGGAGACCGAGGCTCTGCTCAAGGAACTGATAGGATTCTTGTCCGATGGGCTGGGAGATTGAGGTGTTTTTTTAAAAAACTCGGAATTGTTAATATTTGTTAACATGAAGGCAACTGTTTTCACAAAACTGTAAGTTTCTTCCCACCCGGATTCCACCAACTTGGACTAACTTAAGAGTAATAAAAGACGCCCCAAGAAGGAGCCAGTTCAATGAATCTCACACTTAACGGACCCAATCTCTCAGGTTGTGGTTGCCAGAGCCCGCTCGGAGGCATGTCCTCCGGTGGCTTTGGCCAGATGCAAATGATGATGCAGATGATGCAAGTTATGATGCAAATTCTGGGTCAAATGATGGGAGGCGGCGCTGCGCCCCCCGGAGCAAATTTCGGTGGTGGTCCGATGGGCGGCGGCTTCGGCGGCGGCAACGGTATCGGTAACTTCCTGGGCGGCGGAGGCGGCGGTGGCGGCTTCCCTAGCGGTGGCGGTTTACCTGGAGGAGGAGGCTTCTCCGGAGGAGGCGGTTCGCCGGCAATGGGCGGAGCTGGTAACTCAGCTCCTGTGGCACCGGGCGTACCCGGCGCCAGTGGTACCGGACAGGCGGCGGTAGATATGGCCCGCAAGTACCTGGGACGGGACTCGATCAGTCTTAAAGGGCAGATGCCCCACTTCACTGCAGCCGGCGGTGTGACCAATAACTGTGTGGACTTTGTCTCCTCGGCTCTGGAGAGCCAGGGCCTGGTCAAAGGGCACCACATCAACGTGAAGGCCTTTGAAAAAGAGCTGCAAAAGCAAGGCTACCGCCAGATCCCGGCCAGTCAGGCTCAGCCTGGCGACGTCTGGATCAACCACAGCCGGGGTCATACCGAATTGGTGGCCACTGCAGGTGCCAAGACTCTGATCGGATCCAACGGTTCGGCTCGACAAAAAGTCAGCGAGCACGCCAACAGTCCGAGTTCCGGCATCATTTACTCCCGACGATAATCGAAAAAAAGACTCCAAGTTTGAAAAAGCCTGACCGGGTTTCCCCGGTCGGGCTTTTTCAAACTATAAGACACTGTTGTGAAGAATGCTGAAACAGCCCGGGCAGTGAAAAGCAACGTGAGGCGCGAAGGGTGTGCGATGGCCCGTCCTAAAGTTGTCTCCATCGATGTCAGTCTGGTCGATCTTCCAACCAAGCGACTCCATCGCCAATTCTCGTCACCTCCAACTCGACGCAACTCACCTGTCCAACGTGGAGGCAGCGGCGGCGTTCAACGCGGCGCTGGCCACGCTGTAACCTAGGGCCTGTGGACATTCAGCCTTCGGTCACCAAACTTGTTCATTTTCCACCTCCTGAAGCGAAATTTTCCTCAAATAGGTCCACTATTCCACAGAAAATTCCACTCCAGGAGGAGAAAA
>JBAYRN010000195.1:0-7546 GCA_041676625.1 Vulcanimicrobiota bacterium
CAGGGGCGCGCCGCCGCAGGACGCCGCGAAATAGGACGGCGACCAGAGCCCACCCTTCCAGTAGTGCTGTTCGATCTCTGGGTGCCGCTTCCGCAGCAACCGCGAGGAGACCCCCTTCAGGCTAATTTTTTGCGATCTGAGACAGCGAATGGCGAGGAGAAGACGGATACACAGTTCGATTGACAGACCCGAAGCACAACGAATCCGATGATTCTCTCGTCTTTCTGCAACAAAAAAAGCCCCGAGAAGAAGGCGAACTCCTTTTCGGGGCTGTGGATCATTTCTTCTTGCGACGGCTGGTGGCTCCGCACTCGGGGCACTGGTCTTCCATCTCCTCCCAGACCTGGGCGGGATGTTTGCTGCCGCATTTTCCGCAAATGATCATTTGGCACATAGTCGTTACTCCTTTCTTTTCGGTGGAAGGAAGGGGCACGACCCCCTGCGGGGAAGTGCCCCGCGGGGAATTTTTCGAAGCAGGTGGTTACTGGTTGACCAACCGGTACCCCTTGCCCCACTTGGCAACGGCGCGGATCTGGGATGCCGTTTCCGCCGCCGCCTGCCTTTTGCTTTCGTACGGACCAAAAAGAACTTCTTCTCCTTCGGTCAAAATCACCCCATAGATCCCGGACACTTCTCGTCCGCCGATCATCTGGGATGTCTCGCGGACCCCTCCGTATTTGCGGTAGGAGCCGTTCTGATGCAGCGCCGTGATGGCCATCTTCAGTCCTTTCGTTCGAGGAAAAAATCCACGTAGGAGCGGATCTCGACGCCGTCTTTCCGGGCCTTCTGGAGCTTCGAGGAGCCTCCGCCCGGATCGTCGCACAGGAGCAGCTGGCACCCCTTTGTGACCGAATCGACCATCTCATATCCCATCCCTTCCAAAACTTCTTTCAGCTCCTTGCGGGAATACCGGGTGCAGGTCCCGGTGCAGCAGACGACCGTTTTTTCCTTCGCTGCGGCGGTATGCGGGATGATCTTGACCCCCAATTTGCGCAGGAGGTGGAACTTTTGGGTCACGGCATCGATGCGCCGGTTCAGCAGATCTGTCTGCACCGGTCCGAAGCCGTCAATTTCGGCCAAACCCTCCGTGGTTACCTCAACCAGCAGAGTCTGCAGGCTGCCGTAGTAATCCAGCAGGACCTTGGCCTTACGTTCCCCGATCCCCTTCAGGAAGGCCAGCTTGACAACCTTGGCTTCGGAGATTTCGAGGTTTTTGAGGGTGCTGACCAGGTATTCGGCGGATTTTTTTCCGAACCCTGGTAGCGCCTCAATGTCCGACTCCGATAGGAAAAAGATTTTCTCCAGGGAGTCGAAACCTGCACGGAACAGTGCCTCGATAGTGGCGTCCGAGACGAAATCGACACCGAAGACCTCGAAGGTCTTCTTCAGCCGGACCAGCTCGGCACCCTCGCATTCAGGGTTTCTGCACAGAGCATCGACCCCGGAGATGGAGAGGACCGCTGCCGCATCGCATTCCGGGCAGTTGGGCAAGCCCAGCCCCTTGATCGAAGGCTGAACCACGTTTGTTACGAAGGGGATGATGTCGCCGCTTTTGGTGACCATCACCTTGGCGCCGATCCCCATCCCTGCGCTTCGGAGCAGGGAGTAGTTCGAAGCCGACACTCTCGAAACCGTGGTCCCGTCCAGTTCAACGGGATCGATCTCGAGGACCGGCGTGAGTTTGCCGTGTTGGCCAAGAGCCCAGACGATGTTCTCGATCTGGGTTTCGGCCTCTTCGCTGCCGAACTTCAGGGCGATCTTGTCCTTGGGGATCAGATCGTCCTGTGGCGGCAGTGGCGCATGGACGGCAGGGAATGTCTGCACCACCAGACCGTCCATGGCGTAGGGGAGGCGCTTTTCCCAGGTCTGGAAAACCTCCTTCATCCACAGCCACAGGTTGCCGCGAGGGTATCCGGGCTCCTCCCCGGGAATCGCGTAGGCCATGGGCACAACCAACTCCTCGGGGAAGAGGTCTTTGAGCAGCTGCGCTTTTTCCTGCCAGGACATGGGGCACTCGGTGACCGCATCGATGGCGATGCAATCGATGAGGGCCAAGTCCGGCCGGATATCCTTTGCGCCGATCAGGCCGGCAGCCACGTTTCTCAGGTTCTTCTCGAACCTGTTTTTGTGGTCCTTGCGGATCACCGCCTCCACCCGGATTTCGATGGTGATTCGGCGGGGCAGGGTCTTGGGCACGTTGGTTCTCATCACCTTGTCAGTGACATCGTTGCCCACCTGACCATCACCACGGGTGACTGCCTGGACCAGTTGGCCGTCCCGGTAGGACAACCGCAAGCTCAGACCGTCCTTTTTCGGCATCACGACGAAAGGTTGCTGGCCGTGGCCGATCCATTTCATCAGGTCCTCCTCGGTTTTGATCTTTCCGAGGCTGCCCATGGGGAAGGGGTGCGCGACCTTCTGCCTGAAATTTCGAGTGTCCAGAGACAGCCCGGTATCGGCCAGTAGATCGAACTCCCGATCCGTGATAATTGGCGCGCCCTGGTCGTAAGCGGTATTGGCCGCTTTCACCAAGGTTTCCTTTTCTTGCCAGTCGAAGAGACTCATTGGGTTTGCTCCTCCTGAAAATAGAAAGGGCCACGGCATTTCTGCCGCGGCCCTCCAGGTCGAGTGTGATTCGAAGGGACTATCTTTTCCGCTGGGTGTAGAGAGCGTACAGCAGCTCTCCGGCCCAGTCGCCGACCGCCGCTCGGTCGCGGATCGCCTCAGGGTTTTTGCTGAAGATCCCGCCAACCGGGATTTCTTCTCCGAACTCCTTGAGGAGATAGCGATTGGCGATGGTGAGGTTATCGATCAGCGCGTTGTGCGCCAGTCGCCGATTGCGGTCAAGCGTTTCGGCCAGATCCCGAAGCTCCTCGCCCTCCAGCCGGAGGCGAGCCATCTTCAGCCTCGCCTCCATGCTGGTCACGGTAGTGAAGTAGCGCTCGGCACTCTCCACCAGTTTTTCGATCAGGCTGATGGCGACGGAATCCTCGCCGGCCAGCCTGACAATCCTTTCGAATCTTTCCAAAGTCTTGTCGCTCCCTTGCCTGTGCCGTTCGAGATGAACGAGCACCGCTTCAGATTTTGCCATGATCGTGCTCCTTTTGGAAGAAAAAGGGGGCACGACCCCCACGGGGGCTGTGCCCCCGTGGGGTTGATGGATTCAGGCAATTTTCCTTGTTCAGGCTTCCTTACGCGCCCGATCAAAATAAGGCGAGGTCAGGAAATCCTTGAAGGTCATATCCGGGAAAACGTCACAGAGGTCGAGGAATTTTCCGTACACCCTCTGCGCCTTGGTCCGCCGGATCTTGCGATGGCTTCGCAAAGCGGCGGCCCGACCTTGATCGGTGCAGCGGTAGTAGAGATATACTTCGCTGCGTCTGTAGACCTCCACCGCGCCCAGCTTCGCCAGTTCGATGAATTCCGGATCACTAGGTTCTACGGCGGCGTAATTGCGGTACGGCCGTGGGATCTTGTCGTATGGCGTGTTGATCCCGAGCATGTGCCGGAGGGTGTGCAGTTGGGCCTCATTCAATTCCATTCTGCCGGCCCTCCATCCCTTCGACCCTGAATCCTCCCTGATAACGTGTCACGTACACAGGGGATTCGTAGGTGTCCATCGCCTGATCGAGATAAGCGAGCAGGGTCGTTTTGTCCGACGCCCAGAAATAGCCCTCCTCGGTTCTGGCAGAGACAACCGGTTGGCCAGTCAGGCTACTCAGGGTTGTCGGCAGATCGATGCGGGCCTTCTGGATTGTGTGCCGCGCCACAAAGGCATTGACTACGGTACCATCGCCCTGAGGAACGCCCGTCAGTTCCTCCTTATCGTCCTCTTCCACGTCGTAATCGATGGTCAGGATATTGAGAGGCGGTATTTTCCGCAAATCATCAGTGACGACCTGAGTGAAAAACCCTCCGAGCACTATCGCCAGGGTAGGAACTCCTGGGGAGATTTTCGGCGGGTCGGTATAGGGGATCTTCTCGCTGGGGATGAGGTGCGCATCCTCCAGCTCAAAAATCTCCGTGACGGCACCGATGAAGTCGGCGCCGCTTTTTTGCTCCTTCTCCGTGGTGAAAACGAGTTCTTCATTCTCATCTTCTTCCACGAAAAGGAGAACCTGGACTTGCTCTACGATCCGCTCCAGTTGATCCCGCGACAAGTCGCAGGCTCTTTTCAGTATTTTCTTCATTCGGATTCTCCTCGAAGTGGAGCCTGGCGCAGGATGCACCTACCCCGGCGGGGAAGTGAATCCCCCGCCATGCGAGGTTGTTGGTCAGGCAGCTATCTCATCAAGGTAGATCTTTTCGGTGGTCCACCGCACGTCAGAATGTTTGACGCAGGCAGACCAGAGGAAGCCGCTGGCAGTCACATGGAGGATGCAGCAATCCGTCATGCAGTTCAGTTCCTCGTCATGGTTAGCCGGCTGCCGGTACGCCGGCGGAGCATTTTCTTGCTGCTCCGCTTCGTGGTCGGCCATGAAAGCCTTCAGCGAGGCATTGAATATGGTTATTTCAAAAGCATCCAGTTCCTTGACCTTTTCGGCCAGGAAGCGGATGCGATCGGCGAGTTGCTCGTCGATCTCGATAACCGCCACTTCCGGCGCACAGTCATGATCGCACCGAATCTCAACCACTTTTTTCACTTTGGCCTCCTTTGGTGCGGGGAGAAGCCACCTGGCGGGGAGGCTCTCCCCGTCGGGGTTGATTGTCGAATCAGCAGGGCAGGTTGCCCGACAGATCGGGTTTGGGATTTTCGCGGAAGTTGATGACGACTGCTCTGCAGATCGCCTCCGCGAGGCTTTTGGCGCGGGCGCCCATGGAAGTGCCGTATTGAGGGGACCACACCAGCCATCCATCCTCCGTCGGCTGGATGGCCAGACCGAACTCGGTCACAAGCGCCATGGCCTGATGGCCGAACCCGTATCCGATGGAAAGCGGGTCGTATTTCTCCCTGGGGATACAGGTGCAACCGATCCACCAGTATTTGCCTTTCTGCTCGAAGGGTATCTGGTGGTAGCTCTTCGGCCGCCGGCAGGGCGACCAGCCCTGGGCTCTGGCAACGGCATCTACCAGGTCCTGCCCTCCCAGGTTCTGAATATGCTCGAATTCCTCGAGGCTCAGGCCCTGTCTCATGACTTAATCCTCCTTGCCGGCAGCGCCGCCGGCCAGAAAAAGAAAAGGCCCGGGGCGCTCGGCCGGGCCTGGTAGGAAGATGCCCGGAGGAAGCGGAATTTCCCCAAGAGGGAAAAGCTTCCCCCGTTGGGATTTATGCTGATGTTACGGCATAGACCGTACCATCACGTCCGCAGTGAATCAGCCATCTGGTAGCGAGAGCTTTTTCCGGCGAGTCTCCGTCCAGCAGGCGGCGGCGATTGATTTTAGGTATCTCTGAGAGGCGTTTGGTTTGCCCTCTGCTTGCCAGCAAGAAGAAGAATTCTCGCTTGCTGAGGGTCTTCCCGTCGAGGATATATGCCATTGCATCCTCCTCACAGGTAGTGGTTATTTATGACAGGGCAATTGTTAACTACCCCGTCATAATCGACACCACGGGTGGCGAAGATGACTCCTCGCAGGCTCCCGTAGAGGTATTTCACCCGCTCTCGGTATTGCTCCAGCGTTTCCGGCGGAGAATCCAGGTCGGTGCTGTAATACCAACGGCCGTTGATGCGGTGGGCGAACTGGGGTTCCAGTTCGCTGATCGTGCGGCGAAGCCGCTCCTGCACTTTGGAGGGCCAGGCGGAATGAATTTTTCAGCAGGTCAGATAACCGTTTGCAACCACGCGAAATGTGTCAAAGTCAGCCTTCTTCGCAGGACGCAATCTATCACTAGGGGTAATTAGGGCCACCCCGTTTAATGGATCGTGACCCCCCTTCAGCATGCTTCCGGCAAGAACTCCCAGTTGAAAAGGGACGGGGGTCAAATACCCAAGGGTATTTTCGTTCATGACCACATACCCACTGCGGACCTCGCCGGGCTCATCTTTCTGTGAATAAAGGGCGTCTCGCCGTTCCATGAACTCCTGATAGGAGATCTTCCCCCCATTCAGTTGCTGGAGAAGGACGGCTGTTGCGCTCCCGATTTCCCAGGTTTTCGTCTTTGAGAGTCGGGACAGCGCACCCTTGGCGATGGACCGGTAGCCCATCTGGATCATCTCTTCGACGGCCTTTTCAATTTTCCCGATTGTTGAGTGGGAGGAGAAGCCGTGCTCGTCGAAGAGCTGCACCCGGCATTTCCCTGGATGGCTGGCATCGGGAAGAACGACGGCGAACCGGCCCGGTTCCTTCCAGTGCTCGTACTCGATGCCGATGGGGCAACCGGAGTGGTTCCCCATGATTTCGTTGAAGACCCGGGCCCCCGGCATGACATACTGGAGGTGGTCGGAAAGGAATTCCTCCATGCCAGCCTTTGCCCACAGGCCTTTTTCTGCCAGGATATCTTTCGCCCTGGAGCTGAGATACTGGAAGGACTCCAGTTCGGCCTTGGCCTGTTCCAGAGCCAACCGAGGCCCCACGTTGGCAGCGCTCATAGGAGTGCTCCTTGGGGACTCCGCCCCTTCCGGGGCGCAGGTCCCCGGATAGGGTTGATAGAACGAAAAAAGGCTGCACCCGGTGGTACCGGGGCAACCTTTTTGGCCTGTTACTCTGTGTTGTGAGGGGCTACTTCTCCTTCTTTTCGGACCTTTCCACCCACTTATCGTGGATGATTATAGCCACCGCAAAGAGAAGGAAGCCATAGACCATCAAAATCGCGTATCCTAAACCCATTTTGCCCTCCTTTGAGGTAAAGATAAAACATTCCCCAGTGATATGCAAGGGGGTTAAGGATCTCCTTCCAGGTAGAAGGCCATCGCATAAGAAGCGACCGCGCCCACAAAACCGGCCCAGATAATTTTCGCGGGGATATCAGCGTTGACTACCCCTGCTATTGCGATACCTGCAAGAAGCAGTTCCGCAATTTTGTAGAAAAAGGCGATCATGCTAGCCTTTCTCTTTTCGTTCAGGAATTTCTTTTTCACTTTTCTCACCTCCCTTCAGGTTGGGAAAGGACAGGGAGGCGCCCCTTGACGGGGATGACTCCCCGTCGGGGTTGATGGGTTCTGGCGGCTAGTTCAGCAGCCAGAGCAAGAAGAAAATCTCGAGGATCTCCTTCATAGAATTTTTCCTTATTAGAGGAGCAGAGGAATGACCGACACGGTCAGCCCCACTATCCCCAGGACCAGCCCCAGAACGCCCAGGGCGATCCCCAGGACGGCCATGCGGGTGGTTAGGTGCGCGGCTTGGTAATCTTGCCGCTGATTGATACCGCTTCTTTGACCCCACCAAGCCAACTGACAAAGCCTCCCCACATCGGGGCAGTTGCCATATCAGCGCCGCGAACAACAACCGTATATTTTCCGCACAGCAAATCTTCAAAGATCGCGTATCGGTCGTTGTCAAGGGAGTTGTCGCATTTTCATGCCGCTTTTTGTTTGAGCAGCAGTCGATCTTGGGACGACTTCTGGAGATTCAGGGTGACCACTGCGGGTCGGCTCCAGTTTCGGCAGTC
>JBAYRN010000196.1:0-7438 GCA_041676625.1 Vulcanimicrobiota bacterium
CCGCTTTGAAAAAGCTCGATAGCCTGGTCCTTATCGCCCTGGGCCCGGCGGAACTGCCCGAAGTGGAAGTAGACGGCGGCGAAGTCGGGGGCTTTGTCCAGAATGGACTGAAAGAGTTCCTGGGCCTCTTCGCTCTGGCCCGTGACGTTGGCCAGAATGGCCTGCTGGAGGATGTCTTCGGCTGGAAACCCTGACTCCTCGCTTGCTGATACCGGTTCACTAACCGGAGTCGGAGGCTCTTCGGCTGCCTCTTCCGGAGAGCTTACCGTGGCGAAAGGGTCGATGGTTTCAGGACCGCTCTCAAACGGATTACCGGTCACCATAGTCGCTCCGTCTTGAGCCTCGAATTGGAACTCTTCGGTGGCCGGGGCCGTCTCCGCTGGAGCCTCGGGTGCAAAGGGATCCTCGGGCGGTGCGGGTGTCGCGACGGGATCGTCGGCTGGAGCAGGAGCCGCTTCACCGGCAAAGGGATCGGCCACAGGAGGGGTGTCATCCACTGGCTGAGTCCCCGCGAAGGGGTCCTCCACCGCCGGCTCTTCAGGGGCCGGGGTGCTGAACGGGTCCTCGGCTGCTACCGGGGGTGGGGACGCGAAAGGATCTTCAGCCACTGCGGGGGCCGAACCGGCAAATGGGTCTTCCGCCGGGGCCGCCGGAGCTGGAGTGGAAAAAGGATCGTCTGCTTCGCCAGGCTCCGGAGTTGTGGAAACTGGAGTCTCGGACACAGGGGCGGCGGCTGGCTCCGCTACGACCTCCTGGGCAGGGGTGGCGAAGGGGTCGTCTCCAGGAGTCGGAGTGACTTCCGGGGCTGGAGTTGCGAAAGGATCCTCGCTGGCCGATACCGGGGCTGGGGTAGCGAAAGGATCTTCCGCGGCCGGCGCTGGGGTAGGGGTGGCAAAAGGGTCTTCTGCGGCCGGAGCAGGAGTCTGGGTCGCGAAAGGGTCTTCGGCGGGTGCAGGGGTCGCTGCCATTTCTCCACCGGCAGAAGCCGAGATAAAATCGAACGGGTCGGTCGACTCCGCAACGGCGGGAGCTTGCGGCTGGACCGGGGCGGGGGTGGGTGTAGGGGTTGGAGAAGTGGCCATGATCATACTGGCCAGCAGGTCCTTGGCTTCCTGGTTTCGGGGATCCAGATTGACTGCCTTTTCCAAATGGACGGCCGCTTCCGAGTCGTTGCCGACCGCTTTGAGTGCCTTGGCGTAACCAAACTGGCTGGCTGCGTCCTTCTCATTCAACCGGACAGCGGTGCGCCAGGCGTCCAGGGCATCCTGGCTGCGGCCCTGTTTGCCCAGCAGAACTGCCTGGGTGCGTCGTAGCTCCACGCTTTCCGGGTTGAGCTGCAAGGCCACCCGTACCTCTTCGGTGGCCTTGTCGGCGTGACCGGAGTCGCAGAGCGCCAGGCAGTATTTGCTGACAAAGACAATGTTGTCACGGTTTTCTTCGAGTTTACGCTCGAAGAACTGGAGGGCGCGCTCGGGTTGACCCAACTGCATGAAGGCGTCGCCCAGGCTGACCATGGAGGCCGCGTGGGAGGGCTCCACATCCAGCGCTTGCTGAAAGAAGTCGACCGCGATGCTGGGCTTGCCCCGGTTGGTGAGATAGATATGGCCGAGACCGTGAAGGGCTTCGAAGTGGCGGGGATCCAGACGAACCGTTTCCTGAAACGCTTCGAAGGCGTAGTCCGGCATGTCCAGAGTCTGAAAGGCCTGGGCCATGCGGTGGCGAGCCTCCACCGATTGAGGGTTCAACTCCACGACTTTGCGATAGAGGCTGATGGCTTCGTCGAACTGCCCGGTAGCCATGTGCACGTCGGCCAACTGGAAATTGGTTTCCAGGTCGTTGGGATTGAGCTTGATCGCTTGTTTCAGTTCGCCCGCGGCCTCCTGGGGTCTCTGGGCACCGAGATACGCGCGACCGAGATTGAGGTGGTACTGGGCATCGTGGGGCTTGAGTTCCACGGCTCTCTGGTAGGCCTCGATGGCCTGCTCGTTCTGTCCGAGCTCATCTCGCATGAGACCAAGGTTGTAGGCCGCAAAGGCGTCTTTGGGGTTGAGGCGGGCCGACTCCCCGTAATGGGTAGCGGCGGCTTCGAAATCTTTCTGACGATGGTAGGCCTGGGCCAGGCTGTAGTGGGCGTAGGCGTCTTGAGCGTTTAGCTCCAGGGCCTTGCGAAACCCGGTGATGGCCCGATCGATGTCGCCCAACTGCAGCGCCGTGGTGCCCAGTTCGTAGACCGCCTCGGAAGACTCCGGGTCCAGCTCCACCGCTTTTTCATAACAGGTGATGGCCAGGTCCGGGCGATACATCTGTTTGCAGCATTCGGCCAGGCGCAGGTGGATCTTAGCATCGGTGGGGTCGAGATCCAGGGCCTTCTGGTACTGCTTCATGGCGTGCTTGTATTTGGTCTGCTTCATGAAGATACGACCCAGGGCGAAGTGATATTTACTCACGTCCGAGTCGAGCTCGATGGCCCGTTCCACGTGTCGGAGAGCCAGCGCGCTCATGTTTTCTTTTTCGTAGATCAACCCCAACTGGTAATGGGAGTCGGCAAAACGAGAGTTTCCATCGATGGCGCGCTGAAAACTGGAGATGGCCAGCTTGTTCTGCCCCAACTGAGAAAAGATCTCACCACACTGGAAGTGGGCTTCCCAGAGATCTGGGTTGATATCCAGCGAGCGCTTCAAACTCTGTAAAGCCAGTTCCGGCTTCTGGAAATACTTGTAGGCTGTGCCGAGTTGATAGTGGGCAAAAGCATCTTTGGGGTTGATGACGATGGGCCGGGTGAGCTGTTGAATGGCCTGGTCGAACTTGCCGGTATAGATAGGGCGAAGTTCGGGGGTAGTAAACTTTACGTGCAGGTGGGGGTCGTACTCAAAGGCCTTGGACCATTCCTGGAGCGCCATCTGCAGCTCACCGCCCTTGGCAAACAGAAACCCTCGATGAAGATAGCTCATGGCGTGGCGAGGCTGCAGCTTGATGGCTACTTCATATTGCTTGACGGCCTCGGCTGTGTTTCCGGCGTCTTCATGAGCAAATCCCAGGCGAAAGTGCGCCTCGGGATTCTCTGGTTGTAGCTTTACTAGCGTCGAGTATTTTTGTACTTCTGGTGAGGTAACTTCTGCCATCTCGGAGTCCTAATCAACCACCCTACAGGAATGTGGATGCCGGTATCCACCCAACCGTACCCAACATCCCTTATCTTTTCTACTCACCGGTATTCCAGGGTTCCGGGGGGTGCTCCTGCCCTTTGCCCCAACGGTGCTGAACTGATGCGACAACTGCATTCTGTGGCAAGGCAAGACGGAGATTCCATCTTTCGCGAGAAAGGCGCAATCATGATTTCATACGGCGCCATAAATCTTTGGAAGTTAGAACAAGCAGATCTGGGGGAGCATTACCGTTGGGCGAATAACGACAACCTTCGTCGCCTGATGGGCGGCCCGGCTAATCCTCGCAGCTATCCGGACGTGGAGGTTTGGTACCGCGCTCTGCTGAGCGACCAGACCAGGGAGATGTATTCGGTCAAGACCTCTGCCGCTCGACTGGTGGGATGGATCCATCTCTATTCGGTGGATACCATCGCAGGCTCAGCCGAGGTGGCACTCCTGATCGACGAGGAGGAATGGGGCAAAGGCTACGGTCACGACGCTCTGACGGCCATGGCCCGATACGCCTTCGAAGATCTCAGGCTGCACCGTCTGGGCGCCGAGATCTTGGCCATCAACCTGCCTTCGATCAATCTTTTTCAGCGGGTCGGGTTTCAAAAAGAGGGTCTGAAACGGGAATCCTACTACACTCGTGGCCGGTTCTTGGATACTGAATGTTACGGACTGCTGTCCACGGAGTTCAAAGCGGCTGCGGCTCGGTCCGGTAGTACCGGTGAGCAAAGCGAGGATCTAAAATGAAACCAGTCATATGGCAAGACGGCGAAGTCTTGATGGTCGATCAACGTCGCCTTCCGGGCGAAGAAGTCTGGAATCGTTATCAGGACGCCGAGGGGGTGGCCGCGGCCATCAAGGATATGGTGGTGCGGGGAGCCCCCGCCATCGGAGTATCGGCGGCCTACGGACTGGCCCTGGAGTCCGGGAAACACCAGGGTTCAGCCGCCGAACTCCTCACTCTCTTGAGGGAGAAAGCCGCTCTGCTGGAAGCCACCCGTCCCACCGCCATCAACCTGAAATGGGCCCTCGACCGGATGCTCCGGTTGGCCGTCCGGCTGTCTTCCCAGGATACCGAGACCATGCGCGCGGGCTTGCTGGCGGAAGCTTTAGAGATTCAGGCCGAGGATATCCGGCTTTGTCAAGCCATCGGGGACCACGGGGCCGAGTTGATACCCCGGGGCGCTCGGGTGCTTACTCATTGCAACGCCGGCGCATTGGCCACCGGGGACTACGGCACGGCTCTCGGGGTGATCCGCTCGGCTCGCCACAAGATCGAACAGGTTTGGGTGGATGAGACCCGCCCGTTTTTGCAGGGGGCGCGTCTGACGGCCTGGGAGTTGATGAAAGAGGAGATCCCCTGCAAGCTGATCTGCGACAATATGGCCGGGCACTTCATGCAGCGCAAGCAGGTAGACGCGGTGGTGGTAGGAGCCGACCGGATCACCGCCCAGGGAGCGGTGGCCAATAAGATCGGTACCTACAGTCTGGCCGTGCTGTGCCGCTTCCATGAGATCCCTATGTACGTAGCGGCCCCCTATTCCACGGTGGATCTCAACCTCGCCGATGGAATGGATATTCCCATTGAGGAGCGCTCCAGCTCCGAAGTCACCCACGTGGGGGCGGTCAGGGTTGCCCCGGAAGGGGTGGCGGTGGCCAATCCCGCTTTCGATGTCACACCTCCCGAGTTGGTAACCGCGATCATCACCGAGCGGGGTGTGATCAGGCCTCCCTTCGCCCAGGGACTGGCCGAAGTGGTGGCCGCGGCCGGTGTTTCCTGACCTTGGCCGGATCCAAGCAAAAGGTCCTGGAAGTCCTGAAATCGGGTCTTCCGACCTCCGAGCAACTGGTGCTGTTGAGCGGAGATGACGAGTATCTCCACGATCTCCTGTTGAGAAAGTTGGAACAAGATCTGATAGACCCGGACTTTCGTGATTTCAATTTTCGTCGGGTCGATTGCAATCGGACTACCACGGCGGGCGCTCTGGCCGGTGTCTTGAGTGAACTGCCCACTCTGGTGGATAACCGGATGGTGGTCCTGAATCGAGTCAAGGAGCTGACCAAACCAGTCTCCAGCCGCTTGGCCGAGGTTTGGAACGAGTCGGTAGCCCCGGGCACGGTGGCGGTCTTGACCGCCGGTGGGGCGGTTGGTGATTCTCCTTTATGGGCCGCGCTTCAAAAGCGTGGGACGGTGGTGGATTGCAAACTCGAGGAAAAAGAGATCGACCTTTTGCTGGGCTCCTTCTGTCGCAGAAAGAAGCGAAAAGCTGATGCCCGCGCCGTGGCCGTGCTCAAGGAGCGGGTGGGGCTTAGCTTACGGGGGCTACTCTCCAATCTTGAGCGTTGCCTTTTGTCGCTCAAGGAGGGCGAGTCGCTCACTGCGGCCCGGGTGGAGGAACTGGTCCCATTTTCGGCCGAGGTGGCCATGTGGAAGTTGACCCGAGCCATCTCCCAGCGAAACCACAAAGAGGCTCTGGCGATCCTGGACAATCAGTTAAGGCGGGGAGAGCCGGCCGGCCCCATCTTTGGCTACATCAATAGCTATCTGCTCTCCCTGGTGGAGATAGGCGGACTGATGAAAAAACACCGGTCGGCAGCCGAGGTGGCAAAAGTCCTACCCCGGAAAACCGAATTCCAGGTAAAAAAGACCCTCGAGGACCTTCGCACCTGGCACAGCCGCGACTTCATCGACGCCTTCGACGCTCTGGCCCGAGCCGATTTCAAGTCCAAAGGGGGAGACGGCGGCTCCGACCCCAAGCTGCTCTTGCAGATGTTGATTCTAAAACTGTGCTCCCGGAAACAGGCCAGGTAATGCACTCGAGCTACCTCTTGAAGAAAGTGAGACCCCAAAGAGACCAAACATCTCATGCTTGAGGGCACGTCACAATTCTAAAAATTTCCGACCGAGAACTTTCATTTCATCTTTAGTCAGGCCCATAAGTGGCTCATAGAATTCCCTATATTCCTTTGGACCACGTCGATGCGAGAGCACGCACCGGCGGAGACGCCGGTTTCCACCAGCATCCCGAGAACAGCGCGGTCTCTGATGCCGAAGGGGCTTTCAAGATCCAGTCGAGAGAAGACCTCGCGTAACTCCCGAGACTCGAGCCGCAAGCCTTGAGGCCGGGCTTTCTTGGGCTTGGGAGTGACAAGTGTTGCCGTGGGGTCTTCGGTCAACCTGCCCTCCGCCAGGCCAGGAGCCAGGAGGGTATCCTGATTCTTGGTATCGATAATCTTGATGAGATTTCCGTTGGCGCCCTTCCAGTGTTCAACTGATTGAATGACAGTGTGGCTATTTTTCTCCACAGGCCAGGCCGAACCGAGGCTCCAGGCTCTCGCCTTCAAACACCTCTTCAGGAGCCACTCAACGCCTCTCGATGGCACCGCTTCAATCTTTTAGAAGTTTCTGTCGCCAGCCTCTTTACAAATCCCTTAAATCATCTCTGAAAAACCGTTTAAACGGCTTGGTTATGCGGTTTATCTGCTGTCTGCTTTTTGACTAAGATGGCCCGTGCGGGTTAAAATAGGGTATGAAATCTCACATCACAAACCCTGCCTATTTCCGCTTGGACATGCTGCTTTCCCTGGGAGTGTCGCAGGTTCATGAGTTTGCCCGCAGAGCCACCGCCACTCTAACCACTTATCGCCTGATCCTTGGCCGCTGCCTTCTGGCCATGCGGGAGTCGAAGGGTTTCAAGAAGTTCGGCTGCTCTTCGGAGATCCACTACGCCACCGCCAAATTGGGAATGAACAAGAGGGCGGCGCGGGAGTGTCGCCGGGTGGCCCGGAGTCTACTGCATTTACCCAAACTAACACGGGCTGCCGAGAACGGCCTGATCGACTGGAGCATGTTGCGGGAGATCGTTCGTAAGGCCGTGGTGGAGACCGAAGACTACTGGTTGAAGCTGGCCAAAGAGCTGGACTGTGATCAAGTTGAAAAGCTCGTAAGCCAGACCCCGAAAGGCGGTATGCCCGGTGATGTGTTCGAAGAGCCAGAGCAGCCGACCAGCGAGCTGCGCTGCAAACTTTCTGAGGAAGTACTGGCCATGCTGGACCACGCCCGACGACTCCACTCCGTAGAGCAGGGCGAAGCGGTGACCACCGCCCAGGTGTTGGAGTTTGCGCTGGTCTCCTACATCTCCAATCAACCGCTGGATCAGGAGTCGTTGGATAAAGTGCGACAGGAGATGGATAAGGACTTACAAGCAGAAAAAGCAAGAGGGATTCCGCTGGTGGCGGCGGCTCGCGAGATGGCCGTGGGAATGGGTCTTTTGGTTGATCCC
>JBAYRN010000197.1:0-7358 GCA_041676625.1 Vulcanimicrobiota bacterium
GAGCCTGTGTCATCCCATGTTCATTGAGTTCGTCGATCATTTCATGAAGCTCTTGGGGGCCTTGAAGTACCTTGCCCTTCCCGGTCTTGGTATCGAACTCCACTTTTCCGATAACTTCCTCTGTTTCGAGGTCTCGTATTCTATACGTCTTGTAAAAATCGGCTATAGAATCTGGCAAGGTTTGGCCTCGTTTCAGGAAAAAAGCTGGATTGAAAATTCACAAAACCAAATTGCGAAACCTTCCTCCTCCGGCTCAGCCGCGTCCTTCCAATCTCCCATCGCCTCTTCTAAGCTCTTCGGTCCATCGAGGAAGTACCCGAAGGGGGAGGAAGTTGAACGAGCCGCTGGGGTCGAGTTGGGGGGTGACGTCGGTGGAAGGGCTGGTCCAGGACTCTTCGCTACTGGAAATGAGCACCTTGAAATCCCGAGCGTCGCCTTCGGCAGGCTTTTCAAAGCGAATGGGAGAGGCCCAATGTTAGAATTTGCTGCTGGAGATCGTACTCAATAATTGCCGGGCGATCTCGTCTGAAGAGTTGGGGTGGCCTAGCTCCCGGGCTCGGGCGGTCAGAGTCTGCAGTTCTTCCGGATTATTCAACAGGCGCTCCACCTGGAAGCTTATCTGTTCATTGTTGTCGACCACCACGGCTGCACCGGTTTCGCCCAGGCGCTCCACCATTCGCTTTTCCAACCCGCTTTCGGCTCGCTTAAGAATCATAGGTTTGCCCCTGGCCAGGATTTCCGAGCAGGTCAATCCACCCGGCTTGGTGACCACGATATCGGCCGCCTCGAGCCAACTGGGCATGTTGTCCACGAAGCCCCGAACGGTGAGATCATGATTGGTCTCCAGAGCCGAGAGTTCCGACTCCAGCTTCTCGTTGCGACCGGTGATGGCGGCGAGTTGAAATCCACCTTCGCCCTTGTCGATCGCGGTGAGGGTGTCACCGAAGCCGCCCAGGCCGAGACTTCCTCCGAGCATCAACACGAGGGGCTTGTCGGGATCCAGTCCCAGCTCTCGGCGAGCCTCGGCGGCGCTGCGCGACGACGCGGCGTACTCTCCTCTTATGGGGATCCCCGAGACCTGCACTTTTTCTTCGGCGGCTCCAAATTTCTCCAGGTCGGCCTTCACCGCGGGGGTGGCTACGTAATAGAATGCGATATTGTCCTGAGCCCACATCTGGTGAGAGGCGAAATCGGTGACCACGCTGTGGACCGGCTGCTCAATCTCCCCGGTTTGCTTCCAGTGGGAAAGGAGGCTATTGGTGGCCGACATGGTGCTGACGATGAGATCAGGTTTCTCGGCTTCCAGACGTTCTAAAAACTTGTCCTGAAAGCGACCTTCGAAAGCCATGGCCTGATTGCTCGCCCATTTGACCATCGGATTGCCGGCAAACTGCTGATCGAACACCCAGCGACGGATCTTGCCGAGCCAGGGACCGGCCTTGAGGGTGGCCTCGGCGGCGGTGGAGAGGGGGGAAGAATTTTGTGACGCCTCGGCCAGATTGATCACCTCGGCGTCCACCCCGGGGTGCTTTTCCAGGGCCTCTTCCAGCGCTCTGGCCGCACTCCTGTGCCCTCCGGTGTGGGAGCCATGGACCAGCCAGATCTTCTTCTTCTCAACCGGGGTGAACTGATCCACTGGCTCTTCAGGGAGCGCGACTGGCTGGCTCCTGGAGAGGCTCCACTGGGATAAGTTCCGGGCTTTGCTAAGAGATGAGGTGATCATTTTGTCTCTTCAGACTAACGGTGGGTGCTTAAAAAAACCTCAATCGCACGAATACTCCCTCCCGCAGTGGGGACAGAAAGCGTCCTTCGGCTCTCGCCGGGAGCCACAGCCCCCACAGAAATTTTTCCCGGGTCGGCGGGGTTTGGCCAGAGTCGCTTGGCTCGCTGTTTCCATTTGCTTGACCACGTAAAACTTCTTGGAGTCGCTCACCCCCAGGCTCCAGGGGATGACCAGCTTGGCTCGGGCCTGCCAGCGCACGTGGCTGTAGTGGAGCAATCCCCTCCGGCGACCCCAGTTGAGCCAACCGTCGAAGGGGGTTTCCAGACGAGGATGGGGGCTTGAGATGGAAGAGGGGAGGGGGAGGTAAAAGGCGTGGGCGCCACTATCGTAGAGGTGGTGCCCGTCGAGTTGCAGGCGTCTTTCGTAGAGCACGAAGGTGGAAGTTTCATTCTCCACCACCCGTCTGGACTCTCCGCCGAAGCGACGAACCACCTCTCGAGGAGCGGTCACGTTTTGGGTGGCTCTAACTTCCACCCACAACTCCATCCCCTCTTCGGGCTTTTTCAGTTCGTACCTGACAACCCCGTCTACATTGTCGCCGAGGAGATAGCTGTCACTGCCCAACTCCAGGTCCAGACGTCCCTTGCCTAGCCCAATTTTTCGAAACAAACGGTCCATCTCAAGACAAATTCGGCGACAGCAGGGATTTGTCCGCCGGGGCCTGCCAGGATGGTCAATTTGTTTAACATTAGGCAACATAACTGACCCCTCCGGGCTGATAGTGTGTTTCTAACGATTCATCTTGGAGTAGCACGTAGCATGGTTATATCTTCTAAACGGAACCCGGTCTTTAGCGATCCCGCAGCCCTGAAGCAGCGATTTCAGAAAGCTGCCGCTGAACACAAGGACCAACAAGCGGTGATCGATCGTTTGGAGCGCATGGCCGAGGGCTTCCTGAGCCTGGACGGCACAGAGCACGACCTGGACGAGACACCTGGAGCCGTTTTTGTTGGCAACGGGCAGACCATTGCTACCGTGCAGGCCCGGCCTTTCGGCGGAGTGCTCTCCATGGAGATGGTGGATTCCAGTGGGCCCCAGGCCAAGGAATTTAAGATCGAGCCCGACCTGCTGGGGGTGGCTTACACCGTGAAAGAAGGGGGCCTGGAGACTTCCGTTTATGACAGTGGAAACGGTCTTTTGGCGCTGATGGATCAGATCAAGGAGCTGCTTCCAGAAAAAGCTGAGAATTAGGTTTTCTCCTCTCGATTTTGGGAATAACATGCCATCCCATTCACAATCTGTAGGAGATCTCGTTTATGCCGACCTTGACAATGCCAGACCTGGAAACCGAGCTAAAGAAGTGGACCAAGGAGTTCCAAAAGCCCGAAGGTAGCTGGCAGGTCGTTCTCTACAACGATAGTCACAACAAGTTTGACGATGTGGTTCTGTGGCTGCAAAAGGCCACCGGATGCAACCATGAAGAGGCGAGCCAGGTCGTCATGACTTGCCACAACTCCGGGCGCGCCGTGTGTTTCGGAGGAGGCAAGGAGAAATGTCAGCAGGTCGCTGGATATCTTCGCGGTAAAGGCTTGCAAGTGGAAGTGGATAACGCTCCCAGGTAAGCCCAGAATTTTAAAATCCCCAAGGGGCCTCCGGAAGTGAAGTTAAACACTCCCGAGAGGCTTTTTTCGTTGGAGGGATGTTTTTTTGACCGCGATACTCTTTACCCAGTGTCTTCAGCACGATTTTGTCAGACCGTTAGAAAGGTTTGAGGCGCTTCCCAACCTTTTGCACGTGGGCTACTCGGAGGCCCGCCGCTTGATGGGGGAGGAGCCCCTGCACGGCCCGGTAGCCAGAGTTATGGAGTGGGCCCACGCCGAGAAGGACTTGTTTGTCATTCACCTTCGAGACTGGCACGACCCGGAGGACCCGGAGCAAAAGCATCACCTGGAGCGCTTTGGGAGGCATTGTCTGCAGGATACTCCGGGTGCCGAGTTCTGCTTCGCCAACCACCCTCGGCCGGGGGTGGAGATCGTGAACTCTTTGTCTCTCAACGACTTCCAGGCCACCACCCTGGAGTCACACTTAAAGCCATTCGCTCACCAAGAGCTGAGAGTCGGCTTGGTGGGGGTGTGGACGGAGGCCAAGATCTACTTTCTGGCCTACGAACTGCGAACCCGCTACCCCAAATTTCAGGTTGTGGTCTGCTCGGCCCTGACCGCTTCTTCTTCCCGCTCCCGGCATTTCGAAGCCCTGGAACAGATGGAACGGATCCTGGGGGTACGGGTACTGCACTCGGTGGGGGAGTTTGTGGATTATCTGGGAGGAAAGGATCTGGACACTCCCCTGCTGGGCCTGGACCAGCGCTTTCCTGAGGTGGAGGGTCTACCCCCCTGTGGGGAGTCCGAGCGGGTGTTGCTGCGCTATCTCTTCCGCGACTGCCGGAAGGTGAAGATCAAGGTGCTGGACGGAGGTTTTAGCGGAAACCTGGTCCTGGGTACCGAGTCGGAGGATCTGCACGGCCACGAGCAAGTCCCCAACGTCGTCAAGATCGGTGATCAGGGGTTGATGGGTAAAGAGCGGGCCGCCTTCGAGCGTATCCAGCACGTGCTGGGAAATAACGCTCCCCAGATCGCAGAGTTTGCCGATTACCAGGATAAAGGAGCGATCAAGTACCGCTACGCCTCCATGGACTCCTCTTTTTCCACCACCTTCCAGGACATGGTAGAGTCCGGCCAGCCCCAGGAAGAGATCGATTCTGTGCTCGATTCGGTCTTCGGCGAGCAACTCCAACGGCTCTATAAGGCCCGAACGCTGGAGCAGACCGACTTGCTGGCCCACTATCAATTTTCCAGTCGCTGGGCCGACGGGTTGGAGCGGCGGGTGGAGAGCATCTACGGAGGCCCGGCCCAGGGGGAGCACCTCACCCTGGCTCCCGGTTTGGTGGCGCCCAATCCAGTCCCGTTTTACCGGGTTCACCTGGACCGTCTCAAGCGAGGCGGGCGCTGCTTCCAGTCCTTTGTGCACGGAGATCTCAATGGAGCGAATATCATCGTGGATGGACACCGCAACGTGTGGCTCATCGACTTTTTTCATACCCGACGAGCCCACGTACTCATGGACCTCATCAAGCTCGAGAACGATCTGCTCTTCATCTTCAACAAGTTGGAAACCGAGGAAGACCTGCGGCACTCCTGCCAATTGTATGACCGGCTCTTGGAAGTGGATGACCTGGCGGCCGGCTTGTCCGGTTCGGTGGATCCGCCTTTGCAGAAAATCTGGAATACCGTTTGTAAGTTGAGGAGCTTTTATCCCGCTCTGATCGATTCTGACCGCAGCCCCTACCAGTGGTGGGTGGGGGCGTTGCGATACGCGGCTCATACTCTAGGGTTTGATGAATGCAATCAGTGGCAGAAGAAGTTTGCCCTTTACGCCTGCGGCAAGCTTTCCCAGCGCATCGTGGCTATTCACCAGGAGAGCGACTCTTTGCGGATCGACTGGTTGCCTTCGAAACACACCAAGCCGGCCAGACTGGGACTGACGATCCTGCCGGGACGGGCCGATCGCGAGCGAGACCTGGACCAGGACCTGCAGTCGCTCAAGGAGCAGGGCGTGCAAGCGGTGGTTTGCCTGGTTCCTCTCGATGAATTGGAGCGATACGGGGTGAAGCATCTCCTACAAGCCTACCGGGAATGTGGTTTTTCCGTTTTGCATGCTCCGGTCGTGGACCAGAAAGTGTGCTCCCCCAGGGAGTTGACCGAAATGGTTGACTGGATCGAGGAACGCCTGTGCAACGGCCAAAGCGTGATGGTTCATTGTGTGGGTGGATTGGGGCGCTCCGGTTTCGCGTTGGCGGGTTTTCTGGTGAGTCGAGGTGTGGATTGGGAAAAAGCCATCCAGATCGTCCGGGAAAGCCGCTCCCCAAGAGCCGTGGAAACCCCCCTTCAGGAGCAGGCGGTCCAGGAATTTGCCCGGGAGACCCGCTCTCTGGATTCTTAAATTTATTCAAGGAGGCCTCGGCTCGACTCAGAATGAGCTTGCGAGGTTACGAATATGCAGTGGAATTTCAAAGTCTATGAAGAGCCCGGCATCCTTTTTGCCGACCGGGTGGTGGAGGTGGAAGAGCCTCCGTTCGAGATCGTTGAGGAGTTGATGAAACCCGGACTGGAGGAGGGCCGAAAGGTGCTGGCCGTTCTCACTCCCGCCCAAGGCGAACCGCTACTCTGCCCTCGCCGCGATCCTGATGACCGAGGCTTTGAGGAACTGGCCGAGGAGGTCACGGAGGCGCTCGGAGAGGGCGCTGCCTTTGAAGCCGCCCTGAAGTGCGACGCTGCTTTGCGGGGGGCCCAGGGTCACGACCCTGAGATCCAACTGCTGGCCGCCGCGGTTTATGAACACATCCGGTTTTGGGACGTGGCTGTACCGCTGCTAGAGAAGGTGGCCACCGCCTTTCAGGACATTCGCAAGGCGGCCGTGGAGATAAGACTGGCCAGGGCTTTGAAAAGATCGGGACAGGTCGAGGACGTCAGCGAGAGGCTGGCCGGGCCGCTGGTACATCCTGAACTGCCACCTGTCCTGAAGGTTGAAGGTATGCTTCTGAAAGCCATGTGCAAAGGTAAGGAAGAGGGCCTGGAGATCCTGGATGAACTCCTGGATTACGCCGAGGAGCATCTGGGGGATCACCGTCTGGTGGCCGACGCTTTGGAGCTCCACGCGGACTTTCTCTCTCAAGACGAGCCGGAGAAGGCGGAGAAATTTTATCACGCCGCAGGCCGTATGCTGGTGGAGCTAAAAGACCCTTACTTTTTTAGCTTGAATGAACGCTTCGTGGTGCACTTTCTGAGGCACGAAGCGTACAAGAAGGCACTCTCCCTATCCCACGAGATGTTTGAAATGCTTCGACAGGCCGGAGGCCCGCCCATTGCTTCTGTTCCTTATTTCATCTTCGCCAGTCACGCTCACGAGGCCATGGGCGATAAGGACCGAAGTTTGGAGGCCTACAAGATGGCCCATCAGATCAACCAGACCGAGGCCAAACGTCTAGAGCAGATGCTGGAGACGGCTTTGAGTTAGGGCCTTTCAGGCTTGTTCGCTCTCCGGGGCGATGAATTTACCCATCATGCGGTCCATGTAGCTGCGGCCAGTACCTACCTCGCCAACCACTCCAGCATCCTCGGTGTAAAAGAGGTCGTTGGGGATGACCACTTCCCGTCCTAGGAGGCTGCGGGTTTGGAACTCCAGTTGGGGCGCCCCTTTTTCCAGAGCGGCGTAGACCGCCTCGGAGCAGTAGTAGGTGTTGTTGCCCTGCTTGAATTTGAAATCGTAGGGTTGACCAAGCATGTCTCGGCCGGCCTGGAGCACCGCTTCGGCCTGTCCGTTTTCGTAATGAGGCCGGATGGCCACGGCGTGATGCTTGGAGGTTAGCACGTCTTTGAGCTCACTCTCCAGGACCCCACCTTTCATCTTGGCTTCGATGGTTTTTCCCTCTCCCTGATAGAGTATGGCGTGGGTAAACTCCGAGCGTCCGGTGGTCAACTGGGTGATGGTGGCAAACGGGGTGCTGCGCTCGTCGCCGGTCAGGATCACATCGCCGGGTTGCAGTTTCTCGATCAAGGAATCGGCTTCTTCAGAACTA
>JBAYRN010000198.1:0-7254 GCA_041676625.1 Vulcanimicrobiota bacterium
ACCAGCCGTCCTAAGGCAGCAGCTCAACCGGAAGCACCCAAGTCCGATTGCGGATGCTCGCACGCGGCCGCTTCTGACCAAGCCAGCATCTCTTTCAGCGCTTCCCCTTTCTCTCAGCGGGCCGAAGCTCTGCTGGCCGCCACGGCCGAAGATGCGAAAGCTCTGGAAGGCAACATCGGCGACCACGAGCCCGGTGAAATCATCCTGCGCACCAAGCCGGGTAGCGGTCTTGCCATCGCTTCCGATTCCGTGGTCAATGACTTCGGTGCCAAGGTCCTCTTCCAGTTCGACACCCCCAAAGACATTCACAAATCCGATAACGGCGAGTTCCTGCACATCAAACTCCCGGCCGGAATCTCCGTGCCCGAAGCCATGGCCGCTATGGCCAAAGACGACCGGGTCGCTTTCGCCGAGCCGAACAACCGTTACGGGCTTCCCGAAGTGATCGAAGGCGACGCCCCCCAGACGCAAGGTCAAGGCATCACCAACGACCCTCAAGTGGGCCAACTCTACGGTCTCCACAACACCGGACAAACCGGTGGTAAAGCCGACGCCGACATCGACGCTCCCGAAGCCTGGGCAACCCACACCGGCCGCAATCAAGCCTCCGGTGGTACTCTGCTCGCCGTCATCGACACCGGTATCGACTACAACCACCCGGACCTCAAAGACAACGTGTGGACCAACCCCGGTGAAATCCCCGGCGACGGCATCGACAACGACGGCAACGGTGTTATCGACGACGTCCACGGCTACAACGCTTTCGCCAATACCGGCGACCCCATGGACGGGCACAGCCACGGTACCCACTGCGCCGGTACCATCGCCGCCAAAGGCAACAACGGCATCGGCGTGGCCGGTGTCAACCACGACGCCAACCTGATGGGTGTGAAGATCTTCAACGACGCAGGCAGCACCAACGTGGCCGCCATCGTTCGGGGTATCCAGTACGCCACCAAGATGGGCGCCCGCATCACCTCCAACAGTTGGGGTGGCGGTGCCTCCAACAAAGGCATCGAGCAAGCCTTCGCCGATTCTTCCGCCTTGCACATCATGGCGGCCGGAAACTCCGGTAGCAACAACGACGCCCGCCCCCACTACCCCTCTTCTTATGAAGGCGACCACATCATCGCCGTGGCCGCCACCGACCACAACGACAACCTGGCCCGCTTCTCTTGCTACGGCGCTACTTCGGTAGACATCGCAGCTCCCGGCGTCAACATCCTCTCCACCGTCAACGGTGGTGGATACAAAAGCTACTCCGGTACCTCGATGGCCACTCCCCACGTAGCCGGTGCGGCCCTGCTGGTGGCCGACGCCAACCCTGGTATCAACAACGCCGACCTGCGAGAGCGCTTGCTGGGCTCAGCCGACGCAAAAGACCAACTGGCCGGCAAAGTGGTCACCGGTGGACGTCTGAACGTAGCCGGCGCAATCGCCCAACCCGAGAACGACACCCTGCCTCCGGCCCTGCCTAGAGACTTCGGTGCCCGCTCCGCCACACCCACCAGTGTGGTTCTGGGCTGGACCGCTACCGGCGACGACGGCTGGTGCGGAAACGCCACCGGCTACGACGTCCGCGTCTCCGACCGCCCCATCGTTGATGGAGAAGCCGCTGAAGGTCAAGTCTCCTTCGCCGCTGCTCCCAAAATCGAAACCGGAGCGGCCAAAGAGACCGGTCAACTGGAAAGCCTGACCCACAACCTGGAAGCCAGTGAGTCGGAGCGCAAACTCTACTTCGCATTGAAAGTCCTCGACAACGTTGGAAACGCATCCAGCATGGGATCCACCGAGGTCAACGTACCCGCTCAGCCTCCCGCGGAAGGCTAAGCAAGACTAAGGCACCGTGATGCAGCAGAGCCTGCTGCGTCACGGTGGCTGAACTCGCTTGAAAAAAGAGCGGTCGTAAAAACGTAAAGGTTATTTAGCACTCAAGCGATTGAGTTCTACCTGGAAACTGCGACCACATACGGACCGATTAGCTCCGGCTAATACCGTCGGTCGCAAACTGGTTCAGAGATTGGACTCCTTGGAATCAGGCGGCAATCCAAGAATTGGAAAGCCTAGTGCCCTCGCACGACAACGTGCGAGGTTTTTTTTTATCATGTGCTGCGGCGCAAGAGTTCGAAAACCGCATCCAGAGCGTCTTGCTGTCGTTGCGGACAATCTCCCACCCGGCCCACCAGGGCGGTACCCTGCCCCAGGCAGGAGAGGAGGCGAGAGAGCCTCGCCGGATCCTGGCCCCGGCCGAACTCCCCCTGCTCCCGGGCTTTATCAAGGATCTTCTCCAGTTCTTGCTCGATCCGTTTCAGGTGACCGCAGATCCGCGCCGCCACCTCTTTATCTTCCAGTTCAAAGTCGGCCATGTTGGTACCCAGAAAGCAGCCTCGGCAGCTCCCCTCCGGAGGAGAACCCAGCAGTTCCCGGAGGTTCTCCAGGGCGGGTCCCGGCTTTTCTAGAACGGCCCGAAGACCCTCAAGGTTCTGAGCGGCGTACAGGTCGAGGGTCTGCAAAAATAGCTCGCGCTTGTTTCCGAAGGTGTCATACAGGCTCTTCTTGCCGATGCCCATCTCCGCTAGAAGCTGCGACATGCTGGTTCCGGCGAAGCCGTGCCGCCAGAATACGTGCATGGCTCTTTCCAGGGCCAGACTGGGATCAAACTGTTTTCGGGGTCCCGGACTCATACCAGCAGATTAACACAAGAAGGGGCCCTGCTGGTGAGCCAGAACCGTTAATATATGTATCCGCGTGACGTTCTTTACGAGTCTCCCAAAGATGAGGAAGGCGTACCCGCCTCCCAGCCCCAACCCGAAAAGGTAGCAGCCGGACTTCCGGCCGTGGTTTCCACCGCCCGCTACATCGTCAAGGAGCCCGGGGTGGTGCGCGGCACTCAGGGTCTGCTCAGGCTCAATCAAGATGGTGGCGTGGACTGCCCCAGCTGCGCCTGGCCGGATCCCGAGAAACGCGGCCTCTTCGAGTTTTGCGAGAACGGCGCCAAAGCGTTGGCCGACGAAACCACCCGCAAGCGTGTGACCCCTGCTTTCTTTGAGGCTCATTCGGTGGAACAGTTGTCCCGCCGCAGCGACTGGTGGCTCAACAATCAGGGACGCATCACCGAGCCCATGTATCTGGCCGCCGACTCGCTCCATTACCGGCCCATTAGTTGGGAAGGTGCCTTTTCTCATGTAGCCCGGGTGGTCAAGGAAGCCGCCGGTCCCGAGCGACTGGCTTTTTACACTTCCGGCCGAGCCAGCAATGAATCAGCCTTCTTGTACGGCACCCTGGTGCGCATGCTGGGTACCAATAACTTGCCGGACTGCTCCAATCTGTGCCACGAGTCCAGCGGTTCGGCCCTGGGCAAGACCATCGGCATCGGCAAGGGTACCGTTACCCTGGAAGACTTTAACCACGCGGAGCTGATCCTGGTGGTGGGGCAGAACCCGGGTACCAACCACCCCCGGATGCTGACCGCTCTGGAGCAGGCCAAGAAGAGCGGAGCCGAGATCGTGTCGATCAACCCTCTCCCCGAGGCCGGACTCAGCCGTTTCAGAAACCCCCAGGGCTTTCTCAACCCGCTCCACGCGGTGGGCACTCTGGTGGGGGCCGGCACCCTGCTCGGAGACCTCCACTTACCGGTGATCATCGGGGGCGACCTGGCTCTCTTCAAAGGTCTCTGCAAGCAACTGATAGAGTGGCACGAAGAGGGGCGTCCGACCCTGGACCAGGCCTTCATCGACAGCAAAACCGAGGGGTTCGAGGCGCTGGCTCAGGACCTCAAGGGCACTCCCTGGGAAGACATCGCCGCCGGTTCGGGTATCGAGCCGGATCAGATCCGGGATCTGGCCGCCAAACTGGCCGGAACCGAAAGGATCATCATCTGCTGGGCTATGGGGCTCACCCAACACACAAACTCGGTAGAAACCATCACCCAGTTGGTCAACTTATTGCTGCTCCGGGGGGCCTTGGGAAAGCCCGGGGCCGGAGCCTGCCCGGTCCGGGGCCACAGCAACGTCCAGGGAGACCGCACGGTGGGCATTTTTCATAAGCCTCCCCAACCTTTTCTGGATGCCCTGGAAAAAGAGTTCGGCTTCAAGCCCCCCTCAGAGCACGGCTACGACGTGGCCGAAACCATCGAGGCCATGGACCGGGGAGAGGTGGACCTGCTGTTTAGTCTGGGAGGCAACTTCCTTTCCGCCACCCCCGATACCGGACGCACCGCCGCCGGACTGCAGCGCTGCAAGCTCACCGTCTCGGTGGCCACCAAGCTCAATCGCAGCCACCTGGTCAGCGGTCGAGAAGCCTTGATCCTGCCCTGCCTGGGGCGTACCGAAACAGATCAGCAGGACTCCGGTCCCCAGTTCGTGACGGTAGAAAACAGCATGGGCAAGGTCCATCGCTCTCAGGGTACCCTGGAACCCCCTTCGCCCCAGCTTCGCTCGGAGGTCTCTATCGTGGTGGGTCTGGCCCGGGTCTTGGAGCCTGATAAGACTCGCGATTGGGAGCGGTTCGTGAACAACTACGACAGCATCCGAGAGGCCATCGAGAAGGTCATCCCAGGATTCGAAGACTACAACCACCGGGTCCGGCAGTCCGGGGGTTTCTACCTGCCCAACGGACCCCGGGAAGGGCGCTTCACCACCCCCAGCGGCAAAGCCCATTTCACGGTAGCGCCGCTGCTGGTGGAACGACCGCAGCCGGGTCACCTGTACCTGATGACCATGCGCAGCCACGACCAATTTAATACCGTGGTCTACGGCTACGATGATCGGTATCGGGGGATCAAAAACAGCCGCCGCATCGTCTTTGCCAACGCCGATGACTTGCGTGAACTCGGGCTAGAAGCCGGGCGGCAGGTGAGCGTGGAGTCCAACTATCAAGGGGTTGCCAGACGGGTGGATGGGTTCACCGTGGTGGCCTACCCCATACCCCGAGGTTGTTGCGCGGCCTACTTCCCGGAGGCCAACCCGCTGGTGCCGGTGGAGCACCGGGATCCGGAGAGCGGCTGCCCGGCCTCCAAGAAGATCGAAGTCCGGCTCCTATAGAGTTACTCCTCCAGGATCTCCTGGAGTTTACCCGCATCCACCAACCCGCAAAGGGCATCGACCACTTCCGGATGGTGATGCTTGGCGGGGCCCTTGAAAAAGTCGGCTACTTTGGACTGGAAGCTCTCAAAACTCGACTCCCACAACTCCACCGCCTCCTCCACCAGCGCCAGAACCCAGCCCTCCAGAGGAACTTCGTTTCCGCTGAGTCCGTGGGGAAGACCGCTGCCATCGTACCGCTCGTGGTGAACCGCCACCAGTTCGGCTACCCCCTTCAGGTCCGGGTGCTCCCGTAGCAACGCGGCACCGATGGCGGCGTGCTCGGCGGCCGCCTGTTGGGAGCCGAGGTGAGCGAAAGTCAGGTTACCCACGTCGTGAAACTGTGCTGCTTCTAGCAGATCGGCCTGCACTTGCTCGGAAAGGTCCATCATTCGGGCCAGGGCCAGACAAAGCTTGCTGCATCTTGAAATGTGACCGGTCTTTCCCTGGGCCTCCACCGCTTGCACCAGGAGGTCCTTGCAGCGCCCCATAAACCGGGCCGAGCTCTCCTGATGCTTCACCTTTTGAGCCACCAGGCCCAGGGCTTCCCGAATGGCGGAAAAGCTCTCCAGGCGGTCCGGCTCCTGCTCGAAAGAAAGGCACAGCACAGCGACCAGTTCACCCCAGTGAAAGATCGGCACCGAGAGCCGATAGCCCCCTCCGGCCACCAGAGCCTCAGGCCAGGGTAGCTCCTGGTTCTGCACGTCGCGCAGGGTGAGGGCACAGGCCCCGGGCTGGTGGTCCGCGCTCAAGGGCCATTCGAGGTCCTGGTAGAGCAAGGCTTGCTTGCTCTCGTCGTAAGGTAGGTAATACGTGCTTTTTGCTTTCCAGAGGTCTTTACCGACCCCGGCCAATCCGGCCTTGAGTTCGCTCAAACTGTTGGCTTCCAAAAGAGGGGAAATGATCATCATAACTGCTCCTGTACACTTGAAGATACGCCGAGAATCGGCAACAACACACCCATCACGAAAACACACACCACTCCACCGATCATGATCATCATGGAGGGTTCCAGAAGCGCGGTCAGCGCATCCACCGAAGAGTCCACCTCTTCATCGTAATAATCAGCCACCCGCTCCATCATTTCGGGCAAGGAGCCTGCTTCTTCACCCATGGTCGACATCTGGATCAGCATGTCGGGAAACACCCCCGTCAACTTCAAGGTCTTGGTGATCCCCTCACCTTCTCCAATGCTCCTGGCACCCTTGGCCAACCGCTTGGTCACGGCTTCATTGCCGGCCGCTCTGGAGACCAGGTTCATAGCGTCCACCAGAGGCACACCGGATTTCAAAAGTAAGGAAAAGCTGCGGGCAAATCGAGCTGCCACCACATTGAGAAAGAAGCTGCGAATGAAGGGGAAGTTAAGCTTCAGAGTGTCCCAGGCCAGGGCTCCCGAGGGATGATTGAGGGCCATCCTGAAGCCGCCGTAGAGAGCCAGAACGACCGTGACCAACAGGGCCATGCTGGGCCCCGAGGTGGCAAAATCACTGGCCTCCAACAACATTTGAGTGAGCGGATAGTCGCGCTCGATGTTCAGCCCGGAATCACGGAAAACGGGGACGAAGAGCGGCATCATAAAGGCCACCAGGGCGTAGGTCATGATGGTGGTGAAGGTCAGGATGAAGCTCGGGTAGGCCATGGCGGATTTCACCTTGCGCCGCAAGGCGATCTCCTTTTCCAGCAGTTCCGCCAATCGACTCACGCAGCGAGGGAGGTCTCCTGAACGCTCACCCACCTTGACCATATTGAGATACATGGCGTCAAAGACCTGAGGGTGCTCCTCCAGCGCCTGGGAGAAGCTCTTACCTTTCTGGAGGCTGGTGCCCACCTCTCCCATGACCTTCTTTACACCGGGGTTCTTGGACTCGTTGCAGACCACGTGAATGATCCGGATGAGGGGCAGTCCCGCCGCGAGCGTAGTGGCTAGCTGGCGGGTGAAGACCATGAGGTCCTTGCGTGAAATGCCGAAGCTGAACTGAAAGTTGGGATTTTTAGGCTTGGGTTTTGCCGGAGCGGAGGGACCTGCGGCCACTGGAGGTCCGCCCGATGTCTCCGGCACCTCCTGAATGTTGACGGGGGTCAGATGGTGCTCCCTCAGGTGGGCCATCAACCTGTCTCGGTCGGTAGCCTTGAAGCTACCGGTGGTTTGCTTGCCGTCGCTGCCGACGGCGGT
>JBAYRN010000199.1:0-7246 GCA_041676625.1 Vulcanimicrobiota bacterium
ACTGGAGGAGATCCGAGTGCGGGTTGATGAACTCGAAGACGAGTTTTTCGAGCGGACTCGGGAACTGGACCAGGAAGCGTATCGCCACCTCTGGGTGGAGGGGACGAAGCTGGAATCCGATCGTACCATAGGATGGCACTCTTCGGAGGAGATCTTGAGCTGGCAAGAGGAAAAGAAGATCGACTGGAGCTACAACGGAGTGAGCAGACCGACTCCCTTGCAGGTCTTCGGATACTCTCTGGACTGGTCTCCAACCATCTGGTTGGAGCGCTTTCAGCGCACCGAACTCACTCGAGAGTGGGTCCGGGTAAGAAAAGAGATCGCCCACTTGAGCCTTCCCGAACAGCTAGCTGCTCTGGGGGCGCGGCGAGACGCACCGGGCCTGCTCGACGATCGGAGTCACCGCTTCTGGGATTCTCAGTTGCGGGAAGACCAGGTTTCCCTGGAGAGGTCGCTGGTTCAAAACGTGCGGGCAGCCTTGCAAGCGCGACTACAAGAAAAGGTGGGGCGATGAAGGCTTCCGTGGCCAACTTGGAGCAAAGCCGGCGGCAACTCCCTTTGTTGGTGAAGCAGGCCCAGCAAGGAGATTCGAACGCCTTTGAACAGATTGTTCAACTCACCGAGCGGTTGGCTCGGCGCATCGCCGTGTCGGTGGTGCCGGAGAGTCTGGTGGAGGATGTCTTGCAGGAGAGCTACCTGCTGGTCTACCGCAAGCTGGTCGTGCTCCGAAAGCCGGAGAGTTTCATCAGTTGGTTCTCGCGGCTGGTTCTGCATACCAGTTACAACATGGTCAGAGGGAGAAAGTACGATTGCGAATTGGACCAGGAGGTCTCGGTGCCCGACCAGACCGAGGACCTGGTGGAGCAGGAAGCCCTCAAGAAAGCTCTCTTTCAACTGGAGCAGAAGGACCGCAATATTCTCATCCTCCGGGAGATGCTGGAGCTGAGCTATGAACAGATCGCCACCGCGTTACGGCTGAAAACAGGGACCGTTCGCTCCCGTCTTCACAAGGCCAGAAAACACCTTCTGGAACGACTGGGAGCAGGACAGCAAGGGGGTGCGAACTGAAAAGGCCGACCATGCATTCCTGGCTAACCCGTTCCTGCGATCGAGAGACCTGGCAAGAGCAGGTCACCGCACTTCTTGGTCGTGGGTATCTCAACGATTCCCATCCCTGGGTGATCGGTTACGACCTCGACCTCTTGCAGGAAAGAGTGGAGTTCCTTCAAGGAGCCTTCCCCGACGGCACTTTGCACACCTCAGCGGTCAAAGCCAACCCCTTGCCCGGGGTTTTGGAGCTTCTGGTGGGGTGCGGCATGGGCTTAGAAGCGGCATCGCGGGGTGAGCTGGAGCTTGCTTTCTTCGTGAGCTGCTTACCTGAAAAAATGGTCTTCGACTCACCGGCCAAGACAGTCCAGGAGTTGAAGGAAGCCGTTTCGATGGGGGTCACCATCAATGCAAATTCGGCACTGGAACTACAACGTCTCAGCGATTTGAAACCTCGGGGGCGGGTAGGGCTCCGCTGCAACCCCGGGGTGATCGCAGCAGCCCGTGCAACCGCCACGTCCACTGCAGCGCCGGGCTCAAAGTTCGGCGTGGAACTGAGAGAAGCCGAAGAGCTGTTGAAGAGGTATCCCTTTGTTAGCGGTTTACACGTGCATGTGGGTTCTCAGATGGCCACCCTGGAAGACCTGGTGGAGGGGACCGGCCGGGTGCTGGATCTGGCTGAACGGTTCCCTCAAATCGAGTGGCTGGACATCGGTGGGGGGTTGCCCGCCCGCTACACGGATACCGACCAGGGGGTGTCCCTGACCACTTACCTGAGCCGACTGCACCAGAGGGCTCCTTCTCTTCAGAACTACCGTCTGATCACCGAGATAGGAAGGGCCCTCCACGCCAACTGCGCTTGGGCGGCCTCGCTGGTGGAATACGTGTCTGATGGCAAGGCGATCTTGCACTTCGGGGCGGACTTCTGCCTGCGGGAGTGCTATCAGCCGGAGGCCTGGTTTCATGAGTTTTCGGTCCTCTCTGCCGGTGGAGAAGTCAAGAGCGGGCCAACCACGACCTATGACCTGTACGGTCCTCTCTGCTTTTCCGGAGACCGCATAGCCGGTCGACGGGAGTTGCCTACCCTCGAACCAGGAGACATCGTGGTCATGCACGACGTGGGTGCCTACACGCTGAGCATGTGGTCGCACTACTGCAGTCGCCTGCTACCCGAAGTGCTTGGATTTCAGCAGGGCCGGGTGAGGGTGCTTCGAAAGCGGGAAACCCCCGGCGACATTGTGAAGTTTTGGACAGGAAAGGTTTAGATTTGAAGGAAGTAAGCAGGTGACGTCGGGAATTTGCAGTAAGTCATGGCACCGGAGGAGGGTATTATGTCGGAGCTAACCGCCTTACAACAATTTGTAACCGAGATGGAAGCGGGTCGAGTGAACCTCGCCGAGGTGACGGAATCGTCGCTGCTGGATCTGAAACTCACAAACCGCGAGCGGGCCATCATTTTGAGTGGACAGGTCGGACTGATCAAGTCCGTGGCCGCCGGGAACGCTTGCATCGAAGAAGTAAAGCTCGAATTGAGTCCGGAGAGTCTTAAGAAGATCGGCTCTGTCTAGGGCTTTCGGTTATAGAGCCAAAGAGAAAAGGGCTGCCTGAGCAGCCCTTTTCACTTTAGCAGGCCCTCTAGTTGGACTTTTTCGAAGCGGACTTTCTTTTAGCCGGGCCGGCGGCTTTCATCATCTCTTCGGCTCGGCGGCTCATCTCTTCCGGAGCAACATCCTCCACGTGAGTGGCCAGAGCCCAGTGCATCCCCATGGGGTCCTGGATTTTGCTGAAGCGGTCTCCCCAGAAAGCGTTTTCGGGTTTGAGAACTTCTTTGGCACCGTGCTTTAGCGCGCGTGCGTGGATCATGTCCACGTCGCCCACGTAAAGATGCATGGACATGAAGCTACCTTCTTTGCCGGGAGTCTTCATTCCGTTCATGGGGTCGGCTACAAAGACGGTCTGTCCGGCAATGTTCAGACATGCGTGCATGATTTTCTTGTTGTCCGGAGTCATCATCCGATACATCTCGTGGGCACGGAAGACTTCTTTGTAGAATTTAATAGCTTTATCAGCATCCTTCACTACCAAATGAGGAGTGATCATGCTGATCCCCTGAGGGATAGGCTGAGTTTTCATAGTGATTCACCTCGTAAGATAAGTCGGGAGCAAAACCCCCGCCTTTGTACTGACGCCGGAAAACGGCGTGTAGTTCTTTTGCACCAACGATCTAAGCTTTAAACACGAACAGTCGTTATTAATTGTTATGAAAGACGAGCCTTGAGTTCGTGGACCGCTGGTTCTCCGAGTTGTAGCAGCAGAGAACGCTCGAAAACCCTCTTCACCGGGGGCAGAAAGGAACGCTTTCCGTCGTGGGAGAGGGTGAAGGTGGCGTTGTTGAGGAGTTCTACCAGTTCTGGCGTGACCTGCTCGGCGAAGAGCTTCTGTAAGCTGTTCGGCTCAAAGTGCTCGAGCAGAGAAGCTTTCTGAAACTCCAACCAGTGCTCTTTGGGTACCTCTTCCAGTACTCGTTCGGCAAGCACTCTCACCGCTTCGTCGGTCTCTTTGATCTGGGCCGCCAGAGACAGAAAGAGTGGTAAGCCCTCGGAAAGTTGATAGAGCGATTCGGTCCTAGCTTCTTCCACCTGCAGGCTGGAAAGAAATTCGCGGGTGGTGGCGAGATTAAATGGATTTAGAGAGATATTGGCGATCTGGTGCTGCCATTCCGACCATCGGGTGTCGGTGCGGAGCAGGTGCTCGCGACCGGACAGAATGACGACGACTCCGGAAGTCTCTAAGAAATTGTCGGCCAGGAGGTCGGTTCGCAGCCAGGTATCGATCAATGGTGCCAGCCATTCGTAGGTGTCAAAGATGAGGACCGGCCTTCGCCAACACAGAGCTTTCTCCGAGTTTGCCCGCACGTACTCGTGGAGGTCCGCCTTAAAGGTTTCGGTCAACGCTCTCACGGCGTTGTCTTTGGCCAGGGCTTCCGACTCTTCTTTGGCCTCCTGGCCCCAGGAGGTCAAAAACACCACACCCGCGCTCACCGCTCCCAGCACAGGGTTGATACCGGCGGTGGATTCGGCGGCCTTGCGCAGATGACCAAAAAAGCCGCTCGGTGCTCCGGTTTGGGCGCTTTCAAGACCCTTGCGAAAGATTCGTAATTCCTTGCTAAAACGACTCATTTCCACCGACTGCTCTTCCAACTGGCGGGCCATCTCTCCCAGAAAGCGACCCAGCAAACCCGCTCCGCTTTCTTCAGACTCGATCCCCTGGTGATCCACCCCGGCCCAGGCCACCCGGCTGCCCACCCGTTGCTTCAGGGCTTTCAGAAAAAAGCTCTTTCCCGTACCTCCGGGTGCAGCCAGTGAGAGAAGGCTCTTTTTTCGTTTTGCTCGCGGACGAGGCGGGAGCAGAAGTTCGGTTGCCTCGCTCAACTCCCGGTCTCGCCCGAAGATCGGGACCGGCTCCGGGGTTTTTCGGACGAGGCCTTTGGGCGCAACAGCCTTGTGACTAAAGGTGCCGGAGGCGTGATCCACCAGCCAGGCCTGCAAGAGATTGACGGCAGCATCTCGCTCGCCTACGAAAGCGGCGTGGTCCCAAACCAGCACTCCAAAATCTTTGGGCTCTTTCAACAGCGACTGGGGCCACTCCAGAACCAGTAGCGCACGGTAGTGATGGGGTTGCTGGGTGGGGGGGAAATTCGCCTCCCACTCGGGGAGGGGTGCCTGCCGGAGGATGAAACGAAAATTTCGTCCGCTCAGACCAGGCTCTTCCAGGAAGACTTCGTAAAAGGTGGCCTGGTCGAGTTCCGTGAGTTCTACGGTTGACGGTTTTTGTTGCTGGAGAGCGGCCTTACCCTGGTGTTCTTCTACCAACCACTGGGTGAGAGCCTCCGCGAGTTCACGGGTGGTCGTGGGGTTGGTCGATTCGGTTTCATGGCTGAAAGTGAGGAAGGCCCGCCCTCCGGCACTTTTGGCGGTCCGCCCGGCGCTGCGCAAGAGAGTTTCGGCCGCTCCACCCACCACCTGTCCGGCGGCTTGACCGGCTTTCCCCACCGCCTTGAATAAGCGCCTGGCCAGTCCGGCCTTCTTTTTGCTTTCCGGGTTATTCGGCTCCATGCTGGCTTCAAGTTCTCCGAAAAGGCTACGGCGAAGCGGTCGCGTCCGGCGTGGGCGGGGTAGATTCGGCGCCCTCCGGAACTGCAGGGGAGGCGGTAGCGGCGGGGGTCGCGGAGATGGCGGGAGTTGCAGTTGCCGCGGCCCCCGCTTTGGCTTCGAGAAGTGCTCGAAGCTCTTCGAGTTTGACCACTTCGGCGGGTGTCTTGCCCTCGTTGTTCTTGATCGTGGGGTCGGCACCCAGTTTTAGGAGCAGTTGAGCGGCGGTCACGTTGTCGCATTGGTGCAGGGCGGTTCCGCCGGTCGCCCAACCTTTCTGGTTGGGATCGGCACCTTGATCGAGCAGATACTGGAGTCGGCCGGTTCGGTTTGCGCCGAGAAACTGAAACAGAAGGGGGTTGCCATCGGTGAGGTACATGTTGACGAGTTCTTTGGTCTGGCTCTCAAAGAAGTTTTCGTCTCGAACCTTTCTGGAGAACACGAGGGCACCGCTCGGAGCATCGATCAGCGGTTCTGCGAGGTAGATCCCTTCGACCGCGTCGTAGTAGGCACGCACCTTGCCCTCGGCGTCTATCGTCGCTTGGAGTTTGTAGCTGCTAAAGCGCTGATCGCCTGCGAACGATTCGGGCAGTGTCTCCAGGTTGGCGACCACTTTGCCGTCGATAGACAGGTTGTCACCTTGCAGGGCGGCGACTGATCGGGTGGGTAGCTTCAGAGTGGCGATAAGTTTTCCGTTGGGCCCTTCATAGCGGGCAATTCCGGCGTCGCCATCGGTGTACTCGGCCACCATGGTATAGCCGGCATTAAAGATATCGGTCTCCCGCATCTTATCATCCAACTTGAAACCGTTGATCAAAAGCTCACCCGGGGGTAGGGGAGCGGCCACGGGGACCTCCGGAGTGGGCGTCGCGACCGGAACCACCGGGGTGGTTTCGACCACCGCAGGAGTCGTGGTGGGAGTCGGCTCGATGTCCGGTGCCTTCTTCTGGGTCCCGAAGTAATAGCCGGCCCCCCCTCCGATGGCAAGAATGGCAACCAGGGCTACGGCTAGGGTGGAACTCTTCTTCTTTTTGGGAGGGTCCTTCATGCCCTGGAAAGGCCCGGACTCCTCCAGCAAATCACCATCGAGATCGGCATCATGGATATCCGGTTTGGCCGGACGAGGCGCGGCCGAGGCCTCTTCCACCGGTCGGTCGTGGACGGGAGGAAGCTCCACCGGTCCGGAGTCGACCTCGTCCTCTTCCGAACTGGCCTTTCGGACGGGTTCTGCCCCGGTTTTTGCGGGTTGCCAGGTTTTGACCCACGGAAAGGTGTCGGGCAGGCAGAACACGATTGGTTTTAGATTGTGAGGATATTCCTTCTTGGCTTGCTCCCACTCTTTCCACTCGGGATTGCCCCATTTGGCACCCCTTTGTCGGAGCACGAGCGCCCAGTTGTTCAAGACCAGATGGAGCAATTTGGGCTCGTTGTGGAGCGCGTAGTTCAGCGCTTTTCCCATCTCCCGGTTGATCTCTTGAATGCCTTGCTCCGGCTCTGTGAGGCGAGCATGAAAATAGGCCGAAATCATGGAAAAGACCGCCTGGTCGTGGGGGGAGACCTTGCCTTCCCGCAAGGCCTCGAGTCCCAATTTGAGGACCGGGTTTCCCCCTTCGCCGGTCCAGGTCGCGCCCCCGGCTTTGTCGTCGGACATGAGGATGTCACCGATCATAGAGGAGAGGGCGATCTTTCCCGACCAGACCGGGTCGACCGCTCTGGTTTCGTACATCGTCTTAGAAAGCAGCGCGTGAACTTCTCGAGAATGGCGTACCAGGCCGTCCCGGAGGGCCCGATCCCCTTCCTGACCCTGGGCCAGGTCCGGACTGTGCAAGGGCTCCCAGGTTTGGGCGTATTCGAAGGCACATACGGTCTCTTTGCCCTCGAAGGTCCCGGGCCAGGCTCGTACCACCTGGCCTTCAGGCACCTCCGAGTGGTGGGTGTATTCTCCGAAATATCCGGTTCCGTGGGAAATCTCATCGCGAACCTCGAGGGTCAGACCTTCGATCATCCAGATCCCTGAACCGAATCGGTCCAAGATGCCTACCACACCG
>JBAYRN010000200.1:0-7159 GCA_041676625.1 Vulcanimicrobiota bacterium
CAGGTACCGGTGGGTAAGGGCATCCTGGGGCGGATGTTCAACGTCTTCGGAGAGCCGATCGACGACGGAGAAGAGTTGCAAGAGGTGGAGATGCGCCCGGTGCACAACCTACCACCCCCCCTGGCCCGCCGCTCCACCCGCTCGGAGGTGTTTGTCACCGGAATCAAGGCCATCGACGTCCTGGTGCCGCTGGAGCGGGGCGGAAAGGCCGGTCTATTCGGTGGAGCCGGGGTAGGAAAGACGGTTCTGCTCACCGAGATGATCCACAACATGGTGAGCAGCCACGAAGGGGTGAGCCTCTTTTGTGGGATCGGAGAGCGCAGTCGTGAGGGCGAAGAACTCTACCGCGAGATGCGAGACGCCGGGGTGCTCCCCAACATGACCATGATCTTCGGCCAGATGAACGAACCGCCGGGGGCCCGCTTTCGGGTGGGGCACACCGCCCTGACCATGGCCGAGTATTTTCGTGACGAAGAGCAACGCGATGTGTTGCTCTTGATCGACAACATCTTCCGTTTCATCCAATCGGGCATGGAGGTTTCGGGGTTGATGGGGTTTATGCCCTCGAGGTTGGGCTATCAGCCCACCTTGGGTACCGAACTCGCCGGTCTGCAAGAGCGCATCGCCAATACCGACCAGGGAGCCATCACCTCCATTCAAGCCGTCTACGTGCCGGCCGACGATCTCACCGATCCGGCCGCCGTTCATACCTTTTCCCACCTCTCCGCCACCATCGTGCTGTCCCGTGCCCGGGCCGGAGAAGGACTCTATCCGGCCATCGACTTGCTCAACTCCGGCTCCAAGATGGCGACCCCCGGGATCGTGGGGGACCGCCATTTCGCTCTGGCTCAGCAGATCAGAAAAACCCTGGCCCAGTACGAAGACCTCAAGGACCTGATCGCCATGCTGGGTCTGGAGCAACTCTCCTCCGAGGATCGCAGGGTGGTGGAACGAGCCCGCCGCCTGGACCGCTTCTTGACCCAGCCGTTTTTCACCACCGAGCAGTTCTCGGGGATCCCGGGAAAAGAAGTGTCCTTAGAGGCAACCCTGGATGGTTGTGAGCGGATCCTCAGCGACGAATTCCGGGAAGTTCCCGAAGACGCTTTTTACATGATCGGTTCCATAGAGGAGGCCCTGGGGTGAGCCCCTTGATCCATTTGAAGGTCCTGCTTCCCAGCCGGGTGTTCCTGGACGATCAGCAGGTGCACCGAGTGGTCCTCTCCACCGATCAGGGGTCGCTGGGGATCTACCCACGGCGCCGAGACTTTGTGGCCGCTCTGGTTCCGGGTATCCTCACTTACCAAACCGATGGGGGAGAAGAGGTGTATCTGGCCGTGGATCGAGGTCTAGTGCTCAAAACCGGGCTCGAGATTCTGGTTTCCACCCACAACGCCACCCGGGGTGAAGGCCTGGGCCATTTGAAGGAAGCGGTGGAGAGAGATTTTCTCAAGCTCAGTGAGATGGATAGCAACACCCGAGCCACCCTGCAGAAACTGGAAACGGATATGTTTCGGAGAATCATGGAGTTCAGCAAATGAGCTCAGAAAGTGAGCGCCGGCACCAGGAGTACCTGAAAAAAGTGTCCTCCGACGAGAAGCGCAAGCTCAGTTCTCGCCGCCACCAACCGGGCCGGATCTGGTCGGGGCTGACCTTTTTCGGCATGGTTGGTTGGACGGTGGCGGTGCCAACGGTTCTGGGTGCCGCTCTGGGTGCCTGGCTCGATCGCCGTTACCCCATTGGTCACTCCTGGACCGTGAGCTTGCTGGTGGCCGGGCTGACCTTCGGCTGCTTCAACGCCTGGCGCTGGTTGAGCGAGGAAGAGGCGCGAATCACGACCCCGGAGGAGGGGACCGACGATGCCCCCTGATCTGATGAGTTGGCCACTGGTCTTTGCGGCCGGACTGGTTTTAGGAGGTCTCAACTTCTGGGGGCTCCACCTGACCGTGAAAAAGGCGGTACTCTCCTCCAATCCCACTCGCCTTTTTCTCTTGAGTTTGCTGGCTCGTATGGCTCTACTCTTGCCCGCCCTGGTTCTGCTGGCCCGGTGGAATCCTTTCTATCTGTTGCTCTGCTTGCTGGGGTTCGTGGTGGCCCGCAGGATCGTTCTCCATGCAACCCGGGAGGCACCTCATGCGCCTTAGTTCCGACGAACTGATCCTGTGGCAATACCACGACTTCAAACTCAACGCCACCATCGTGACGACCTGGGTCCTGATGGCGATCCTGGCCGGTGGATGTCACCTCATCACCCGCCGACTCACCAGCGGGCCCGAGGTACCCCGATGGCAGGCGGTTCTGGAAATACTGGTGGGGGGTGTGAGCTCTCAAATGGAAGACGCGGGTCTGAAAGCGACCACTCGAAATCTGGTCTTCGTGGGTACCATCTTCATCTTCCTGACGGCGGCCAACCTGGCCAACATTTTCCCCGGCTACATTCCCCCCACGGGCTCTCTCTCCACCACCGTCGCTCTGGCTCTGCTGGTCTTCGTGGCCGTACCGATCTTCGGAATCCGAGACACCAGCCTGAAGAGCTATCTCAAAACTTATTTTCAGCCCAATCCCATCATGCTGCCCTTCAACCTGGTCAACGAGGCCTCCCGGACTCTGGCTCTGGCCATTCGTCTCTTCGGCAACATGATGAGCGGGGTGACGATCGTGGCGATTTTGCTCTCGATAGCCCCCCTTCTCTTTCCCATCGTCATGACCGGACTGGGGCTATTAACCGGCCTGGTCCAGGCCTACATCTTCAGCCTTCTAGCGACCGTCTATCTAGCGGCAGCCACTCAAGTTCAGAACACCAACAAGGAGCAGGAATAAACCATGGACATAACCACCGCCATAGCCGTGACATCGATCGGTACCGCCGGAATCACCATCGCTATTGGGAGTGCCGGGGCTGCCCTGGGTGAGGGGAGAGCGGTGGCTTCGGCTCTCAGCTCTCTGGCCCAACAGCCGGACGCTTCAGCCAGTATCACGCGGACCCTCTTCGTGGGTCTGGCCATGATCGAATCATCGGCCATCTACTGCTTCGTGGTCTCCATGATCCTGATCTTCGCCAACCCTTTCTGGAACTATCTCATGGAACAGGCTTCAGGAGGATAATCCGTGCTCATCGACTGGTTCACCGTAGGCGCCCAGGCCCTCAATTTTCTCATCCTCTTCTGGCTCTTGAAGCGTTTTCTTTTCGGGCCCATCAGAAGCGCCATTGAAGTGCGCCAGAAGGCGATCAGTGACACTCTGGCCGAAGCGGCCGCCAGCAAACTGGAAGCTGAAACCGAGCGAACCCACTTTCAAGACAAGAGCCTTCAATTGGAAAAGGAGCGGGAAGATATCCTGGCCCAGGCGGTGACTTCAGCCCAGGCCGAGAAGGTGGCCCTTATGAAACAGGCCCGACAGGCCGCCGACGAACTCAGCCAGAGTCGTCTCGAATCCCTGCGGAGCCAGGAGGAAAAGCTTCACCACTCCCTGCGCGAGCGGGCCCAGAAGGAGGCCCTCTGTTTGGCCCGCGATATCCTGCAAACACTCTCCGGGGTGGAACTCGAAAGCCGTAGCGTGGAGGTCTTTCTGCACAGATTGGAGGGGCTTGAGGAGGTTCAACGAGAGACCTTGAAGCGGGCCCTGAAAGACGGGGGAGGGAAAATTTTGGTTCGCTCCGCCTGGGATTTCACCCCCGAGCACCGCGAAACCCTGGAGGCCGGGGTGGAGAGGATTCTCGTCCAGAGCCTGCGCTGGAGTTATCTCACCGATCCGGAACTGCTGAGCGGTTTCGAGTTGGCCGCCGAGGGTCACAAGCTCAGTTGGAGTGGGGCTGGCCTGCTGTCTCAGGTCATGGCATCCGCCTCATCCGGAGGCCCCGGCCATGTCGGCTAACGGGGTCTCCCTGGAGCACACCCTCGAGGCTGCCTTCGGCGACCTGGCTCGGGCCCGGGAATCTCTGACCCAGGGGCCCACGCTCCAGGAGACCGGCCGGGTCCTCAGCGTCAGTACGGGGGTGGCTCAGATTTCGGGTCTTCCCCGGGTCGGTTTCGAGGAGCTGATCGCCTGCCCTGAAGGTCTGTATGGGATCGCCTTCAACCTGGACCGCGACGAGGTGGGGGTCGTGCTCCTGGGAGACGCCCACCATCTGCAGGCCGGAGACGAAGTCCGGCGCACCGGGCGCGTCATGGACGTGCCGGTCGGGGAGGGGCTGCTGGGCCGGATCATCACCCCCCTGGGGCAGGCCATGGACGGCAAGGGCCCGCTCGATTTCGACGACCGGCTACCCATTGAGCGCCCGGCCAAGGCCATCATGGACCGTGCCGCCGTCACCTCTCCTCTACAAACCGGGATCAAAGTGGTGGATGCTCTCATCCCGGTAGGGCGGGGCCAGCGGGAACTCATTCTCGGGGATCGCCAGACCGGAAAGACCGCGCTGGCCATCGACACCATCATCAACCAGAAGGGTGAAGACGTGATCTGCGTCTACTGCGCCATCGGCCAGCGAGCCTCGGCGGTGGCCCACGCGGTGGCCAAGCTGAAGAGTTTCGGGGCCCTGGAGTACACGGTGGTGGTGGTGACCGAAGGCAACGAAGCGCCCGGTCTGCAGTTCATCGCCCCCTTCGCCGCCACCAGCATCGGTGAATATTTCATGGAGCAGGGTCGAGACGTTTTGATCGTCTACGACGACCTCACCCAGCACGCTCGAGCCTACCGGGAGTTGTCGCTCTTGCTGCGGCGCCCCCCTGGCCGAGAGGCCTTCCCGGGAGACATCTTTTACCTGCACTCCCGCCTCCTCGAACGCTCCACTCACCTCCGAGAGGAGTTGGGCGGGGGCTCCCTCAGCGCGCTTCCTATCATCGAAACCGAAGCGCAAAACATGTCGGCTTACATCCCCACCAACCTGATCTCCATCACCGACGGCCAGTTGTATCTTTCGCCCTCTCTCTTTGCCCTGGGGGTTCTGCCGGCCGTGGATGTGGGGAAATCCGTCTCCCGCGTCGGGGGCAAGGCCCAGCTCTCCGCTTATCGCACGGTGGCCGGAGACCTCAAGCTCGTCTACGCCCAGTTTCAGGAGCTAGAGAGCTTCGCTCGCTTTGGAGCGCGCTTAGACGATCGAACTCGCAAGCTCATCGAGCACGGGCGCAGGGTGCGGGCCTGCCTCAAGCAAGCCGAGTCAGACCCCATCCCGGTGGTAGAGCAGATCGCCTTGCTCTGGGCCTTGAAAAAGGAACTCTTCGACGAGGTTCCCCTGGAGCGGATGGGGGAGGCGGAGCAACTGGTGAGAGGTGCTGCCAGAGAACTCCCTGCTCGGTTGCAGCACCATATCCTGGCCGGGCAGAAGTTGAGCGAAGCCGATCTGGAGACGCTTTTTACCAGTGCGGCCGCTGTTCTCCGGGCTTTGGGTGCACCTCAGGAAGAGCCTGCGTGAGCGAGACCCTGGAGAGTCTTCGGGTCAAGCGGGAGCGGGCCCACGATCTGGCTTCCGTGGTGGGCACCATGAAGGCCCTGGCGGCTTCCAGTATCGGCCAGTATGAGTCGGCGGTGCACTCCCTGGAGGACTACTTCCGTACCGTGGAATTGGGTTTAGTGGCTTGCTTTAAGGGAAATGGCAGGCTTTCGATCGAGCCTTACACCACCGATTCGGGCAAAGTGGGGGCCGTGGTCTTCGGCTCCGACCAGGGCCTGGTGGGGCGATTCAACCTCTCCTTGAGTGAAGATGTTGCCAGGTCTCTGGGGGAAGTCCCTGGTGAAACCGAGGTTTGGGCGGTGGGGGAGCGCATCGCCGGCAACCTGCTGGATGAGGGGGTGAACGTGGTCAAAGTGTTTAGCGTGCCGAACTCGGTTCAGGGCATCGCTCCGCTGGTCAGTGAGATCCTGGTCCAGGGGTTGGCTCGCACCGTGGAGGAGAAGCATTCTCAGGTTCTCTCCTTTCACAACCAGGCCACCGAGTTCGGCCGCTACCAATCCAAGGTGCGGCACCTACTGCCCCTCGACACCCGCTGGATCCGGCAGTTTGCCGCCCAGGATTGGCCCACCAGGCTGCCGCCGGAGGTCGTGGGAGGGAGCGCTTCACTCCTTCCCAAGCTGGTCCGAGAGTATCTCTTCGTCAGCCTCTACCGGGCCTGCGCCGAGTCGCTCATGAGCGAAAACCGAACCCGGCTGAACTCCATGCAACGGGCCGAGAAAAACATCGAAGAGCGCCTGGAGCAACTCACCAGCGACTTCCACCGCCTGCGCCAGAGCGCCATCGACAATGAACTCTTCGACCTGATCGCAGGCTACGAGGCCCTCCACCGAAAGAAACGGCGGGAATAAAAAAAGAGCCCGGGAGGCTTGATAGATGCACCCGGGCTCTTTTTAGTGGGTTCTACAACTCTAGATCCTCTTGCCGTTCAGGTTCAGGTGCCGGTGGGTGCACGGTGCCGCCATCGCCCAGGCGTACGATGGTGAAGGTGCCTCCCGGGGAACTGAATTCTTGTTCGGTTTGGGCATTGATGCTCTGGCCCATGCCCCCGAAATTCACTCGCAAGCTTACGTAATCATTGGCGTCCAGATGCACGATGTGTTGGAGATTAGAAAAAATAGAGTAATCGCTGGTAACTGTATTCTCGATTCCAACTTCATTGCGAAAGACCTGAGCGGTACCCGGCTCGGGTCCTTCTTGCTGGAGGCTAATTGAACCTTTGTAGGTGAGCAAGTAATCACCGGATTGGGAAACCCGATACTGACCCCGCCCCAGAGTAGACTCGGAATAAGGATCGGCTGGCCCGAGATAGGTTACTCCGTTGGTGACTTGGGGAATCGGATAGTCCAATACAACGGAATTATCAAAATTAAAACCATTGTCGGCACCAATGAACAACCCATAAACAACCCCCGTATCATCGGGCCCCGGAGCGACCCCGGCAAAGATATAGACCGGGTCGAGCAGCAAGTAGGGTTGTCCGCTGGAGACATCCACTCGGGTGACCAGACCTCCCAGGATGGATCCGTCGACCAGCAGTTCGATGCGCAAGAAAGCGACCTCGATGGGCACCCCGGTGAGTTCATAAATATCCCCGGATTTGGGTTGGGTGATCGGTCCGTAAATGATGGAACCCTGAGCGCTTGTACCGGTGAAGCGCAGGTCGGTCACCTGCGAGGGGATGACCTCGTCTCGGATCACCAGCACCTCTTGCGG
>JBAYRN010000201.1:0-7158 GCA_041676625.1 Vulcanimicrobiota bacterium
CATGATCGATCGATCATGAGGGTCATGATCGGAGTGTCCGGGGGGTCCGGATCGATCGATCATGACCACGCCCTGTTTTTGGGGCCTGGTGGCGTAGGTCTGTCTGGGGTCGGCGATCACTTCGTCTTTGTCGATCAAGACGGACCACCGATAGACACCGCCGGCGGGTCTGTCTCGGAGGATGTCTCCTGAAGACTCGAGGATCTTGGCGGCCCGGGAGATGGTTCGATTGTCGACTTTAAGGCTCTCGGAGAGGTGCTGATAGGAGAGCTCGACGACGCCCTGTCCGAAGCCGATGGTTTTTCGGCATAGATAGGTTAGTAGGGCGGCGGCGGTTCGGTTGGTGAGAGACTCGATCCGTTGGGCTACGGAATGAGGTAATTGCAAGAATTTGATTCTTGGACGCGACTTCATTGAAATTAAATTTCCCTTTTTTTTAATTTTCGGCAAGAGGGAAGTAAGCCTGGAGGTGAGAAGTCGTCATTCATAGGTTAGAGGCGACTCTCGAAGTTATGCCCCAGGTATGGACCCCCGTTGTGGTAGATGGGGGTTTTTACTTTCTCCGGCCCTGCCGATATTATTTGCATTTGCTTGAAGGATGTTCGAGTCCTGGCATGACTACGAAAATGATGAGCAAGAATGACCATGTGGTCATGTTGGGTCGACTCTCTGGCGCGCCGCTGGCGCACCAGCTCTAGAGAAATGACTTTCTTGGAGCAATCTGGGAGTGGTTGTCGACTAAGCTCACATTGCAACACGTGTGCCAGGCTCCAGCTTTCTCTTTTGGGAGGAGATGCGCCTGAGGTGCACCGGCGGCGCACCTCTTCCTTTTAAAGTAGGCAGAGCTTCCATGTTGAAGAACTCTCCTTTCGTCATGGAAAATATCTCAGTTTTAGAAGCCGCTACTTTAGCGGGAGTGGGTAAGTCGACTATTCGAAGAGCGATTAAGAAGGGAGAGCTCCTCGCAACCACGGTGGAGGGCCCGAACGGTGAGCAGTTCTCTGTTTCGGTTTCGTCGTTCGAGAAGTGGATGGCTGAGCGAGGTGCTCCGGAGGTGCACCATCAAGTTTCGTCGGGCGCGCTGGTGCACTGTGGTGAACAAGTCTGGGATGCCATGGTGGAGTCTCAGCAGACGGTGCAGAAAGCGTTGGATGCTTTGGAGAGAGCTCAGGCGGAGAACTTGAAGATGGTGCGCCAGGTGGCGCACCTGGAAGGGAAGATGGAGTCCCAGAAGTTTTTGCTGTCGGCTAACAATGAATCGGCCCAGAAACAAGAGCAGAAGATCGAAGAGCTTCGGGCGGCCAAGGATGAGGAGCTGAAGAAGCTCGAACGGAGTAACATGGAGCAGATGGCACGCTTTGAGAAGGAGCGTGCGGAGATGCTAGAGCGGTTGAAAACGGCTGAGGCGGTTGCGCAGAAGTACGAAAAAGTGCCCGGCTGGGTGAAGAAAATGTTTGGAACCTAGGTCCAGGTTGGTGCACCGGCGGCGGGCGAGAGGTGCACCAACGGTGCACCAATGACGACTACGTTTCGAAGGGGCCCTAGCTACTGCACGCCCTTCGGGGCCGGAGGCCCTGCTTATCCGGCGTGATAGCGCCGGTGGATTTGCTCCCAGTACTACCTTGAGGCCGTTTCGTGGTGGACGTTACGGAGGCAGGTTCTAGGGATCAGGTGCGCTGGTTCGGCGTGAAACATTGCTGAGGCGAGCTGTGAAACTGTCGGTACTTCGGTTCTTATAACTCGACGATATCGAGATCGCTGATGGCTACAACGTTATCGGTTCCAATCTCAACCTGCATGGAGTTGGAACGACTCTGGGCGGCGCTTTTGCTGGCCTGGTGGAAGGCAAGGCGCTTTTCTTCGGTTTCGATGGTGAGGCCGTCTCCGCGTTGTTCGAGTAGAAGACCGAGATCGTAAGCGAACTGGTAGCGGGGGTATTCCTTGACCTTGGCTTTGCGGGGGTCCTGGCGGACCTGGGGGGTTTGGCGCAGGACGAAGAGGCGAAAGTGGAGGTCGGAGAGCCGGAAGCGGGTGCCGGCGGATTTTTGTTGGAGGCGGAGCTGTTCTTCGTAAGCTCGCTCCAAAAGGTCGAGGAGGGCCTGGGGCGGGGTGTCGTTCTTCTCGAGTTGGTCTCGGGATTTTTGCCACTGTTTGAAGACTTTCTCAGACGAGAGAGGAGCCTTGGCTACTTCTTCACCGAGGTAGTAGAGGAAGACTTTGTCCTTGGCGGCCTGGACCTCGAGGGTGAAGGGATGGACGCTGATGGTGAGGTCGTGGAGCTGGGCATCGACGTCTCTTTCCCTGAAGTAAGTGAGGAGTTCGGTGGAGAACTCCCGGGCCCGGCGGTCCCACTCGGCTTCAAGCCATGTTTGCACCTTTTGGGTGGCTTTTCGGGTTTGTGTCATGAGTTCCGGATCGGGGAGGTTGAGGGCTTCGAGCTTTTCCAGGGTTTTGCTGAGACTTTTGAGAGAGTCGTAGCCGTCCTGAGAGGAGAGCTTCTTGGCCATGGTTTTGAGTTGGCCGGCTTGCTTGGCTAGGGACTGGGCAGTGTTGAAAATGTCCTTCCAGGGCTCCTTGAGCTGGGATGTGGTGAGGTTGGGTTGGGTACTCGCTTGAGGATCGAGGATGACGGTCATGAGGGTCTTTCTCCTTTGGGTTCTTAAGTTTTGGCGTGGGTTCGTTCCCAAAGCCCTTTGAGATGGAGGGGGTAGAGGTGCCCTTGCTCGGGATCTCGGGCGATGGTGGCGTAGCCTGAGAATTTGTTCAGGCTGGGAATTTTGTCGGCGATCTGATCGGCTTCGCTGGCCCCGAGGCCTAGGCTTCCGGCCAGGGTCTTGCGATCGGGGGCGAGGCCGTGCTTGAAACAGAAGGTGTTGGGGAGGAACTCGTTGAGTTCGGTATATTTGCGGAAGTCCTCGAGGCTTTGACTGCTCAAGAAGACGGGGACCCCCTTGGAACGACCGGTGCGGATGAGGTCGAGGAGCGGTTGGCAGCGCTGGGTGAGGTAGTAGTGGGCTTCGTCGATGGCCACGATGGTGCGGATGTCGCGCACTTGCTCGCGGTGATCGAAGGGGGCGTCGGCGAGCGCCCGGGTGGCCTGGTGGAGGAACTGGAGAAAGACCGAGGCGACGAACTCCCGTAGGGTGGGTAGCCCGGCCAGGTTGATGATCCAGCGGCAACGGAAGAGGTCCTCCTGGGTTTGGGCGGACTCCTCGGCGAAGCAGGAGTAACTGGTGAGGTCGTGGAGGATCCCGATCACGGAGTCGGGCTTTTTTTCGGCCTGTTCGTAGACGGTTTCGATGGATTGGACGACCTCGGCCAGGGTGGGATAGCCTCGGAGGGCGGCTTTGCCCTCGTAGGCCCGAGCCATGGCGTCGGTGATGAGACGTTTTTGGATGGGTCCGAGTTTGGAGTCGATGAGACTGAAGACTTCGGCGAAGGCTCGGGGGGCGAGATTGGAATTGACGCCGGGGAAGAGCTGAAACGGGTTGACGGGGATGGGGGACTCGCCCGGATGGTGGACGGTGGCACCGGTGAGCTTGATGAAATCGGTGTTGGTGTGGAGGTCGCCTTTGTAGTCAAAGAGGATAAAACCAGCTTTGGGAGCCTGTTCGGTGATGGAAGTGAGCAGATTCAGAAGAACCTGGCTTTTTCCGACTCCGGGCATGCCGACGATGCGGACGTTGGAGTTGGTCTGGGAGCCGGCTTCTTGATTGAAGCGCCAGCGAACGGGCTGGGAGGTGTCAAGGAGACGGCCGACTTCGATCTCGATGGGGAGAGCGTGGCGTTCGCCGGGGGCTTGGCGGCCACGATGGGGAGAGGGGGAGATGGTGGCCAGGGTTTTGCTCCAGGATCCTGAGCGTTCGAAGGCGCGGTAAAGCTCGTCGTAGCCGCGGTTGAGGTGGAAGCGGAGACGCTCGGTGGCGAATTCGTTAGGTAGATTCTTTCCTTCCAGGTATTCGAGGACGGGTAGAAAGACGGCCATGCCGTCGAAGTCGTCCAGGGTTTCGACCTGGTGGAGAGTACCGTCCTCGGTCTCCATGGAGGGCCAGGTCCTGGGCGCGGGATCTTCGTCGGAGTCTTTTTGTTCTTCTTTGATCTTAGATATGGATAGAGCGATGGCCAGTCGGTCGAGGGCTTGGCCGGAGATGCCGGAGGCTTCGAGGAGGCGGTCTCGCTCAACTTTGGCTTTGCGGCTGGAGCGGAAGGTGACAAGGGTTGTCATGGGGCGACCTCTTCCTCCACCAGGACGGAGAGATCCTTGTCGGGCTGGGGTCTTTTGAGAACGAGTTTTTGCCCGACCCTGGGGGCCACGGTGGGGGCCATGGTGGCCGGGAGCTCGGAAGGTTTGAGGAGAAGGATGCTCTGACCAGTGTGGTTGGCGAAGAAGTGGGTGAGGACACCCGTGGTGTGGACGGGGTCGAGGGGTTTTAAAGGAGCCTCGACGATGAGGGGAAGCGAACGGCCGGAGGCTTTTTGGAGTCCGTGGACGACGGCCATGGCGAGCACCGCTTTTTCTCCGGTGGAGCGACGCAGGGGGACGGGTTGGCCGTTGTGATCGAGGAGTTGATAGTGGAGAGTTTGGCGATCGAAGCTGATGGTGCTGTAGAGATCTGGTTTGTTGGTGATGAGGCGAAATAGGTCGCTTGCCTCTTTTTCCAGGGTCTCCACTCGCAGGCTGCGGAGCTTGACGGTGAACTCTTCCAGGACCTTGGCGGCTCCTCGGGCGATCTTAATCTTGGCCTTGCGGGCCTGGAGCCGTTTTTCGGCTTTTTTGGCGGACTTGAGTTCGGAGCTTGCTTCCTGGTGCTCGCGGCGGAGTTCTTCCTTGCGAAGGGCGAGGTTGGCGAGGCGCTCGTCGATGACGGCGAGACGCGAGATGGAGTCTTCTTTGCGATCCATGAGGAGGCGATGCTCTTCCAACAGCTCCTGATGGGCGCCGGCGGACTGGGTGGATTGGCATTTTCGCTCGAGTTCGATTTTTTGGCTGCGGAGTTGGCTGGCACCGTCGACGAGCTCGGCCACGGTGGAGGAACTCGTCGAGCGCTTGAGCAGAGACTCGAGATCGTAGATCTCCCGATCGCTCAAAGTGGAAGCGGCAAGCTCTTCGCCTGATTCGGGGGCGTGGAGTTCTTGGGCCAGACGCTCCACTATAGCTCCTTCGGTGGGCATGGGGTCCTCGATCCAGGGAATCTTGCCTGCTACGGCCAGCCGGGCGATGGCTTTAAGGGTGTTGCGGAGGCTTTTGGCCCGTTCGTCGGAGAGTTCGAACTCTCTCTGCGTACGGGCTTCAGTGACGGTTTCATGAAGAACCTCGTTGAGGAGCTGCAGGGGGAGGGTAAAGCCCACCAGGTGCTCCTGGCTCTTTTCCCAGTTTTGGAGGTCTTGCTCGACCTTGAGGAGACGCTCACGTAGGAGTTGGCGTTCGCCTTCGGCGGCGGGGTCGAAGCGGGCAAGGAAGTTCTCTATGCGCTGGGTGAGTCGGCGGTGGTCCTCCTTGGCTTCTTCCTTCTCGTGATGGAGAGTTTCGAGCTTGCGACGGACGGAGTCTTGCTGGTGATCGATGTCGGCGAGTTGAGCCTGGGCGGCCTTGGGAGTGAGATTGTCGGAAGTGTCTTCTTCTTTTTCCCACTCTCTTTGAATGCTTTGACAACGCTCGGCGATGGTACGGATCGTGGTGACTCCGAGAACGGATTCTAGGGCCTCGGCGATGAGTTTGTTAGAGACGGCGGCTCCCTGGGCCATATCGTTGACCAGTGAGTTTTCGGCGTCGAAGCAGAAGAAGTCCATGATGTCCTTGGGGAGGTACATGTCGATCCACTCTTCGGCTTCTTGTTCGTGGAGGGTTTCGGCCTGGGGCCCGGTGCCGACGGAGATGGTGAGATCGGGGGTGGAGTTTGGTTCCCAGGAGCCGGTGTTTGCCTCGAAGTCGACCTTTCGTTTGAGGATGACGGGACCGCGGTGGGTCTGGAAGGTGAGAATGACCTCCATGCGGGCGGTGGGTGGCTCGGCGTAGTGGTGGAGGTAGCTGACAAGTTGGGAGCGGCTGGCTCCGTAAAGGGCGAAGCGAAGGGCTCTAAGGAAGGTGCTCTTGCCGTGGCCGTTTTGGGCCTCGATGATGCAGATGGGTCGCTCGGGGTCCTGGTGGAAGTGGGCCCGGGCTTTCTTGAAGAGGCAGAAGTTGGAGAGAGTGACTTCGCTGAGTTGGAGCGAGGGGGCGGAGGTGGCAAGGACCGGAACGACTCCGCCGGTATCGTGGGCGGTGATGGGAGCATCGCCCGAGCGAGCGTAGTTTTCGATGAGTTCTCGGGAGCGGACGACGACGCCTCGGCGGCCTCTGCGGGGGGGAGTGGCTTCGATGCGCAAAAGACCCTGGACGAGGGGGAGAGGGACTCCGTGTTTTTGGCATAGCTCCGCTAGCATGGACGTAGGGTTCTTTGTTTAAGGCTGGGGTCCCGCTTTTATGCTTGGCTCTCTCGATGCTTTTTGAGCGTTTTTTCGATACTGGCTGTGGCCTGTTTGGCATCGGTTTTTGGGAAGGAGAGCCGGACGGCTTCCCCTTCGATATATCCACTGGAGTAAGCGAGGCGATCGGGGACCGATGAGGGACGGCTTTTAATGCCGTCCAGGCCATCCTGGTAACCGGCTTGCCAGCTTTTCGGGTCCTGTTTAATCATAGAGGTCCAGTAAGGATTTGAGTTCTTCGAGGACGCCAGGATCTGATTCGGTGACTACCAGGGCTCTTCTGATGATCTCGCTTTGATTGAGAGTGGTCTCCTTCTTGAGGCGGTCGAGAAGGTCGGAGAGGCGAGGGGAGAGGGTGATGTTCATGCGCCTAGCGGGGTTTTCGAGTAGGGGGCTTTGGATGGTTTCGAGCTTCTTGGCAAAAGTGGGGATGGTCTTGGGCTCTCGACTGAGCTTGCGAAAGATGGCCCTGGTGAGGAGTTCGGGTCCTCTTTTGGGCTCTCCGCCCAACCGGGAAGCGGTGTTGGCTGCGAAGTCAAAGAGGGGAAGGCTGACGAGAACAGAGGTTCGGGGTGGAGATTTGGGCAGTTTTGCCTCTTGGAGCTTCCAAGCGGATTGAGTGGCGATGGAAACGGGAGCGGAACAGATGTCGCACGACGCAGTCATAACTTGCTCGATGACCCGACCGTCGTC
>JBAYRN010000202.1:0-7135 GCA_041676625.1 Vulcanimicrobiota bacterium
GGGAGTCTGGCCTGGTCTGCTGGGCGTAGAGGGTGGCCGCCACCAGGTGGGCGAAGGGATTGGTGCTTTTTTCGAGTCGGGCCAGGCGCTCGGGGGTGTTGTAGTCCTGTAGCTTTCGAGTGGGGAACTTGAGGGAGATGGTGGTGTCCCAGTGCTGTCGGGTGTAGGATTTCGGACGCCAGGTTTTACTCTTGTCGGCCAGGATCGCGAGGCTGCAGAGTGGCCTTCGAAAGCTGTCGTAGATCCGGTAGTGGGAGATGAACATGCGGTGGGCAAAATCAGGATCTGGCTGCGCCTGGATCTCGATATGGACCAAGACCCAGGCTTCACCGCCGTCCACCTGAAAAAGCCGAATGAGAGCGTCGGCTTCCCGGCGTCCGAGCTTGGCTTCCCGCTCCATCTGGCGCAAGGTCGAGTCCAGGAAAGTCTGGGGCCTGCTCCAGTCGATCTTTTTGGAGATCTTAGGGAAAAAGAAGTCAAAGAAATCGTGAAGGTAAAACGCCAGGGCTTCTCTCCAAGGTGAGTCGTAGTCATCCCGCGCAGTCTTATCAAGCTTTGCCATCTCATCGCTCCCTTACTATAGCGTATCCGCCTGCTTCAAGCATAGATCACAAAACCTGACCGGCTCGTTGCTAATTGGCTAACAAAGTGTTTCCGGAAGATTGCAGATTTATGAACTGGAGGTGCTCCGGTCAGGGGAGCCTCGTATTTCCACTGGGGCGTTTTTGCGGTAGACTCCTAAGGAGAACAGCCCCCATGGAAGTAACTGCCCTCACAACTACCGACTGCGAGATCGAGATCACCACCTTCGTGGTGGATCAGGGGGCTTACTATTTCGTGGCCTCCGACGGCAGGCGCGGAGACATCATCCGCTGTGAAACCCTCCAACCCGGCATCCACGACCCTGAGGACTACGATTTCTATATGTGGGTAGAGGCGCTTCAGGGTTACTTCATTCTCAAGCAAAAATTTCTGGAAGGGCAGCCCCAGAGGTGGTTGCTCATCGGAGAGATGACGAGCAAAGAGAAGGGACCGGCAGTCTTCGCGGCCTGGTCGGAAATACTGAAGGAGAGATTTTCAAAGTGAGCGGAATGGACAAAGAACTGGAAGCTGCCTACGCCGCCCAGCAGAAGCGCCAGAAAAGCCTGGAAGACTCCAAGGCCGAATTGGAAGCCGTCTCGGCACAAGGGCAGCAGTTGGGTGCGCAATCGAAAATAATCGGTTTGATGGTTGTCCTGATGGGCTCCCTGGTGGGTGCGGGCATCCTCCTCTACGACCCCGAAAGCCGCCCCTGGGGCTTCTTGCTCCTCTTTTGTGTGGCTGTCATGGGTGCCTTCTCCTGGTACCGGAACTGGCGCAAGGGTTAGGTTAGTCTGACTCGATGTTTATCATCTGGTAACATAGAGACTGGCTGGCGGGCGTATAGTAACAGCGAACTTACAGCCTACTTACTCCAATTTTAAAACAAGATTAGAGTAGGAAATACAATTATGAATATCACGTCAACAAGACTCGCCCCGATGCCACGGCCCATGGAACGAGCACAAGCCGCCCCGCAAACTGAGAAAGCTGCGGACAGCGTGACTTTTAGTGCTGAAGGTGCAGCCGAAGGAGCCATTGGCTGCGCTATGATCGGCGGCTACGTCGGTGCCATTGTGGGTGAGCCGTTGGGTCTGGTGGCTGGAATTTGGTACGGCGCGAATAACTCTTTCACCGGCAACAAAGTGGCTGACGTGATCATCGGTGGTGTGGCCGGAGCCGTTGTCGGTCCACTGGCCGGAGGGCTCGGCGGCGCTGTGCTCGGAGGCGTTGGCGGAGGCGTGATCGGAGCCTTCGTAGGCTAAGGAAAAGGATTTTACACCCAAGAACCTTGAGGAAGAGAGTGGCTCAGTTCACGGTATCTTTCCAAGGTTTCTTCGGGTTTTAGGAGATCCTTGGCTATCGCGGCTCCAGCATAAAGGCCTTGAAAGGCAAGCCCTGCGGTCCCCACAACGACGGCAAGTCCCGCGAGCGGAGAGCCGGTGGCAGCCAGGGCTCCTCCTAAAACCGTTAATCCCAGGCATCCCTTGATGGAACCGCCTTTAGAGGCCGCTCCCAGAGCCAGGATAGCAGCTCCAGCGATCGCACCACCGGCAACTCCCAGGACAGGGGCGACAGAGGCTGCAAAGAGGCCAAGGGTACCACCTAGAACAAGCCCGCCTAAGCTCGCTGCTACTCCGCCAGCGGTTTCCAGGGCCATTCTGCCGAGCAGTTTGACCTTGCTGTCCGAACTTTTATAGGCGGTGCCGGATGCTTTCGGGTGAGTCATTTTCATCAGCGGTTTTTCCGAGCGATAACCTGTCTCCAGCACATCTTGCTCGGAGCTTACTTGCAAATCTTTCTTGTCCAGGCCCACAGCCTTTGCGATGGGGCGCCCGATATTGAAGTTCCGAGTGGGAGTAGTGAGAGTGGCGTTCATAAGTTTTTCCTCGCTGGTATTGGATAAATAGAGAATAGAGCCGGAGCGTTAAGAAAACGTCATTTTGCAAAAATAGGAATCCCCAACCCCGGTTCGAACCTCGGCGTGTGCTCACTTCCCGTGCCCTAACTCTGTACTTCATCCTTCTCTTGCTGGGGCAGCCGGCGGCTGCTCTGGTGGAACCGGAGATCGAGGCCTGGCAAGAGTATGTGCGCCAGGTGGAAGACGCCCTCCCGTTCTGGGGTAGCGAGATCGTAGTGGATGCCGCCCTGGGGGTGGGGGAGACGGCCAGCCGAGCGGTGGCCGCGCCCCTCGCCTCCGAGATGGCTCAGCTGGAGCAGCGGAGAAACCTGAAGTTCAAATATTTTACTCCCTGGCACGTCAAGACCAAAAGCCAGCTCCGTGACTTCTTGAAGTTGCAGATTGAAAAAGAGTACCCCCCCGAGGTGGCGGCCGAGGAAGAGGCGTTTTTGAAGGCCCTGGGCCTGGTGCCCATGGACTTCAACATCCGCAGCTTCACCGAAGACCTTCTCACCGATGCGGTGGGAGGTGCCTACGACCCCAGCACCGACCAGTTCTTTCTGGTAGACACCGAGACCGGCCAGGGGTTCAGGGACCGCATGCAGGTCAAGGCCTCACGGGTGGCCCTGGGCGATATGAACTCCATCCTCATCATCCACGAACTCGATCACGCCCTGGGTGGGCAACACTTCCCCTTCAAAGACATGTTTGAAAAGCTACTCAAAGAAGCCACTCTGGACCAACAACTGGCAGTCATGGCGCTGCTGGAAGGGGACGCCAGCTTTGTGATGTTCGACCACCAGCAGAACAACCCACCGGAGGCGGCCGGGGCAAACATGGTATTCGCCGGAAGCGATATGCTCACCGATATGGTGCTCAACTTTCCCATCCCTCTCCCGGGCATGGGCCAGATGAGCAAAGCACCCGTCTTTTTCCAACGGAGCCTGATCTTCCCGTATTACGGTGGGGCAGAGTTCGTGAGCACCTTGCGGCACATCGGTGAGAGTTGGGAGGAGGTGGACGCGGCGTATTCGGTTTTGCCCCAGAGCACCCAAGAGATCTTTCACCCTTACCGATATTTGATGGCAGCACCCCCGGACTATCCGGACTTCTCTCGCTTGCCCGACCCGTTTGGTGAATGGGTGAAAGTGAAGGACGAAGTGGGCGGGGAGTTTTTGGTGCGAGTGGTGTTGGAGCAGTACGGTATCAAGGAGTTTCACGGCCCCGCTGCCGGTTGGAACGGCGACCGCATCCGCATCTACCGAAACAAGAAAACCGGTGCGCTGGGGTTCTACTGGGCCATTCGCTGGGACGACCCGGAGGAAGCCAGGGAGTTTTACGAGGTGCTGGGCTCTCACCTTCCCTTCGTGGTTGAGCAAGAAGAACTCACCAGTATCATCTCTCTAGCTTTCGATGAAAAACAGTTGGCCCAACTGCGGAAAAGTTGGAAATGAAGAAGCTAGCCCCAGGCGTTGCTCTCTGCGCGGCGATCTTCGCAGCGGCCTTCTGGCTCTCTGGGGTGGTCGAGCGAGCCATCGACGGCTTCAACCCCTTTACCGCCTCGGTACTCGCCATCGTGCTGGGTGTGGTGGTGGCCAACACCTTCAAGCCCGGTCCCAGGTACGCTCCCGGTATCGGCTACTGCTTGAAAAACGTCTTGCGCATCGCCATCATCCTGATCGGCATTCGACTCAGCCTCATGGAAGTAGGCGAACTGGGTGCTGCCGGGTTGCCTATCGTGGCCATCGCGGTGGCTACCGGCGTGCTGGGAGTGGAACTGCTGGGCAGGCTCTTCAAGATCCCGCACAAACTGGCCCTGCTCCTGGGGGCAGGCACCTCCATTTGCGGGGTGACGGCAGTGGTTAGCACCGCACCCGTGATCGATGCCGACGAAGGGGAAGTGGCCTACGCCGTGGCCAACGTTACTCTCTTCGGCCTGCTGGGCACCCTGCTTTACCCATATCTTGTACCTTATCTCTTTCCCCTGGGAAAACAGTGCGGACTCTTCCTGGGCACTGCCATCCACGATACCGCTCAACTCATGGGAGCGGCCGTAACCTACAAAGACCTATACAATGAAGAAACGGGCTTCGCCACGGCTGCCATCACCAAGATGACGCGCAATCTATTTCTAGCCCTCATAATCCCGTATTACGCCTGGAGGACAAGAGACCAGCGCTCCTCAGAAGTAGGCGCTAAACGCCCACCCTTGCTCCCACCCTTTCTGATCGGATTCTTGCTCATGTCCTGCCTGCGCTCCCTGGGAGACTACACCCTCAACACCCAGGGCCAGGCTCTCGGCTTTCTCTCCTCCGAAACCTGGAGCAACCTGCTGGACTTGGTGGGCAAGGAGATAGGTTCGACCTGGCTGGTCGGTCTAGCACTGGTCGGCGTCGGCCTGAACCTGAAGCCTGAAATCTTCAAAGGCCTGGGCATTCGGCCGTTCCTACTCGGCTTGTCCGGCGCAGTGCTGGTGGGTGCGACCTCCTTTCTTGCGATCAAGTTGTTGGCGGGGGTGTAATTGGGTTTGTGCAGTATGGCGCGTCGCGGAACTGGGCGTGTTTCGCGCGGTGTTGCGCATGGGTGGGTGGCGCGATGTGGCGCGATGGGTGGGTTGCGCGTTGCGGCACCCCCGCGCTGCCTCAAGCTGTAGTGCACCCGTTGAGGCGCCCCCAGCCCGCCGCATTCGGCGCCTCCGCGCCGCCTCAAGCTGCAGTGCACCCGTTGTGGCGCCCCCAGCCCGCCGCATGCGGCGCCTCCGCGCCGCCTCAAGCTGCAGTGCACACGTTGAGGCGCCCCCGGCCCGCCGCATGCGGCGCCCCCGCGCCGCCTCAAGTCCCGCCGCGCGCGTTGCGGCGCCCCCGGCCCGCCGCATGCGGCACCCCCGTGCTGCCTCAAGCTGCTGCGGCGCCCCCGTGCTGCCTCAAGTCCCGCCGCGCGGGTTGCGGCGCCCCCGGCCCGCCGCATGCGGCGCCCCCGTGCTGCCTCAAGTCCCGCCGCACCCGTTGAGGCGCCCCCAGCCCGCCACATGCGGCGCCCCCGTGCTGCCTCAAGTCCCGCCGCGCGCGTTGCGGCGCCCCCGGCCCGCCGCATGCGGCACCCCGTGCTGCCTCAAGCTGCAGTGCACACGTTGAGGCGCCCCCAGCCTGCCGTATGCGGCACCCCCTGCGTGGTGCTCGAAGGTCACGCTGCATTCTTGAGCAATTTACCTACAATTTCGAGCAACTCCATCTGGTTGATTCTTTTTACAGGTATACCTAACTCACTATCTCGTATTGAATCTCGGTACGAATTGTGCCCTTCGCCGTCAAACTCCACAACCGACCAGTAGGCATTCCACTTCAAGACATCGACTCGGATGAGTCTAGAAATACGAAAACTTACTTGAAAAAAATAGTAGGTGTCTTCGAGCACGAAGCAAGGTCGTGGGCGAAGATCTACCGGATACGCACCATCGCAACTGGTAGCAACGTGAGGTAGGCGACCAAGAGATGAGGGAGCGAGAAGACAAGGCTTCGCCCCAACTGCTTGGAGATATAGCAAAAAGAAAGCTTCGAGGCACGAGTCGCAGGGGATCTGGTGGCATGTCTGCTCGCACAGGTGGAGATCAGTCCTTTGTTTCGCGAGACGAGCCAATGCTTCCACTTCGCGGGGATAGCATTTTCGTAGCGTTGCGAAACGGATATATGTAGGCCGATCCTGATGCCCGAAGTAAGGCTTCTGCTTCAACGTAAGTCTCGCACCCTGATCAAGAAGTTTGCGGACCACCCCTGGTGGAGGTACGAAAGCTTCGTTGAACCGAAGGGTATTGGTAATTGATTGAAACTCCTTTGTGCTGGGACGCCTGCGGCCTAGCTCGAGGTCCGACCAGCGTGCTCGACTGAGGTTGCATAGGTCAGCTGCTTGTTGTTGGGAAAGGCCGCGCGCCGTTCGGCGCTCTCTTACTCGTTTGTGAAATGGTTTATCAAACATATTTAAAGATTAGAGGTCTCGTGTTACGAAGTTTTTTCGGGTAGGTTGCTAACTCGTTTCTATAAAGTTAAAGAAATATGAACTGCCCGCCGTATGCGGCACCCCCGCGCTGCCTCAAGTCCGGCCGCGCGCGTTGCGGCGTCCCCGCGCTGCCTCAAGCTGCAGCGCACCCGTTGAGGCGCCCCCAGCCCGCCGCATGCGGCGCCGCCGTGCTGCCTAAAGCCCCACCGCGCCCGTTGAGGCGCCCCCAGCCCGCCGTATGCGGCACCCCCGTGCTGCCTCAAGTCCCGCCGCGCGCGTTGCGGCGCCCCCGGCCCGCCGCATGCGGCACCCCCGCGCTGCCTCAAGCCCCACCGCACCCATTGCGGCGCCCCCGCGTTGCCTCAAGCCCCACCACGCCCGTTGAGGCGCCCCCAGCCCGCCGTATGCGGCACCCCCGCGCTGCCTCAAGCTGCAGTGCACCCGTTGAGGCGCCCCCAGCCCGCCGCATGCGGCGCCTCCCCGCCGCATGCGGCGCCTCCGCGCCGCCTCAAGCTGCAGTGCACCCGTTGTGGCGCCCCCAGCCTGCCGCATGCGGCGCCCCCGCGCTGCCTCAAGCCCCACCGCACCCATTGCGGCGCCCCCGCGTTGCCTCAAGCCCCACCGCACCCATTGCGGCGCCCCCGCGTTGCCTCAAGCCCCACC
>JBAYRN010000203.1:0-7134 GCA_041676625.1 Vulcanimicrobiota bacterium
GGCAGAGATCGTACTTCGCCTCTCGCCTCCTGGCCCTGAATGGATTCCAGGTGAAAAACCTATCCGGAGCTTACCTCACGTATCAGAGCAAGCCCTGAGGAGATGCTTGCGATCGACCCCTCTTGCATACAAGCCAACGACTCCGAGAGTTTAAACGGGAAATCATATGATTATAGACCACTCTCCTCGGTGGCCCACCTAGTGAGTTCCCCGAAACTCCCCCACCTGTCACCACGAAGGGAGGAAATTCGGGGGCGAGAAGGGGGCGGGATGTTGGCCGCACCGGTGGCGGTGGCTGATGAGTACACAGTGAACGCCAACACGATACTGACGGTGTTACCGGCCAACGGGGTGTTGGTCAACGATACCGTCAACGGGGCGACCCCTACTTTCGCGACCACAACGGACATGAACGGCACCATCACCGGGCTTTCCGACGGGACTTTCACCTATTCACCCCCACTGGATTTTTTCGGGACCGATAGCTTCACCTACACCCTGACCAATTCCGCTGGGACCTCTACCACCACCGTCACAATCACGGTGGCTGCGGTGAACGCCTTTATCGTAGACGCCGCCACCGGAGACGACACCACCGGTAATTTTATCAACGGACCAACGGACGTCCGTTTGCCACCTTGCAAGTTGCTCTGGCCGCCGCCCCCGCCGGCAGTGATGTGATCGTGAGACCCGGCAACTACACCGGCACGGTGACCCTGAAAAATGGCGACCGATTGTTGGGCTCCGGCTCCACACTGGTAAACGCGCAAGGCGAAGTGCGACCGGTGCTCAGCGGGCCCGTGGTGCTGGCCGATGGGAATACGGTGGATTTTTTGAGGATTGAGAATTCACCGGGGGATGCAATCGATGGAAATGGCCAAACTGGTGGGATCGTCACCAACTGCGAGCTTATTAACTCAGGTGATGATGGAATCGGACTCAGTCCCTTTGCTGGTGATTGGGTTATCAAGGACAATCTTATCGACGGAACAGGCCCTACGGGTGTGGGGATTCCGGCGGACACTGAAGGCTCGGCAGTCGCGACTATTAGAATCAATAACAACATCATCCGAAATTGTACCCTCAACGCTATCGGCTTCATCACCAGTGACTCCAGCGACCTGCGGGCCCAGGTGACCGGGAACACGATGACTGGCAACGACGTTGGGTTTACGTTTGAGGTTATTGCGGGTGGGGCCTCGACCAGCATCTATGATATCGAAGATAATATGAATGATGATACTTACATCGTTTCTCAAACTTCGACGGCAACAGGCACTCTCGAGGTAGAAGAGTGGAACAATCTCATTTCTATCAACAACAATTCTGGAACAAAGGAGACGTCTTTGGGCTCTATTCCACCGGTTTCCGTTGCGAACGGAGCTGCTGGCTTCACGGATTAGTCCACGTAAAAGACCCGCTTAGCCTTCAACCGGCTGGACACTTTCAAGAACTCGTTGAGATCAAATCCCAAGATATCAACGAGTTCTTGTGCATGATGGGCTTGGAGTTGGTCGATTCGGTCTTCCCAAATATCGATAAGCTTATCGTAAGCAATCTCCAGCGAGTCCAACTCCCCGGACGCAAGCCCCGCCGCCGATGCTTCCTCCGCTGTGTTGATGATCTTCCAGGACCCATCGGCCTGCTGAACACGGATCTTCAGTTGCGAGGGGTCCCAAACAAAGGTTGAGCTGCCGTCGGGGTTTTGCACCAGGAGATCGGCGGGGTTCGGCTCTAAAATATCCCAGCCGTTACCGCTACTTCCGCCACCCGCGTCTATCCCCCCCAGCCCCCCCGGCCCCTGACTCGCAAACCCCTTAACCACAATCCGAAAATCGGAGGAATCCGGGGTGGCGATGATGGTGGAGTCTTTTACCAGCAGGTTGCTCGGTACCCCCGAGGCGGAGCCCGCAGCAATCGCCGTGCCCACGACCCGGGTGTTGGAGAGTTCGAGGTCTCCTTCAGCGTACAGCAGACCCTGAAAAGTGGACGGTTGGCCCGCATTGCCGTTGACCACAAGATTGCCCTCGCAAAGGATCGCGGCCATGACGTCTGCATCCAACTGTGCTCCTCCTCGAAGGTTCACATTGCCGCGCACGATGAGGGCACCGGTACCTTCCAGCGGGCCATCCAGGGTGAGGTCGCCGTCGACATAAATGGCCGAGCCGTCGAGTTTCAGCCCGTCGGGGAAGCTTACGCTGCCCGGGAATCGTTGGAAACCATAAAGTGGACTGTCCAGCGCATCGGTCACCACCGCCTCGGTCCTCTCCCTCAAAGTAGGCCGGTCGTCGCTCGGGTCGGCCGGGTTACCCAGCGGATCATAGGAATCGAAATCGATCTCAGGAAAGTCCTTGGGACTATCCAGCTTCTTCATCTCGCCGTTGAGGATCTGAACCTGTGGCGAAGTCTGAATCTCCCCCCTCGCCTCCACATCGCCCACGATCTGAATGTTTCCGTCGAGCTTAATTGCCTCCAGACCGTCGTCATTGGACACGAGACCAGCTTCCTCCAAATCCTCCAGTTCCGGGTTTGCTCCCAGGCTCACCGCCTGGAGGGTAGACTCCAATCCCGCCACCAGAGTGTCGCCCCTCACCTCCAGCGGCCCGGAAGAGGCCAACGAGTATGGCTGGGGGCTCCCCTGCACGATCTGATAAGCCACCTGGCGAGTCCCCCGAAACTCCCCCACCGCCACCACCAGCACCGAGTTCGGGGGAACGACCAGCCCATTGTACCCCCGTACAGAGTTCTGCCCCCCGAGATTATTCACGGAATACAGTTGTTCATCCAGGGGCTCAAGGCTGCTCTCGGAAGGTTCCGGGCCTACCACCAGGGCGGCCGGTTCTTCCGTGGCCGTGCTGTCATCACTCTTCTTAAACTTCACCCGGCCCACGGCTCCTCCGCTCACTTCATCGTTCCAGCGGATGGAGTCACCGTCTTTTCCCCAGTCGCGGTTATCATCGAGGCGAGAAAGTACCAGAGTGAGAGAGTTTCTAGCAGTGAGCGATGCGACCCTGAGATTCTCCGCTTTCGTCTGCATAGTCTGTGAGGTGGCCCACTTTTCAGCCTAAAACTCGACACGAGTTCATTCAGTCAGAGGTCTTCCGTTCGATGCAGTCTGCGCAAGACTGGCAAGCCTCACTTCGACTCCTGAAGGCGCTGGGCCACGGCTTGCCGGGCCGATTCCAGGCGGGTGGGAAGGGCGGTCAGGCTCTGGAGATCGTCGGGGCTGAATAAATGGGCTTGCTCGATGGTGAACGCCTTGCGGTCGACCTTCTTTCCATACAGTTGTTCCAGTTCAGGTCCCCAGGCTTCCAGCGTGTCGGCGGCGCTATCCAGGGTCTCCGCAGGGAATTTTTCCATGGCGATCCTCGCACTCCGCCAGTCCAGCTCCGTATCCGGGAGAGGATGGGGCAGGGGGGCGCGAGTCGATATCCCCAGCTTTTCCGTCATCTTGAAAAGGACCGCGCGTCGGGCCTCCTCGCCGGTGAGCCGGAGCTGCTCCAGTCGCTCTTGCAAAAGCAGCAAGGTCTCCCGGTCGGTTTCCGGTTGGTCCAGCAAATACTCCATGGCAAAGAGCGTACCGGTGTGGCGAATGTTCCAAAGAGTCTCTGCTCCTTTTTCTTCCCGGAGTCGGATCCAGTAGTCCAGTACCACCGGTACGACCTCCGCTTCCAGCTCGAGATGGTGGCTATGGCGCCGGTGGTTGAAACCTAGCTTCTCGTCGAGCCACCAGGCGGTGACAAAGTTTGCTGCAAAGCTCGAGGATGGCTCTGTTCGAGCTAGCCTCAGGGTGATTTCAGCAGCTTCTGGTTCCGACAAGGTCCCTTTCTCGGCCAGTTTCCGCAACTCACCCGCGGTGCCACCGACTCTCCATACCTGTCTCCGCACCGCCCTCACTTCATCGAAGTCGGCAACGGTCTCGTTCAATTCCTGCGCCATCCCCTCCGTTAGCGTAGCGCCCGAGCGAATCTGGTAAGGGAGCCAGAACACTCCCAGCAGAGAGAGCATCAAGACTGTACCCAGAAGTGCCCTTTTCAGGGTAGGCAGATTGCGAGGAACATACCAGGGGGCAGAACGAGCCAACCAGACCTGACTGACCCATTGTGCAACAAATCCGGCCATCGCGGTGGTCCAAAAAGATTCCGTGCGAAAAAGCGTGAGAAAGGCAGATGAGATTGCTTCCACCAGGAGAAGATTCTGGTCGATCTTGGCACTCGGTCCGCTCAGCCAGAAGCCCAGGCCCCAAACCACCGTGGATTGAAACAGGATAGCCAGGGTGCCGGCCAAAAAACAGATCCCAAGCGATACGCAATTGCCCCACCTGGATGGCAACCTTTCCGCACCCACCCCATTTAGGGCCTGGAGAGCCCCCATCACAAGAAACAAAGACAGTAAGAAGCTAGTGAGAAGGGCGATCCCCAGATTGGCCACGGGAAACCCCACTGCTACCGGTACGACCATGGACCACCAGGCCGCCACTCCACAAATAGCCAGGGCCATGAAGAATCCAGAATTCACCCACTGGGGAAACCGGTCCAGCACGGTCAGTTGCTGGCTGGCCCCGCCCAAGTTGGGTGGCGACAGCTCCTTCGGAACGGACTTCAGATCCTCCCAACTCTTACGATATGCCTCACTCATGCTTGCTTCTCCTCATCCTTGAAATACGATAGGACTTTCTTTCGGGCGGAATTTAAACGAGAACGAATGGTGCCGACCGGCACCACGAAGAGCCGGGCTAACTCCTCGTAACTCGCCCCTTCCAACTCCCTCACGGTCAGGACTGAACGCTCCTTGGGATTCAGCGCGGCCAGAGCCCGCATCAAAATATCCCGGCAACTCACCTCACCAGCCGGCGAGGCAGAGGCCGAGGCCACGCTCTGCAGCGCCTCCTCGACCGGCTTGGAGGTGGTGTGAGAACGCCTGCGCTTCTGCTGCTCGGCGCAGCGCAAGGCCCGATTCACGGCGATCCTTTTCAGCCAGGCTGCAAAGGTCATGGGGTCCCGCAAGAATCGGATTTTTGACCAGACGATCAGGTAGATGTCTTGAACGCACTCTCTGCTCAGCTCTTCGTCCACCACGATCCCCGCTACGATAGCGTGAACCCATCCCACCGTTTCGGTGAAGACGGTTTCAAAAGCAGCCCTCTCACCATCCTGGCATCGTTTCGCGAACTCGGCTAACTCTTCAGGGGTCAAGCTTCTCCTCCGTTTCATGAATAAAGATACGAGAGACCCAGAGAAAGTTCGAAGGGTTCTTCCTAAAAAAATAAGTAGGGCTCGAATCGCCTCGAGCCCTACTCATTGAGTCGATCGGTATCAGCCGTATCAGGGATGCTCTTCAGCCAGCACGATAGCCAGAAAGACGCACAATAGTCCGTTGGCTACCAGCCACAGCCTGCCCAGTAAGACCGGTACGTAGAGCACGCTCACGGTGGACATGACCGCCGCGAAAAGCAAGTGAGCTGCGAACCCGGCGGCCAGACCGCCGACCAGGGCTCGTAGAACCGGCTTTTCCACGACCACGATGGAGAGCAACATGGGCAGCAGGCAACTCAAAAATAGAGGGTTGCCGTGGTGGGCCGCACCCATAAGCGGGATCCCCCAGGAGGGTAGTCCGAGGGTCCACATATTGCACCAGGCTGTCTCCCCCGGAAAGAAGACCGGAAGGAAGAAGAAGCCGGAAGAGGCCAGAACGGCGGGCGGAAGCATCAGTACGAAGTGATGCAGCGCCTTGCGTCGGAGCATGGACACCCCGGCCACCAGGCAGATCAGCAAGCCCAGGCCCAGGGTCATGGTTTTGTAGGTGACCCCACTGAGGTAGACCGCGTCTTTGGCGTTGAGGATGCCCGCCCCGTAGCCTTCCTCCACTGGAGCATCCACCTTGGAGGCACTCTTTTGGATCACGCGCTCGATGGCGTCGGGATTGGTCACTCCGGTGGAGGCGACCAGCGCCGCCACTCCGGCCGCGTGGGGAGCCGCCATGGAGGTCCCTTGATAGAAATAGTAATCGGATTGCTTATGATTCCGAGGAGCGATGGTATTTTGTAGGACTCCACCGGTTGGTCCGTAGTTCTTGGTGTCTCCCCCGGGCGCCGCAAAGCTGATGGAATCTCCGTGGTTGGAATAGAAGGCTCGCTTGCCCTCCATACCCACCGACGAGACCGAAACGGCTTTGTCGAAACCTGCCGGGTACTCCCGGCGCGGGGTGTTAGAGTTTCCGGCCGCGCAAACCACGATGGTACCCTTGCGGTTCGCGTAGGCCACGGCGTCTTCCAGCGAGGCGCTGGGAAACGGGCCACCCAAGCTCATATTGATAACGGTGGCCCCGTGGTCGGCGGAGAAGCGGATCCCGTCGGCCACATCGGCCAGGGTACCGGAACCGGAGCGGCTCAGCACCTTCACCGGCATAATGGTGGTTCCGAAAGCTACGCCCACCACGCCCTTACCGTTGTTGGTGGACTGGGCGATGGTGCCCGCCACGTGGGTGCCGTGACTCTGATCGTCCAGGGCTTCCACGCGCTTATTGACAAAATCGTAGCCGGTCACGAAATCGGTCTTGTCCAGGTCCTCGACCTGATGAAAGTCATCGAAGTTTTTGTAGGCTACCCCGGTATCGATCACCGCCGTGACCACATCGGACCCGATGGAGAGAGGCCAGGCTTGCTGAGCCTCGATCATCTTCATGTGCCACTGCTCAGCGTAGCGTGGGTCGTTGGGAAATCCATCGGAGGCCACAGGCAGGCCGGTCAGGGTGAAAAGGTAGTTGGGGTCGACGGTCTCTACGCGGGGGTCTGATTCCAGGGTGCTCAGAAGCACCGGCATCTCTTCTTCGGCCACACCTGCGATCACGGTGTTGTGCTGTTTGCCAGGTTCGCTGGAAAAGCGCAGAGAAACGCCCCATTCTCCGGCCAGCGTCCGCAACTCAGACTCGCTCAGGTCATCGGCCAGATCGATGTAGACCTCTCCGGTCACTCGAGGGGGTCCGAACGGTCGAAATCCGTCGCCGTCCGGGTCGGTATTGGTATAAATTTCTTCACTGGGTCTTGGCTCTTCCAGACCGGAACGGTCGCCCCGGTAATCGGAAAAGACCATCGTCAAGATCGCCAGAAAACACACGCAAGCGATGCTCAAACGA
>JBAYRN010000204.1:0-7077 GCA_041676625.1 Vulcanimicrobiota bacterium
GAGATCACCTTCATCGACGGTGAGAAGGGCATCCTCCTGTACCGTGGCTATCCCATCGAGCAGTTAGCCGAGAAGGCCGACTTTGTAGAAGTGAGCTTTCTCCTCATCTACGGTCACCTCCCCAGCGTCGAAGAACTGGCCTGTTTCCGTAACAAACTCACCAACCACAGCCTGATTCATGAAGAAATGAAAAAATTCTTCGAAGGCTATCCGCCCAATGCCCACCCCATGGCCATCCTCTCGGCCATGGTCGCCTCGCTCTCGGCCTATTATCCGGAAGAAGATGGAGATACCAACTTCATTCGACTGCTGGCCAAACTCAACACCATCGCTGCCTTCAGCTACAAGAAATCCATCGGCCAACCCTACATCTATCCTCGCAACGATTTGGACTACGCCGCCGACTTCCTACACATGATGCACGCGGTACCCGCCGAACCCTACGAAATGGACGACACCCTGGCCGAGGCCTTGAACTTGTTGCTCATCTTGCACGCCGACCACGAGCAGAACTGCTCCACTTCTACCGTGCGCATGGTGGGCTCCAGCGGAGCCAACCTCTTCGCCTCTATCGCGGCGGGGATCTGTGCTCTCTGGGGACCTTTACACGGTGGTGCTAATCAGAGTGTGATCCAGATGCTAGAACGGATCGAGCAAGATGGATCAGACTACAAGAAGTACGTGGGCATGGCCAAGGACAAGAAGAGTGACTTCCGGCTCATGGGATTCGGACACCGGGTCTACAAAAACTTTGACCCTCGGGCCCAGATTCTGAAAAAATCCGCCGATCGGGTGCTCAGCAAGCTCGGAGTCGACGATCCCCTTCTGGAGATTGCTCAACGCCTGGAAGAAGTCGCCCTCAGTGATGACTACTTCGTGGAGCGCAAGCTGTATCCCAACGTCGATTTCTACAGCGGTATCATCTACCGGGCCATGGGCATTCCCACCAACATGTTCACCGTGATGTTCGCCCTGGGAAGACTACCCGGCTGGATCGCTCAATGGAAAGAGATGAAAGACAACCCCAAAGCCCGTATCTACCGGCCTCGCCAGCTTTATACCGGAGCCGCAAAACGGGAGTATTAGTGTTCCCAGTTGATCGGCTGGCGCCCCCACTCCAATTCTGAAAAGGTCAGGCTGCTGATCTCTTTGTTAGCTTCCATGCGGGTTAGCTTCAGAGGGTTTCCCTGAGCATCGACCGCCAGGTATTCGTGGATAGTGGCTTTGTTTCCGAAGAGGAAGACCATGCCCCCCGGCTTCTGGAGGTTGACCTCCGAGGGCTCTCTCCCCAGTTCGTCTAGCAAATGGGAGAAGAGTGGCTTATGGACCGGAGAATCCTTGATATCCCGTGACTCCAAGGAGCGCCGAAGCCGAAACAGGCTGGTCTGCATGGTCACGTTTTCACGATCCTTCTCCGGGTTGTAGTAAATCCGGGTCCCGGCCCCCCTGGAGGAGCCCTCCAGTACCTCGGTCAGGATCTCGTCTCCATCCCCGTGGACCACGTAATAAAACAGGAAGTGACCCTCGGGACCCTGGTAATCAGCGTGCAGGCTATACCCGGTGTCGGCCTTCATTCGAGCCTTCACCTGATTCCATAAGTCGGCGTGCTCATTCTCCGCCAGAACGGTTGCGGTGCACAGGATCAGCACCATCAGTAGCAGGGAAAATCGATGATTCAAGTTACGGCTCCTCTCAAAGCCAACTCAAAACCCTGCCCGGTGACCTCTGTCGATCAAGACAGAGGTCACCACTTACTTATTCGACACGTTTCCCGTGACTCTTTTTTTAACCGCCCATCATCCGGGTTTAACCCCGTTACTCGAAACTGGTTACTCGAATCGTCACACTGGTGGGAGCCCGGTTGTCGCTGATGAACGAGCTCTGGTCGAGATTGTCATCGAATCCAAAGCCGTAGGCTGCCCCCAGGGGAGCCTTGTCGGTGGGGAGACTGTGGGCGTGGATGACCTTGGAGTAAACGTTGGTGATGGGGTGCGCATAAAAGAGTGCCGGGTCGAACGCGCCCACCGCAAAACTCCGCAGCATCTTCGGAAAAGCCAGCAGAGTGCTTCGGTTGAAGCACGCGCTCATGGTGCTCGCGTGCTCCCTCACGATGCTCTCTTCGATGGGAGAGGTTGCGTTGGGCACATCGGCTATCAACGCGCCGTCTCCAATGATCACGTCGGCGGAGGAAGGCTTCGGGATGACCACGCTTCGAGCCCCGGCCTGAGTGAACACCATCTGATCCTGATCGTTGACCCGGCCCAGGAAGGTGCCGAAGGCCGAGGTGACCATGGTGAGGTCCTCGAGCTTATACTTCTCCCACACCTGGTCGATGTAGTCGTCGTAATAATTCAGCGGAAAGGTGGGAACATTCGGGACGTTGTTTCTCACGTTGTAGATTCCGTTGTCCGGTGAAACTACCCTAATGGGACTGACATTGGTGCCGGTGGCTGTTCCCTCTACGATCAGATCGGCGAAATCCGGGTCGGCGGCGATGGCCTCGAAAATCGCCGAGCGGGCGCCCGGCTTGGCACCCACAGTCTGGGTTCCCGAGGTGGGCCCGGTCATAGAGATGGTCAAAGGAAGGCTCACCATCTGCACCTCGGTCTTGTTGATCCCCATTCCAGGTAGCTTGCTGTCGGGGCTGATCTTGTAGTCAAACTCCACCCAATCAAACAGCGTGTTGTAATTTGGTTCGTTGGCGTTGGACCAGCCCGAAGGCGCCACCCAGAAAGCCGGCGGATCGTTCGGCTCGACCCCCGGGTTTAGCTGAGTCTTCATCTTCTCACCCAGGGAGATGTAGACCCGCCCCGCCGCCATCAGGGGCAGCTTCAGCTTTCCGTCCTCCGGTAAAGGAAGGTTGTAATCCGCGAATCCGTTCTCCAGGTCATCCACATCCATTGGCACCAGTTGCCCGGCCGCGTTCACATAGTAAAAGCGCGGATCATTGGCCAGCAGATTGGGGTTTCGACCGGTAATAAAAACGTAGCACGGCCCCACTCCCGAATCGTTGAGGATACTGAGATCCAGGGTTTCTTGATCGGTACTCTTAAAGCGCAACGCGTAAGGGTGGTCCGCCTTTAGAGTCCCCAGGTCCTGGACCTCGTCGAAAACCGTCTGGTCCCCCATCCTTTCCCCCGGAAACTCCTGGAGGAATCCAGCATATTCACCCTGCAGAGGAGTGGAAGGTTGCAGATCCAGAAGGTCGACGTGGTAGTGCTCATGGTCCTCGGGGACGGCCCCCCGCAAAAGAGCCGCCTCTAGGAGTCCCACCGGTATCGGCTGGCTGACCCGAAACTTTAAGTAAAAGAAAGGCTCGGTCGTAGCCTGGGGCGAGGTGAGCCCCACCATGGGAATTTCGGTCGGAGCCTCTAATGACGGAGTCAGAGTTATGAACGTTTGAGGCGGTGCTCCGGGGTCAAAGACCAGCCTCCCACTGATAGGGGTACCACCAGGGATCGCCACTTCCCCACCCCCGGCGGGGATCAAAGACCCTGACCCTCCCGAACCCGTGGCCACGAAGTTTTCGGAACTTCCGCAGCCTGCCAGCAAACCCAAACTCAACACAAAGATACTTAATAATTTTTTCATACATCCCTAGACCCAAGAACCGATCAATTGGTTCCAAATTTAAAGGGCAATTTTTGGGATCGCAGTCGATCCTACCTTCAAGACCGGGAAAGAGTTCTGCTCTCCCCCTGGAAAGCACCATGCAATGCGCTTTTTACACGCCGCCGATCTGCACCTGGATAGCCCCTTGCGGGGGCTTTCTCGCTACCATGGAGCTCCGGAAGAAACCCTGCGGGGGGCAACCCGGCGCGCTCTCATCAATCTGGTGGACGAAGCCTTGAAGCTGCAAGTAGATTTTCTGCTTCTGGCAGGAGATCTCTATGATGGCGACTGGCCGGACTACAACACCGGCCTCTTTTTCACTGCCCAGATGGCCCGACTGAATCATGCCGGAATTCCGGTGGTCGCGATCTGCGGAAACCACGACGCCCAGAGTAAGATCACAAAAGGCCTCAGGCTGCCCCCGAACGTGCGTATGCTGAGCGTGGAAAAGCCGGAAACCGTAACCTTCGAAGAGATCCAGGTGGCAGTCCACGGTCAGGGGTTTAAGTCTCCCGCGGTGTGGGACGACCTCACCACGGGCTATCCGAACGCGCACCCGGGAGCGTTCAACATCGGGCTCCTGCATACGGGTCTGGAAGGGCGCCCCGGACACGCCTCTTACGCACCCTGCACCCTGGATGGTCTCAAACGACTGGGCTACCACTACTGGGCCCTGGGTCACATCCACCAGCGCGAGATCCTTTGCCAGGATCCTTACGTGGTCTACCCGGGCAATCTTCAGGGCCGCCACGCCCGGGAAACCGGCAGCAAGGGGGCCACCCTGGTGACCGTCTGTGACGGCGTAGTGGAGACCCTCCAGCACCTGGCCCTGGACGTGGTGCGGTGGACACAAATCGAGATCGACATCACCGCCTTGCGCTCCACCGAGGAGGTGCTCAGGGCGGCCGAACGCGCTCTCCAAGAAGAGTTGGAGCAACTCGGTGGGCTGACCCTGGCGGCCCGAATCTTGACGACCGGCCACGGTCCCACCCACGCTGAGCTTATCGGTCACCGAGAATATTGGGTCAATGAAATGCGCAACCTGGGCGTGCAGATGGGTCAGGAATCGGTCTGGGTGGAGAAGGTCCAGTTCCGCAGCAACGCTGCGCTGGATCTCGAGAAGGTGGCTTCTCAACACGACGCCTTCTCCTCGCTTTTGGATGGACTGAGGGACCTTTCATCGGATGAAGAGCAACTCCGGATCCTTGGCGAAGAACTGTTTTCAGAACTGGAGCGCAAACTGCCCCTCCCCTGGAAAAATCCGGAAACAGGCGGCCTCTCTCCAGCCTCCCTGGTAGCGGTCAAAGAAGCCCTGGGTGATGTGGGACATATTTTGGCAACCCACCTTTCCGAATGCGGTGAAAATCTTCGATGAGATTTCTCTCCATGCATATGCCTGCTTTCGGCCCGTTCACCGACTTCCAACTGGAGTTCGGTCGCCCGGGCCTGCAAGTGGTCTACGGCCCCAACGAATCCGGCAAGAGCTCATCTCTGCGAGCGTTTCGCGCGCTCCTCTACGGAGTCCCTAGCAAAACCCCCGATGCCTTCATCCATCCCTATGCCAAGCTCACCATCAGGGCCGGCTTGGAGCACTCGAACGGAAGAGTGTTAGAGATCGAGCGGCGCAAAGGCAACAAGAACACCCTGCGGACCCGCCAGGGCGAAGTGCTCGATGAGACCGAACTCACCAGCTTTATCGGCAATCTCAGCGAGGAGGTCTTCGATAGACTTTACGGACTCAATCACAGCACCCTGGCCGATGGAGGCAAAGCCCTGCTCGCCGAGGGCGGCAAAGTGGGTGAGTCCTTATTTGCCGCCAATGTGGGTCCCGCTTTCCGCCTGGTCCGAGAGAGACTGCAAAAAGAGGCCGACGACCTGTGGCGCCCCCGAGGTAAGACTCCGGCTCTAAACACCACCATCAACGCCTGGAGAGAAGCCGACAAGCAGACCCGGGAGAACGCCCTCCAGGTCTCCAAGTTTGAAGCACTCCGACAAGAGTTGGCAGAGCAAGAACGGCTTTCGGCCCGAACCCGGGAAAAACTGGCCGGGGTGCGGGTCAAACTGGAAACCCTCCAAAACCAGAAAAAGGCACTGCAGTCCTGGCCTCGCTACAAAGAGCTGAGGCAAAAGCTCGACCAACTGGGAGAACTCCCGGAACTCAGCGAGGATTTCAGCCTGCGCCGAGAGCAAGCTCTCACCGACTACAATCAGGCCATGGCGGAACTGAACCGTTTGAAGAACGAGCAGAGCCAACTCGAACAAAAACTTACCGAACTTCCTCGGGAATGGAAGGTTCTGGAGGTGGCCGACGCGGTGGAAAATCTCTACCGGCGGGTCTCCCGAGCAGAAGACCTGGCGGTGGAAATCCCCGCTCTAGAAGCCGAACTCCTGAAACTGGAAAACCAGGTGAAAATTGGCCGAGAGGACCTGGGCTTGAGCCGGGACAGCGACCAGTTTCCGAGCTCTACGGTGCGAGCCGAGGCCGGCCAGTTGGCAGAGGAATACCGGGATCTCACTCGGCAACTCAGTACCGTAGAGGAGACGATGGCCAAAACGGAGTCTCGCCTCCTGCGCCTGGAGGAGCAGAAGGGCAAGTTCGTCGAGACTGCCGGGATGCCGGAACTGCAATTGATGCTACAGCAAGCCAGAGCGGGGGCCACCTGGGAAGGCCGTCTGGAGCAACTGCGCGCCGAGTACAAAACCGCTCGAAGTAGCTTGGATACTGAATTGGAAGCTTTGCCATTCTGGCGGGGCAATCTGGAGCAGCTCAAATCGTTGGCCGTTCCATCCATCGATAGCTTAGAGCACTTCGATCGAGAGCTTCAAGCCGCTCAGCACGGCTTGCAACGACTCGACAAAGAGAAAGGCTCGCTCATCAAACGGCTGGAGCGGATCCAAACCGAGACGGCGGGGCTGGAAGCAGAGGGTCCGGTACCCAGTCCTGGTAAACTCCTGGAGTTACGCCAGGACCGTGACCGCCAATTTGAAAGGGTCATCGTCGACTGGGAGTCGGGAAAGACGCCGAAGCAATCGGACCAGGAGCTTGAGAACTACCGGGGTGCGGTAGAAAAGGCTGACCGCCACAGCGACAGTATCTCCCGTGACGCCGATCGGGTGGCCCGGCATAGTGAGTTGCTGAGGCAAGCCGAGGAATTGAAGTCGGAAATCACGAGCCTGGAGAAGCGGTGGGGAGAGGCGGTGGAAGCTCTTGGAACTTTAGAGCAAGAGTGGTTCGGGTTGTGGGACCAGGCTCTGATCACCATCCGACCTCCCCAGGAAATGCGGCGTTGGCTGGAGCAAAGAAAATCTATTCTCCAGAAAAGCCGTAGCTTTGAATCCATCGAGTCGGAAGGGAAGACCCTGGACAAACAGCGCCAGGCCACCTTGGAAGGCCTGCTCAAAGCCCTCGACAACTACTTCCCTGAGCTGGAGTTGCCATTTGATAACCTGAGCCAGACCCTTGAC
>JBAYRN010000205.1:0-7006 GCA_041676625.1 Vulcanimicrobiota bacterium
AAAACCCCACCGGGAAACACAACAACTGGGCGTTGGGCGCAACCTACAAGTTCGACCAACCGCGCATCAAAGTGGACCTGGGCTACGAGCGTCACGACTACGAACGTAGATCCGCGCTGGGCGGTACTCCCCTTCTGGCGATGGCTGGTAGCCAGAACAACATCGACCTGGAAATCAGCAGCCTCCACGGTGAAATCGGCTGGGAAGCCACTGACAAGTGGACCCTCCGCGGTGGTGCTGACTGGGTGAACATCAATGGCCACTACGACCCCGCCGGCGTCTACAACGCCTTCGCGTTCCAAACCGGCCAGACCAACTTCAAGACCGTGGACAACGACCAGATCATCCCCTTCATCGGGTTTGACTACGACGTCAGCGAAAACACGACTTGGAACATGGACCTGCGCTACTACAGCACAGACTCCAATGTGGGCACCCCTACCACTCTGACCAACGGATCCGTTGGGCAAACTCAGAACCCGTTTGACTTCAGTGGCATTCAAGTGACCACTCAGTTCAAACTCAAGTTCTAAGAACAGAGTCAACAACAAAAAAAGGTCCGTCGAAAGACGGGCCTTTTTTTGTTGTGAAGCCAGCATTCATGCGGTTTAAAAGGAGCTTAAAACAAATCTCCTTGAACCGAAGGATATTCCTGAACAGGCCCAGAAAGGGCGGCGACTTACTTAGCAGGATTAGGTGTGGTTGGGTGGTCGCGGAATGTGTCTTCCCTGCTAATTTAGAGGAAACCTTAGGAAGGCTCTAGATGAGCAACGCACCTCCTGTATTGACACTAGGAGGCAGATAGTGAAGCGCTTCAAATATCTCGTTTTGACGCTCAGTCTCATGCTCAGTTGGCCTGCCTTCGCGGCTCCACTGTTTCCCGACGTCCCAGAAAGTCACTGGGCCAAGGATGCAGTCGCCGCTCTCGCCGCAAAGGGTCTCGTCGAGGGTTACCCCGACGGAACTTTCAAAGGTGACCGTTCCGCTTCCCGTTGGGAGACCGCGATGATCGTCGCACGTCTTCTGGCGAAGATGGAACAGGAACACGCGACCTTTGCCACCAAGGCCGAACTGGATGAGCTACGTAAACTCGTAAATGCCCTCCGTGAAGAGCTTGATGCTCTGGGGGTACGAGTCGACAATCTGGAAGAGAACGTTGATCGCATCGACAAACGGGTCACCGAACTCGAGCGAATCACCTTTTACGGATACGTCGACGCACGAGTCGCATTTCAAAGTTTCCGGAACGCGGGGCGCCCTTCCATGCGCTCCCTGAACCCCGCTGTTAACTACGACACCATCGATTACAACGCCGTGGTCGGTAGCGCCGCGGGAGCGGGCGGGTTTATCAATTCCCCGGCCAACCCGGTGCCCAACGTCTTCTCGGGGATCGGCACCAATCCGGCTTTACCCGGGCAGAGTACCATCACCCCGGCGTTCAACCCCTTCATCACGGGTGTGCTTACCACCACCAACTGGAGAACGGGGCGTCCCCTGACCAGCGGAACAGGCTTCACCGCCCGGGCCGTTTTGGGGATGGACATCAACATCAGCGACTCTTTTGACGCAGGCGTTGAGTTCTCGGCTTACACCTCTCAAGGTGACGCCGCGGTAGACGCCTGGTACGGTGTACAACAGCCTTATTTGAGCAACCCCTTCACCACCACCGTGGGCACCGGCGGCGCGGCTCAAGGCTTGAACCATCAACCCTACACCCGCATGAACCTGGACCGATTCTGGATTCGGCACAACGACTCCGGAACCAAGCTGATCGTGGGCGCGTACAGCGAGCACGATTTCAACGACTCGGTTTACGTGGGTATGCTGAATCCGCAGGAGTTCGGGTCTGAATACCTGGACAATTACGGTTTCCTGGTCGACGGTAGCTTCGCCGTTGATGAAGACGAAGACATCAACATCAATTGGCAAGTTATGGGCTCTTTGCTTCCCTCGGGAAACACCGGGCCTCTGCCTATTCCTCCAGGGGCAGCTCTACCCGGTCTTGGGCTTGACTATCAATCCTACGTCCTGGGTGGAAAAATCGGTGTCGACTTCCACGATGAGCGCGGAAAGATCGATTTCAACTTCCTGAGAGCGGCCGACGAAGCCAGTGGCGGTGGACCGCTGACCACCGGTCTGATTCAGCGGTTCAACCTCAGCCGGCAGATGAGTTGGGTGAACCCCAACGGCTTCTATCGAGGCCAGATCGGGGGCATTCCCGGAGCGGTCGCCGGCATCGGCTCCACTTCCGACATCCGACCTGTCCCGATGAGTCCGTTTCCTCTGTTCGGAAACGACGGATCACTGGCCGGAGCGGTTGCCGGTGGCTTGCCGCAAGGGGTTCCCAATATCGGTGGGATCGGGCCGCAAGCTCAGACCACTTACGGCATTCGAGCAGAATACACGTTTGACATGGACTGGAGCCCTCGCATCTTTGGTGAGTGGGCCACCTCCGACTACCGGCCGAGCAAGAACTCGGTCTACAGTGCAAGCGGAGATGCCTGGCGAATCGGAGCCGACGCGCTCTTGCTCGACGGCGCCCTCAGCGTGGCCGGGGAATACCTCCGGGTCGATCCTCGGTTCTCGCCCTTCATCATCCAAACGCCAACGGTGGCGGGTATCAGTACTCCCCACTGGAAGACCCCGGGATTTCTGTACTTCCAAGATCTGTACTCCCTGCACGACACCTACGAGTTGCCCCACAACCGTCAGGGTTTTCGGCTAGAGAGTACCTGGAAGTTCTTGCCCACCGGTCGGCTGACCGTGGAATATGGAAGCTTCGATCAGGTCACCAATTCGCTGCAAGACGTGCGTTTCGGTACCAGTTCTCTGGGAGCAGGCATTCCGAACACCCCCGTTCTGGGCTTCAGCCCTGGTTGGATTGAACCGCTGTTCGGAGGTTACAACGTGGGCACTTTTGCCGCAGCCGGTGGAAACGCGTTTGCGATTCCCCTGGAAGACAACAAGGGTGAAGTTGAAAACCTGATGATCTCCGGTGGATACAAGTACCTGTTCAACGAAGCGGAGAACAACCGTGGCGTCACCCTGAAAGGTGGTTTCCGGAACAACAACTTCGACCGTCGCTCCAACATGGCGGCCATCGGCGCGGCCAGGGGTATCCCCGGCATCGGCCTGCAGGCCGAGAACCAGAACCGGGTGGACCTCAACTTCCGGGGTTGGAACGTGCAGGTGGACTACGACATGACCGAGACCTTCATGGTTTACGGTGGGTTCACTCAAGTTGACATCAAAGGTCACTTCGACCCCTTGAACGTCAACGGCCTGTATGCCCAAACGGTTGGTACGGCGAACTTCAACAACCTCGACATCACTCAGACCTGGCCGGAACTCGGCTTCGAATGGAAGATCGAGGAAGACCTGACCTGGAGTGCCAACGGCCGCTACTTCAACTTCAGAGACAACATTCCTCAGCACGTCTTCAACGTGCCCCAGGTAGAAGCTCTGAACATCAACAACGGACCGCAAACTGCTCACCCGTTTAGCTGGGAAGGCATTCAACTCACTTCACAGTTCAGCTTGAAGTTCTAAGCTGCATCATCATCAGGTAGGTTACTTCCTGATAATCCGATAAAGGCGAGGGCCCGGTAGATTCTACCGGGCCCTTTTTCTTAGCCTGAGCCCTGCTGTTGCTCCACTTTCCCGGCTCTCCGTGCTGGACCGCCGCTCCTGGCTGGCGTATGGGTCGTCGGACACTGGGGGGCAGGCGAGGCCACGTACCCGTTAGGCACCCGTCCCTACCGCCGCCCCACACCAACACCAACCACCTCGGGCAAACAAAAAACGAGCCCCCAGCGATGAGGGCTCGTTTTTTGCTAGAACACTGCGTACTATCGGCGATAGATTTGCTGGGGAATCGGCTCCGCAATCACGGGGTCTACCGGGTCCCAAACGCTAACCTTAACGTCGAAATTCTCTTTGCCGTGCGATTCAACTTTCACGATGATGCGCTCGTAATCGTTTCCGTCGCGGGGGATGCTATACCTACGATTCGTACGAATCTGATTAAAACTTCCCAGCAACCGCATATCCGGGGTGTAAAAGGATACGCGCATCCTTTCGGGAGTCAGGGCATAACGGCCATCCAGGAACGGAAACACGTCGGCGATTCCGGTTCTTACATAGTTCAGCTCGTACTCTGCTCTGGTCGATTCGACAGACCAGTACTTGCCATTCACGGCGTCGAAGGTCACGTAGCTCTTTGGATACATGAAAAAGTTAGCAACTTTCGAAGGATACTGGAATTTCCGATAACTGTAGCTCCCGTTTTCGTACACGGTCGACTCTACTCCACGATCGTCTTCGGCCGCCGCAGGTAGAGCCCCACACAGACCGATGACGAGTGCAGCGGCCACTACTTTAAGAATTGACCTCAATCTCATCCGGGTCTTCTCCTTTGGTTTTATTTGAGCTCAAGGAACGGAAGTGCCCCTCCCAACCCTTGGCGTGGTGACTCTCGAGCCACCGATTGAACATCCGTTTTCCACAGGTTGATCCGCTTTCCTCCATGGCAACCTTCGGAAAACCCATGTTTTAGCGAGGTAGGCGCCGCCCGCCTCGTCCCAAAAACTCCTGATCTTCCACATAGGAAACGATGGTAGCCCCCTCCTGGGCCATTTTCCTCAAGAGCGCGGTCAATTCTGAATCGGTTCCCTTAAAAAGAAATCTTACCAAATTCGCAGTGGTCACCGAGATGCTCAGATGATGCACGCTCGGCTCTTCATCCAGCACTCTTACCGCCTTCCTGAATCCAGACTCGAACTGCACCTGCATCATCTTAAAGCACGACAAGCTGGCCCTCAAATGACTGGTGGGGCCATAGGCGAGCACTCTCCGCGAAGTCAGAACGCACAGATGAGAAGCCACCTCCGAAAACTCTCCCAGGCAAGGCGCAGTGGCGATCAGAGTTGTTCCTCGTTCTTGCACTCTGGTGAGTACCGCCCGCATGCTCTGTTGCTCATTGCGATCCAGACGATGAAAAGGATCATCGAGAAACAGCAGGTGGGGATCCGACACGATGGCCCGGGCTACCGACAATCTCTTGCGAAGGGCAAAGGGAAGGTTTGCGATCTTCTCTCCTTCTTTACCGGAGAGCTCGCAGATTTCCAGAGTCCAATTGATCATGGGGCGCCGGTAGTGCTCGTCCACCGAATAGACATCGGCAAAAAAATCCAGGTATTCCCACACCTGCAACTCCTCGTACACCCCGGGAACCCGAGGAACCATCCCGACAGAGCGACCGGTGGGCCGAATCTGAGGCTTGCCTCGATACAAGACTCGCCCCTTCTTGGGGTGCCGCAAGCCGGCCAGACAGGCCAGCAATTCGCTCTTACCGGATCCCTGGGGCCCGAAGATTACGAAGATCTCCCCCCGACCCAGCGTGAGATGCAGATAGTCGGAATCACGAGCCTTGGCGGGTGAAAGATGAGGGGGTAGTAGCTTTTCTAAAGCTAGCAAGGTTGTGATCGCGGTACTCAACGGATTAGCGGATAATTATCGAGTCGTGGGGAGAGAGACCGAGTTCTGCCCTGATAGCACTTCTTAAGTCATCTAACTCCGCTTTGCTCATCTCTTTATTGGGTCTGACGTATACGTTGAGAACATCGCCTGCATTCTCCACCGAGAGGACCACGTTGTAGCGCCTGGCCACCTCCGCCTGCACACTTCTCACTGCAACCAATCGCAGGTCCACATCTCCCCCGGGAGCGACTTCAACTTCCCCACCCGGGAGATACTCTTGTTGCGGGATTGGAGCGCTGGTGGCTGTAGGGGCCGGCTTATCCTCCCGTTCTCCCACTCGCGAAGCCACCGCCCCGGCGGCATCTTCCACCGGGCCTTCCTCACCTTGAGTCGAAAATTGGCCTGAAGTCACCGCGTTGGGAAGCGGAGCCTGACGAGCTTCTACCGGAGTCTGGATCCGACTGGAACGGGTTATGGTCTGAGGCACAGGGCCTTGCCTGGCCTGGTCTGCTTCTTCTTTGGCCTGCCCCAGCGCCATGGATCGGAGGATCCGCTCCCGTTCTTCCTTGCTAGCACCCTTCAAGGCACTCGCCGACGATGGCTCGGCAGAAGCGGTCGTTGAACCGGTCTCCAGAGCTCCCGGAGTTTCTTTAGCCACCGAGTCGCTGGACGGACGGGCCCACCGGGGATCGGCCGGCTCTTCTTTTGTCACCGCTTTGTCGATCGAGGAGGGAGCATTTTCATCCATAAGCTCCGTCTGTTGCGCTTCGCTCCGACCGGAGCGATGATCCTGAATGATGAGCGGTGGAGCCTGGTATGCAGCAGAAGCCGGAGGGGCCGACTCGGCCGCGCCCCCCTCCGAGGAAGTTGCCGGGGAGCCCGGAGACAAGGTCTTGGATCGGAGCGTGTTTTCGGTGCTCTTTTCAGCCATGGCAACCGTCTCGGCCTCTTCTTCCCCCCACAACACGGCCCGGGCTCGGGCCACTTCGTTTTCAGCCACCAGGATTCGATCCTCGGTCACCGTGTAACGCACCTTTTTCTCCAACAACTTCTCGGCTTGCTCTTTCAGAAGATCGCGATCCCCACTGGTGAACACGGTAACTCCCGTGGGGGAGACCACCGACTTGCCGTTGCGGGTGGCGACTTCGCTGATGGAGGAATCCAGTGTGGGGCTCGCCGAGGAATCCTGGTAGCCGTAGGCCACTTGAGGATCAGCGGCGGTTTCCTGACCCCTGTAAGCGTGAAAGCCAAAGGAAAAGAGAACCAGAGCCGCCGCTGTGGCCATGAGAGGCTTGGGGTCGATCCGGTCCAGGAACCCGAGCCATCCGGCCCTTGAGGGTCTACCGAGTTGGGGCGCGAACTCCAGAACTTTGGCCGCTGGTTGAGAGGTCTTGTAACGAGCGATCTCCGCCAACATGGAGGGCGGCATGGGCGGTATCTCGGTGATGGGCAGCGTGGTCTGTTGCATGTCCTGGGAAAGGCTACGGAGCAACCTGTACTCATCTAGAGACTGGTCGTGACAAAAGAG
>JBAYRN010000206.1:0-6997 GCA_041676625.1 Vulcanimicrobiota bacterium
CGAGTCTATCATCAGGCCACCCGACGAGAGAGGCCGACCTCCTCTTGGAGGCCCCCTTCCACATTTGGTCACCGGTCGAGAGACGTTTCCTGGATAGCCTACCTGGCCAAAGACATAGGACCGGTCGGCTGGACTTTGGCCAGGCGAGGCGTCTAGACACATTGGGCGCTCGGTCCGAGATTACGATTCGGACGGCGAAGTCAGACGCAGACCTGCTCCAGTGGCTCACCGCGCCAGACCAAGCTCCCCAGTTCAGGAACGATGGCACTCTCCAGCTTTTTGCGGCTGGGCGACGCGACGCCGAACTCAAGGAGGTCAAGAGGCGAATCGTCACCTCGGGACTTCCAATAGACCAGGTGGAAATTCTGTTGGCGGATGCAGGCTCTCACGACCTGGCAATGGATTGCTTTGCTGCGGAGGGTTGGCCGTGTACGTCGTCCGTCGGTTCGAGCTTGATCTCATCCCGGCCTGGCCAAGCCCTGATCGGACTACTTGACTGGTTCGAGAAAGGATATCCGGCTTTTAGGCTACGAGAATTATTCTCTTCTCAGCTGTTGCGTCCGGAGGGCGTCTCTTCAGGTGCCGCCGCATCTGTACTAGATCGAACAAAAGCAACCTGGATGCGTGCTTCTTATCTCCCCAACATTAAGCGGCTGCATGGCACGTACCTTAGACGAGCCGAGTCCGACGAGGAGATGGATAAAGAGTACGCCGAGATACTTCGAAAGAAAGCCGCCCAGGCCGAAAGTCTCGGAGACTGGCTCCGATCTCTCTTTCAGCGATTCCGCGCACCGAGCACGGACGGTTTTGTCCAGTGGGCTACCTGGGTTGAGGGGTTGCTTGAAACACTCCGCAACGATGTCGTTTTATCGGGGCAATCCGACCGAGCCGCAGGTGCACGGCTCGAACGCTTCTTATCGGAACTCTTGCTGCTCGAGTCCTTTCGGTTGCCAGTGAACGATTTCGTCAGAACTCTTCGGCACAAGCTCAGTGGGTTGAGATACGGCGGCAGCAGATGCCGGGCAGGCCACCTCCATATCTCTCAATTCGGCGCACAACCTCCCGTTGGCCGCCTACACGCTTTCGTTGTCGGGCTCGAGGAAGGACGACTTGAGCGGCCACCCATTCAGGATGCCGTCCTTTCGGACGAAGAGAGGAGGCGCATCCATCCCGGGCTTAGACGGTCTCGTGATGACACCCTGGAAGCAGAGATGCAAGTTCTTTCGTCGTTCGGCGCACTAGACGGCCAGGTGACGCTGAGCTTCAGCAACCGTTGCTTGGACACTGGGCAGGAACTACTACCGTCCTGGCACCTGTTCAACGCGGCGAGACTCCGAGACCGGACACTGGACTCGTATGAAACGCTGTATCAGCAACTTGGAGAGCCTATCGTCCTGGCTAGCGAGAATGAAGGCGACCCGTCCGGTTGGTGGTTCAAAGTATTAGGAAGACAGCCTGAGGACGTCGAGCCAGTTGTTTTTGGAGCCTATTCGCACCTTGCTCGTGGGTCATCTGCTCAACAACAACGAGAATCGGCGACATTTACCCAATTTGACGGTTGGGTGCCCGGAGCTGCGCGGGACTTGGACCCGCGTAGCACGATGAATCCGATCTCGGTAAGCAGACTTCAGAATCTCGCGGAATGTCCGTTTCGATACTTCCTGGAGCACGGGTTAGGTCTGGTCCCGCCTGGTTTAGAGCTACCCGATGCCGATCAGTGGTTGGACGCACGCACTAGAGGCTCGATTTTGCATGAGGTCTACGCTTCCTATTACAGAGAACTTCGCGGGAAAGGCTGGGCGCCAGTCTTTGAGCGGGACAGGCGACGCCTCCGAGAGCACCTCTCAGTTGAAATAGAGAAGGTGAAACGCCAACTACCCGTGCCATCTGTTGTAATCGAAAAAAGGGAATTTCTAACGCTCCGAAACGACCTGACGAATTTTCTACGCCTCGAAGAGTCGAACAGTGACCGAACACCCGTCGGTTTTGAGGTCGGCTTCGGAATGAGCGATCGCTTCCACGAACCCCTGGCCAGATGCGAGCCGGTGATTCTGGATTTTGGTGACTGGCGTCTTCCTCTTCGGGGTCGGATTGATCGGCTAGACAAGCTCGGAGATGGCTATGAAGTTGTCGACTACAAGACCGGTCGTAAACTGTCAGCCCCACGGTCCGCCGTCTTTGACCGCGGGCGCTTACTGCAATATGCAGTCTACGCACTCGTAGCCGAGCACCTCCTCGATGGAGAAAGGGTTTTGAAGAGTTCCTACTACTTTCCCACTGTCGGAGCAGAGCGAACTTGGCGTCGATACGACCCCCCGTCTCGAGAAGAAATGAAACGAGTTCTGGAAAAGGTTCTGGACCCGCTAGAAACTGGCGCATTCGTCCACACTCACCGCTCCAAAGAAGATTGTCGGTACTGTGACTTTCGAAGAGCGTGCGGCGCCCATACCGATGCGAACATAAAAGCAAAGCTAGAGAATCGGGACAATGCTATCCTCGAGTCAAGGCGACGCCTTTTGGAGACGAAGTAATGAAGACCCCTGCGGATCAGGAGGCCCGCTGTCAAATCCTGCAGGATTTCTCGACCAATCTGTTCGTCGAAGCCTCTGCCGGCTCGGGAAAGACGCACTCGCTGGTTTCAAGAATTGTCGAGGGCCTCGCTGTAGGTCAGGTGATAGCCGCGGAAACCGCAGTCGTGACTTTTACAAGGAAAGCTGCAGCGGAACTCAGGGGTCGGGTACGTCTAAGGCTGGAGTCACTGAGCCGCGAAGAAACAGACTCGACTCGCCGCGAGAACCTATCGAATGCGTTGAACAATCTGGGCGACATGTTCATTGGCACAATACACTCATTCTGCGGACGCTTGCTTCGTGAGCACCCGGTCGCAGCGGGGGTTTCACCCGGCTTCTTGGAGAGTGACGAGGAAGAAGATGTCCGTCTCCGGCTGGTGGTGTTCAGGAACTATCTCGAATCGGCTGAGGGAATGAGGCTGGTGAGTCGCCTTTCGGAGGCGCAGATGTCACCGCGCGACCTGCACGAGGCGTTGGCGAAGGTCTGTGAATACAGCGAAGTGGAGTTTCCCTACGAGGTCGTTGCCCTTCCTGATGCAAAAGCGGGATGGGAAGCGCTTGACCGCTTCGCTACTGAACTGGAATCGCTGCTCCCTCCTTCCCTGGCTAAGGATAGCAAATGCGGCCTTCAGGACACGGCTGACCGATTCTTGCGCCGACTCTCAAAAGTCCGAAGAGACAAGATCGCTAACCTTTGTCGCCTGATCGAAATGTGGGAGTCGATGCCAGGACAACGCCTTAAAGACTGGGACCCCAAAAGAGACGTGGCGCACCAGAAGATCGAGCCAGTCAAGGGTTTGATTGAAGAGTTCCAGGAAAGCACGTTTCACCCGTTTCTAGAAGCTTGGCGTGCCTATTTGTACGGTATCTGTATCCCGGCGCTACTAGAGGTTAGGGCCCAGTTCCAAGCTGAGCGAGAACGTCTCGGAATTCTTAGCCCCGACGACTTGGTCCGTCGCGCCGTGGAAATGCTGCGCCATTCCGGTCACGTCCGAGAGCAACTCCAAGACAAGTATAGAAAACTCTTCGTCGACGAGTTCCAAGACACGGACCCCTTGCAAGCTGCCCTGGTCTTCTTTCTCACGGCGGAGGGCCAGAGTGATGAGAAAGATTGGACCAAGTTGTCGCCACGCCCCGGCTCCCTGTTCATCGTAGGAGATCCAAAACAGTCCATCTATCGGTTCCGGCGAGCGGACATTCAAACATACAACCTTGTGCGTGACCTGGTCTTGGCGTCCGGCGGCAAAGTGCTCAACTTGACCACTTCGTTTCGCTCAGTCCCCTCTCTATGCGATTTCTCCAACAAAGTGTTTCGTTCACTCTTTCCAGCAACGTCGACCCAAAAGCAAGCGCCGTTCAGTACTTTAGAGGCGTATGGCAAGGCAAGTTCTCGCCTTCAGGGTGTCCACCGCCTGATTCAAAGATGCAGGACTGGGCGCGATGCGGCCCGACTCGAGGCAGGCCAGATTGCTCTCTTCATCTCAGACGCAGTCGTGAAGAGAACCCATTCATATGGTGACTTCCTGATTTTGACCCAACTTCACAAGTCGCTCCCGAGACTGCAAGTCGCTCTTGAACAGCAGCGAATTCCGTACGAAACGACTGGCAAGTCCTCAGCCAGCCAGTACGCTGCGATCTTTCTAGACCTCTTAGAGGTTCTTGGCAATCCCGTGGAGGGTATCGGCCTGGTCGGGCTCCTCCGGGGGCCTTTGTTTGGTTGCTCTGACGAAGAGCTTTATCACTACCGTAAAAACGGAGGTTCCTGGACCCTCGCTGGTGACGAAGGAACGGGAACAGTCGGAACTGCGCTCAACGCTCTTACTGAAATGCGCGGGCGAATCACGTCGATGTCGGCAGGTGCAACGGGTGAGTTTTTACTGTATGAAACAGGTCTCCTAGCACTGGCCGCTGCGTCGAAAGGCGGAGACCAGGAAGTGGCCGGCTTGCTCCACATCGTGAGCGAGCTACGAACCGCAGAAGCCAATGGACAGTGCCTATCTGAAACCGTGCGCCATCTTCGCGCGAATCCGCAGGGGGCAAACCTTCCACTTCACGCGGGAAGGCGAGATGTGGTGCGAATTATGAACCTTCATCAGGCGAAGGGTCTGGAGGCACCGGTTGTATTCTTGGCTGCTCCCATCGATGGGCGAAAAGTCGATGCTGACTTCTGCGTCAATCGCGAAGACGGTGTGGCTAATGGTTTCCTTTCCATCTCAACCCAGTCTCGTGTACTAGCTCAACCTCAGCGCTGGGAATCTCTCCAAACCGACGAGTTGGAATTCTTGGTAGAAGAGCGCAAGCGACTCTTGTATGTCGCGGTTACCAGGGCGAAGGAGGCTTTGATAGTGGGTGAATGGTCAGGTACCAGCTATGCGGATACCCGCCCCTGGGGTCGCCTGACTCCCTTCCTCGACGAGTTTGAACATCCCGAGCTCAGTATCCCCACTTCTAGCGAACTCCCCGAGCCTATCGCTATTCCAACCCAAGATCAATTGGAGCAAGTTACTCGTCGCTGGACATCGGCCACGAAGAAATGCTCCGTGCCGACCTGGACGCGCGTCGCCGTGAGTGCGTCAGCAAAACCCGAAGGTTCCGCCATAGCCCAAATAGAGGTTCCGGACGATCTCTTGGAAACGGAAGCCGGCGGGGCCGCCTGGGGAGAATTGGTGCACCGGCTCCTTGAAAAGCTGGTAAACCAGCCGGACTTGACGTCAGCGCAGCTCGAAGCCCTAGCGCACTGGTCCACTTTTGAGCAGCCAGAGCTGACGAACTGGATACCGGATGCGATTGCGGCCACCGAGAGAATCAGGAGTACACCGCTGTGGGACAAGCTCTTGAGCGCGCGGGAACAGCACTCTGAAGTACCCATTGGAATTTCTGTTGACGGTCCCGACGGGCGGCGCTTGGTATTTGGCATCATAGATCTGGTCTTAAAAACGGACGATGGATGGGAGATCGTCGACTACAAAACGGACCGGAAAACGATAGATGCCCTTATCGACCGCTACGGCGACCAAGTTGCCCAGTATGCCCGTAACTGGGAGAAAGTGGCTGGTTCGCCCGTCCAATGGGCCGGTTTCTATGGCGTCCGTCGTGGCGACCTCGGCCCCTGTCAGGGAGACTGGTAAGCCACCGCCCCCGAGCCAAAGCTCCGCTCGGCCATCTTTCGGGCGGTTTCCACATCGAGCAAGTAGTCTTTCACGGTTTCAAGGAAATATCGATCAGGTAGAGCCGTTTGAAACTTGCTGAGGCGGTAGTTCGGCATACAGCCGAGCAGTCTGGGTTCTAGCTCGGTCCAGACCTCTTGCGTTCCCAACCTTGCTAGATTCGCCCGCAATTCGGGTAATGAGGCATCGCCTAAGCGAACACGCAGCTTAAAATTATCGGCGGAAACGATCACCGACGGCATCAATAACTCAAGGCCGTATTTGAAGGTTTGATTGACAGCTCCACCCGCGAAGTTCCAGAGAAGGACGCCGTCATCTTCCACTACGGTGAACCAGTGACCATCTTGGAGAACATCGCCAAATTCGGCCCGCTGCGTCAACAAGCTCTCCTTGGCGGCACTGGTCAAGTACCCGGGAGGTTCCGATGAATCACAGAGAACCTGAGCCATCTTTTGACAGAGATGGTGGCCCAAAAACTGGGGAATGTAGCCGCCCCATCTAGGTTTCTTGCCCCTGGGTGCATCGTGAGCGACAATGATGCGATCACCGTGGTCGAGCCGCTTGGCGAGCCAGGCTCGGCCGCCGAGTAGGAAGGTGCTCATGTCGTCGACAAGATTATCCACGAAACTCTGCTCCAACGAACCTATCTCGCGCCCAGCCTCGGTGACCACTTTGTAGAGTTGTGGGCTGGAGAAAACCGCATACATCTCCATAAAATTGCGGCGACCGAACACGCGCTCCGCCCTATCGCCCAGAGCCATCTTTCCACCTGAACGGAAGAGAAAATCCTCTGCGAGTAAGTGCTCTATCAGTTCGTCGAACTCTGCTCTGGTGATATCGGCAAAGTCAGATACAGCTTCCAGCTCATCCCATATGATATCCCGTTCTATAGCACCGAACTGAAGGGTGAGAGCCAGGATCTGGTGGACCAGGACAGGCCAGCAGCGCCTGTTGACGTGAACGTTCTCAACCCACTTGTCCTTCACGAGTTCCACGATAGCGACAGCTTGCAGAATGACTTCAGGTTCCTGGCAAAAGAACGTGGTGTTTGCCCGAGTACCTTCTCGTCGTCCGGTTCGCCCCATCCGCTGCAGGAAAGAAGAAACGGTCGAGGGACAATCTACCTGCAGTACCTGATCAAGGTCGCCCACATCAATGCCGAGTTCCAACGTGGACGTGCAAGCGATCACGGCGTTGCCACCAGAATGGAAGCGAGCTTCCGCAGCTTGCCGCTCTTCCAGCGCGACGGAACTGTGATGA
>JBAYRN010000207.1:0-6981 GCA_041676625.1 Vulcanimicrobiota bacterium
TCTTCGGTGAGCCCTAGGATACCGTTGAGTGGAGTTCTCAATTCGTGACTCATCTGAGCCAGAAAAAGGCTCTTGGCCCGGGTGGCCCGCTCGGCTTCCACTCGAGCCGATTCCGCCTCGGCGGTCCGCTCCTCCACCCGCTTCTCCAACTCATCGTTGAGGGACTGCAGGGCATCGAAGAAGCGCGCTCGCTCTAGAGCCGTGGAAGCTACATCGGCGATCACGTCGAGTAATTGGAGGTCGGCTTCGGTAAAGGCGTTGGACAAGACCGTGTCCAGATAAAGCACGCCCAGTTTGGATTGACGACCCACCAGAGGAACACAGATGACCGAGCGGATCCCTTCGGCAACGATGGAGGCAAGCTCTGCGAGTTCTTCGCTATCCTCGGTATCAAACTCAGCCACCGGCTGGAGGGTGCTCCAGACCTTCTCGATCACGGTTGAGCTGTATCGGAAGCCCGCCCCCGATTCCCCTGCCGTGGTATCCAGCGATAGCTCCAGTTCAGGAAGTGAGCCACCGTCCAACGACAGAAAGAGGGCTCCTCGTTCGGCTTCCATCGACTCCACCACGGTCTCCAGAATAGCCCGAAGGGCGTCGGAAAATCTTTCCGGGGTGTTGATCCGTTTCCCGATCTTGGAGAGCGCTTCAAGACGCTTGATCTCTTCCGGACGGAGATTCTTGAGTGACTCTCGGCGACTCATCAAAATTCTAGTGGCGGGTTCGCCAAACCACTTTCCAACCGTCCCCGGGAACTTTCTCCAGGCGGGCCACCAATTCTACCAACACCAACGCTCCCTGTTCGCCCACGCTCTGTCCTACCGCTCGAACGGTAAACCCGGTAGGACCGAAGTCAGCCGGCAAAACCTCAACCCGATAACGAGAAAAGCTCTTAGAAAGTTCGCCGGCCAGCCAGACTCCCTGGGGTGGTGCTGCTTTGCCAATAAGGGAGTGCTCCGCCAACAGTAGCCCGCTCTCAGCGGCGTAAAAAGAAGAGAGCCGAGCTCTCCTTTCTTCCACCCGGTCTTCCACTCGAGCCGTGTAAGCACTGAGACTCAAAAAGCCCAGGGTCAAGATGGTCACGCAGATCGACAAGACAGGAATCAAGTATCCACGGGCCCTGAGCGCCTGCGCCTTTACCATCGATCCACCGCCCAGCTCTCAGACCTGGGACCAGACTCGCTTCTCCAGGAGACCGTCAGGAGCGAGTTGTTCAGGACGAATCGAAGATCTTCGTAAGTCGCAACGTATCGAGCGTCCTGACCTCCCACGGTCCGGACCAAATAGCCCTGAGAGTTGCTGTAGTCCACCTGCTGCTCGGTTCCATCTTCCGAACGAAGAATCAGGGTAAGGGTCTGGCGATCTTCGGAAAGAGAAGCGGTACCCGCCACCAGGGAATTCATGTCCGCACCTAGATTTCGCTGAAGCGCGCTTCGGGCACGTTGGGAAATATTGCTGTCGACAACCTGCCCGGCCACCGCTAGAAGCGCCAGGAGCGTAAGAGCCAACCCCGCCCCTAACCCCAACCAGGCGCCCGCCGCAGACACCACGATCGAACCGGTACTCTGATTATCGACTTCGGACATATCGCTCCAGCCGGACCTGGCGTTCCCCCATGCCGCGTTCCCAAGTCAACTCCACCACCGCGACCGTCAGTCCGGTCGGCTCTCCAGCAGGGGTCAGCCGGACCTCCTGGTGGTAGGACGTTCCTTCGACTTCAAAGACTTGCACATTTCGCACGGAGTCGGGGTCGGCGATGACACGTTCCATGGAGTTACGGGCTAGGTCCAGAGCTATCTCTTCAGTGGTCGCGTGAGCGGAAGCCCGGGAAGCTGAGTGCAGAATCGCAAGGTTGGCGGTCAGAGCCAGAAAGAGGAGCCCCAGTCCCACTAGAAACTCTCCCAGAAGGCGCCCCCCTGGTTTTTCGGCAATGCATCGCACCGTCGTCTCTTTCTCAATCAGAGCAGCTTTAGCCTTCCGCAGAGGGTTCAGCGATGGGATGGAAAAACTCGGCTCATGTCCAATCCAACAACTCCGGCTCTGCTGGGTGGCTCCCCGCTCTTTTCTCCGCCCCTTCCCATGGCACGCCCCCGTTTGCCCGAACCACAAGCGGTCCTCCCCACCATCGAGGCGATGCTCCTGAGTGGGCAACTCACCAAGGGGCCCGAACTCAATAAATTGGAGGAGGAAACGGCGAGTTATGTGGGGGTCGAGCACGCGGTGGGTGTCTCCTCGTGTACCTCGGGACTCATGCTCTGCTTGCAGGCATTAAAGCGCCGCTTACCCGCCGTCCCCCGCCCCCGAGTAGCGGTCCCCTCTTTTACCTTTCTGGCCAGCGTCACTTCTCTGGTCTGGGCCGGCTTCGAACCGGTCTTCGTGGAGGTGGATCCGGCGAGTATGAATCTATGTCTGCAAGACCTGGAGCGCCTCCTGGGAAGGGAGTCGATTCAGGCGGTCCTGGCGGTTCATTGCTTCGGCAATCCCGTCCCCTTGGCCCGACTGGAGGCCCTCTGCGCCGGCCACGGGGTGCCCCTTTTGTTCGACGCGGCCCACGGATTCGGGTCGATCCACCAGGGTCGCAAGGTCGGTCAGGGAGGCTGGTGCCAGGTCTTCAGCCTGACCCCCACCAAAATGGTGGTGGCCGGTGAAGGGGGCCTGGTCTGCACCGATGACGAGGAACTGGCCGAAGAACTCCGAGTGGGGCGCGAGTACGGCAACGACGGTAGCTATAATACGGTTTTCAGCGGGCTCAACGCGCGCCTTTCAGAGCTTCATGCGTGTCTGGCTCGGGCCTCTCTGGGCATGCTGGAAGACGTGGTGGCCCACCGCAACCAGGTGGCCAGCGCCCTGAAGGACGCCCTCAGCCAGATCCCCGGGATCGGCTTTCAGGCGATCACTCCGGACAGCCGGACCACTTACAAAGACTTCACCATCGTGATCGATCCGGAGAGCTTCGGGTTGAATCGAGATCAGGTGGAAAGCGCTCTGGCCGCCGAGGGCGTCCCGATCCGGAAGTACTTCTCACCGCCCTGTCATTTGCATCAGGCGTTCCGAGAATTTTCCGAGCGAGCGCTGCCTCAAACGGAAAAACTGGCCGCTGGCTGCCTCTCTCTTCCCCTCTTGGAGCTGTCTACCGTGGAGCCGTTGCGGCAAGCCATAGAAAAGCTTCACGTCCACCGGGAGCAACTGGCGGAAAGACTTGGATAAAAAGTTACGAAGCGTCCTCGCTACTCTCTGCCAGGCGTTAGAGAAGCTTCGCTTTCGCGAACCCGTAACCCATGTTTACAATCCCCTGGTTTACGCCTCGCAGCCTGCAGAGCAGTATCTCCAACGCTACCTCTGCGGCCCCCTGGGGCGCACCCTACTCCTGGGCATGAATCCCGGCCCCTGGGGCATGGCCCAGACCGGTGTTCCCTTTGGCGAGATCACCTCAGTGCGAGACTGGTTGGGTATCGAGGCTCCCGTTGGGCAACCCCGAAACAGCCATCCCAAGCGACCGGTGGAGGGCTTCAGCTGCACCCGAAGCGAAGTTTCCGGCAAGCGACTGTGGGGGGTGTTTCGAGAGCGTTTTCAGGATCCCGAGCGGTTTGCCCAAGAGTTTGTGGTTTTCAATTACTGCCCCTTGATTTTCCTGGAGCAAAGCGGCCGCAACCGCACCCCCGACAAACTCCCCAAAGCTGAATGGCAACCCCTCTTCGAGGCCTGTGACGACTGTCTAGCCCAGCTCATTGAGACCCTGGAGATCGAGAAAGCGTTCGGAGTGGGCAAATTTGCTGAAAAGCGTTTACTAGCCATTCAAAAAAGGGTGCCGAGGCTGAAGTCGGTGGGCTCCATCCTTCACCCCTCTCCGGCCAGTCCCGCAGCCAACCGGGGCTGGGCTGAGCAAGTGGCTCCTATCCTTGGTCTTTAAAGGCAAATTCGAGCCGCGAGCCAATTTGCTAGGATGCTGATCCGTTTCTTCCTATTGTTCTATCTTTTCCTTACCGCATCGGTGCCGGCCCAGGAACTGTCGATACCGACCGACACCCGGCAGGCCGTGGTGGTCTACAGCCAGAGCTGGGATCACACCACCGCCACCATGTTGCGCTTCGAGCGAGCGGATGAATCAGCAGACTGGACCCGGGTGGGAAAGAGCGTCAAGGTCAATCTTGGCCGAACCGGCTTGGCCTGGGGGCGCTCTCCTTTGATGAAGACTCCCTCGGGACTAAAACTGAAGAAGGAAGGTGACGGGCGCTCTCCGGCCGGACTCTTTCCGATCCTCTCGGCCTTCGGTCACCCGGCTCCTCCTGAGGGTTACTCCGAGGCCAACCTGGACTTTCTGACAGTGACCGACCAGCAGGCGGTGGACGACAGCAAAAGTGAGTACTACAACCAGATTGTCCGGCCGGCCGAGGTAGGCGGAGTGAGTTGGAACTCCGCTGAGACCATGAAGATCGAGGTCTACCGCCTGGGACTGGTGGTGGGACATAATTTACCGAAGGCAGTTCCGGGCGGCGGCTCAGCCATCTTTTTTCATCTTCAAACCGGTCCTGGAGAAACAACCGCCGGGTGTACCTCTATGACCAAAGGCGCCCTGACTGAACTGGTGCTCTGGCTGGAGAAAGAAAAAAATCCGGTGCTGCTTCAATTGCCGCGAGAAGAACTCCGAAAGCTGGGCGAAGATTTTCCGAGTCACTTTTCACACCGCTGAAATAACTTTGTAATAATCACCACGAGTTTGTTCTTAACAGGGCCCGGTAAAAAGTTTACAGTCGGTTGGCGATTTGCATTTCTCCTACTCGACCGAGAGGCCCCAGGCCATGCTTCGAGCCATTTCATTAAGAAACGGTATGAACTCGGGACTGACCTCGGACGGGGCCGAGCCCTGCATAAGAAGTAACCTTCTCCCGTCCACCCCGGCCGGTAGCAACAAGTAAAGCCGGTAATACACCTTCTCTTCGCCGTCAGGCCCGCGATCTTTAAACACCCATTTATGGCCCCGGGCACCCCGCAACTGGAGGGCCTCGTCGACCATCAGGGGAACCCCCTCAAACACCAGCAAATGGTAGGTCTGGCGGCCCACCACGTTCTCCCAACTCCCCCCCACCGGGTGAGCACTGAAACTGACGGTGGCCGGGTAGCGAGCGTCGTCTGCCGTTTGCAAGAAGAGCACTTCATTGGGATCGTCAGGGTTGGAAGTGAAGACTTCCCATTCAACCGGAATGCTCACCGTCAAAGGGAAGTCCTGAGCTCTTACCCTTTTGTCTCCAAGCTCCTGAGAGGATACGGACAAACACATTGCCATCACAAAAAGGGACCCGATAACCGCTGCTGAAAAGTGCCTGTGCACTCTGGAGAAAGACCACATATGATCCATCCGTTCGAAAAGCTCATCCGTCTCCCTGGCCTGTTTCTTTTCTTTATTCTGGTTCTGGCACAACCCGCTCCCGCTGAACCCGAAGCACGTCCCTTAGTTGGGCGAAACGTCGTGCACACCGTGAAGAGTGGAGAAAACATGCTGACCATCGCTCAGCGCTACGACCTGGCGGTCGACCATCTAGCCTTTGCCAACGGCTACTCCGCCGTGACCGTGGACGTTCCCGTGGGAGAGACGCTGCTGGTACCCCGGGAGCGGGTTCTGCCCAAAAATCCACCCCACGACGGATTGGTCTTGAACCTGCCTGAACGTGGCCTCTACCTGTTTCGAAACGGCCAGTTCGATCGTTTTGTACCGGTTTCCATCGGAGATGAGAAAGGCTTTCAAACCTCCACCGGCCAGTACCACATCATCGAAAGGATTCCTAACCCCACCTGGTATCCCCCGTCCTGGGCCAAGGAGAAGGGTCCGGTTGGACCCGGCCCGGACAACCCGCTGGGCACGCACTGGATCGGGCTTTCTCTCCCTCGAACCGGGATCCACGGCACCAACCAACCATTGAACGTAGGCAACTCTGTAACCCACGGCTGTATCCGGGCCTATCCCGAGACCATCAAGAAGCTCTATGGCGACGTAAAGGTTGGCTGGCCGGTGCGAATCGAATACGAAACCGCCAAACTGGGCAAGGGTCCGGATGGACGCATCAAACTGGTAACCTTCCCCGACGTTTATCAGAAGCAGAGCCCAATACAGGCCGCCGAAAAGCTTCTGGGTGGGCGTATCCCCCAGAGGTTGCTGCCCCTCATCAAATTGGACCTCGGAATTGCCATGGAGATTGAGCGCCACGAATCCCTCTACGAAGAGATCAAGCGTCACGCCTACCTCCGATAGCTAGAGCACTAGTGACCGAAACCGTTCTCATTTATGGGCTGTTCGTGCTCACCATCACCAGGCTGATCCTGTTTCTGGAGCCGAGCAGATTGTGCAGCCTCGATCCGATCCTGCGCCTCAAACTCAAGGAGTTGATCGACGCCGTGGTCTGGGCGGGGGTGGTAGCCATCTTGTTGATCCACTTTGTGGTGCGCAGCTTCTACATACCTTCAGAATCCATGGAACCGACCCTGGAAGTCAACGATTTCATTCTGGTCAACGAACTCATCTACCACTTCACCGAGCCGTCCCGGGGAGAGGTGGTGGTCTTTCACCCTCCTCCCGGCTACACCGGCCCCCCTACCGATCTCATCAAACGGGTGGTTGCTGTAGAACACGACACAGTTGAGATCCGACAGGGCAAACTTTACGTCAATGGCATCGAGTTGGAAGAAGTCTACCTGGCGGAGGCCATGAGCGGGTCTTTCAATTTTACCCGAGTGATGGAAGACCACATCTTTGTCCTGGGTGACAACCGCAACTTCTCCCACGACTCCCGAGCCATGGGGCAAGTACCGCTGAGCGTTCTAGTGGGGCGCGCCGAATGCATTTTCTTTCCACCGGCCAGGGCTTCGCTACTAGGGCCTGTGGACATTTGGCATTCCGAGCCAAACGCAGGACATTTTTCTCCTCCTGGAGTGGAATTTTCTGTGGAATAGTGGACCTATTTGAGGAAAATTTCGCTTCAGGAGGTGGAA
>JBAYRN010000208.1:0-6957 GCA_041676625.1 Vulcanimicrobiota bacterium
ACCATCCGTGGATGATCTCAGTAGTTGGTGGGTTCCCTCCTGGAGAGAGCAGCGGGCCGAGGCTAGGTCGTCGGCACTTCTAATTGACGTTTCGTCGGTAAGGATAATTGTCGCATATCAGGCCCAGACCACGGAAGAGCTTCGGAGAAAACGAAGCTCCACGCGACTTGCCAGAGCCCTTCCCTCCTGAAGTCTCCGCCGACATTCTTCGTTCAGCTCGAGGTCGGCAGGAAAAATGAGCCGGTCGAGTGGGCTATCTCTGAGTACGGAAGCCTCTTGCCCGAGCAAGTCCGCGAAGGCCTCGTTGAGATCCAGAATCTTGTCTTCCAAGTTGGTCACCACGGCAGCCAAGTGGGAAGCGTCATACAGACGGAGGAACTTCTCTACGATCTCAAACTCATTCAACTCAGCTTGAGATTTCGTGGCTGCGCTCTCCCGCTCTACAGCGCCAGAGCCTTGCGCCTCCTCACCCGGAAGCGAGCCCACCTGCTTAAAAAGAGAGATAAAGTCCGTGTAGAGCACGCAGGCCGTGATCTTGGGTCTTCTAAAGCGGACTCGCCCGGCGAACTTCCATAGAACGGGTCGTCCGGTGCGCCGGGCTTGGCCCCGGACCGAGCAGGAGTAGTAGACCTCCTCCTCCCTGGCAATAAGGTCGCTCGGCTCGAGAATGAGACCCTCTATTAGACTGGAGAGGGAATCGAAAAGAGAGAGCATCTCTAGGGGAGATTTCCAAGGCAGAGCGAGAGACTCATTCGACAATGGAGCTAAGAAAGTCTCCGCCGCAACTTCCATCCTCATGTCGTGTTGAAGACTTGCCGCCTGCAGAAAAAGCTTGAAGAGTTCTGTATTCTCTCGTTCAGCTTCCATCAGCTCGCCGGACCCATAGGACCCTGTTCCGCTTCGATAAAGTTCGGTCCTATTGCCAGGAGGCTCGGCTTGTCATCCACCTGGGCCGAGACATAAGGTCCAGATGTATTGAGCTAAAGAGCTAGGCAGGTACGGGGCGTGGCAAGCCCTCGTCTGAATGTTCTAATTTCGAAGATGGGGCGAAAGACTCATCTGATGAAAATCAAACTCGGCACACTCGCCGAGAACTCAAAATTGGACGGGAGATTAGGTTAATGAAGAGGTTGGCTTTTATCATTGGAAGAGATATGAAAAACTTGGCTAAATTGTTGGCAATAATGTTTTTTTGTGACGGCGCTCGTCGGCTGTGGTGACGATAGTGATTTAGACGAGTTTGAAGACGAGACCTTCGTCAGTAGCACAGGCTCAGGCGGATCGGCGGACGCAAGTTTGTTTGGAGTTTGGCAACTGACCACCGAGCAAGCAGAAGATGGCAATGTTACCATCAGCTTCAGGTCCGACGGAAGAGGTGCCGCTGTCATCGACGTTCCCGGGTTCGAACAGGAAACGCGGGGATACTCTTTTCGTCAAAGTGGGGACCAAATATTTTTCACTTATGATGACGTGGGCGTCGAAGGCACCCCTTCGACAATTCTGGAGTTAACAACCACTACGTTGCGGCTTTCGAATCCAGACAACACGACTGGCGTTTATTCACGCGTAGGCAGCAGCTGAGGTCCAAAGTTAGGCAGATCGAAACTCCTTCGGACATCAAGCCCCAGAGCGAACAGGGCTGTGCAAACTGAACTTTGAACGAGACTCCGAAGTAGAGCTGCTACATTCGAAGCCCCCAGTCAGCCGACCGGGGGCTTCTTTTGCGAGTTAGAAGGCCGGCCTGAAGCTGGCTACAGGTCGTTGTAGCGCAGCTTCTACAACCTTCGTCCTATTGCCAGAAGGCTCGGCTTTTGCTCCACCTGGCCCGAATCCCACCAAAGGCAGGTCACTAGCGCCCAAGGAGGTATATAACTACTAATAGCTTTTATTTACCGGGGAGAGTATAGCCTTGCCACGCACAAGTCAAAAGAGCAACATCGAACTGATGAGCAACTTCCTGACCGAAGTTTGGACCAACGGAAACGAGGATGCCATCTTCAACGAGTTCGATGGTGTGGCCACCGGGCTCTGGCCGGATGAGGCCGGGATAGACCCGAATGGTTTCTTGCAGTACTACCGAGCCTTGTCGCCTTTGGTACACGATTTGAAGTTCGAATTCCTGAAGTGGCATGAAGAGGGCGACAAACTCTGGTTGAGCTGGATGGTGCGCGGTAAACACTGGAAGAAGAGCGAAAACCTCATAGCCTGGCCTGGCGCGGCGTCCACTCGGTTTCGCAACGGGAAGCTCGTGGAATGCAACAATTTTCAGGATTTTATGATCCTATTCTCTCAACTCGACCTGGTCCCGGAGCAGGCCTTCGAGTACGGACTTGCGGGGGCGGACTTGTTGGAGGAGGAGGAGCGGAGAATCGAGGAACTTCCTCCCAGCGCCCACGGTCGCTCTCACTTCCTCTGGCCCGGTCTTCGCAAGCTCGAATCGTCGGGGCGTGAGATCTATCTACCCTGTTCCTCTCAGGAACTCACCGTGCTGGAAGCGAGCGGGTTCGCGCTACCGGCCGACGAGCAACTGGAGATCCTTTTTGAGTCGGCCACCTTCTCTATGGTGGTAGTGGATCATGCGGACAAAATTCTGGAAGTGGACGAATCTTTCGCAACGCTTGTGGATCGCCTACCCCGAAGCCTGCCGGGTTTGTTGTTCCACCAGCTCCTCCATCCCCAGGACCAGACCACCGAACACGCTCTCTTCTCCGAACTCATCTCCGGCCGGCGAAACCACTACCGCCACCGCGCCCGTCTGATGCGCGGCCGAGCCGCTGTATGGGTGCAACTTTCGGTGGCCAGGGTTCCCGCAGAGGGAGGCGGCTCTCGCATCGTCCGAGCGGTCCAGGAGACGAGCCGGGTGGAGGAACTGGTAGCCTTTCAGGAGACTGAGCGCAAAGCTCTCTCTTCGGAACTCCACGACGCCCTTGCCCGAGAACTCGCCACCCTCTGGGTTTATCTCCAGACCGGGCGCCACAACCTGGAGCCCACCCCGATCCTGATCGACCGCTGCTTGAAGGTGGTAGAGAGGATGAGCAACGATCTACGGACGCAGATGAGAGAGCTGAGAAGCCCCATCCTAGAGGGCAAGCCCCTCTCCCAAGCGCTCCGCACCCTGGCCGAAAGAGCCACCCGAGACTCAGGGGTGATTCTGTTGCTCGATCTTCCTTCGGAGATCGACCAGGTAGACCACACAACAGCTCTCCTGGCCTACCGGGTCGTGCAAGAAGCGCTACAAAACGTAGTGGCTCACTCCGATACCGACCGGTGCGACATCCGGCTCGAACGAGGAGAAGGCAAATTGATGGGCACCATAACTGACGACGGTCGCGGCTTTGACATTTTAGAGGCTACTTCGAAGGGCGGTCTCGGCCTGCTGGGTATGCGACAGCGTTGTGAACTCGTGGGAGGGAGATTCGAACTGGATGCAAGTCCGGGCAGAGGCACCAGAATCACCTTCGAGGTAGAGTCTGCTAGCAAAACTGCCGGGTGAGCGACGGTGCTCATTTCGAGCGTTTCCAAACTTTCCTTGAAGAAGTGTGGAGCAAGGGCAATGAGGAGCTGATCCTCGACCAACTCCACGGCAAGGCTACCGGTCTGTGGCCGGGAGAGGTGGATTCTGAAGGCTTTCTACAGTACTATCGGGCGCTCTCAAGGGTGCTGAAGGATATCCGGTTCGAATTCACCGGTTGGCACGAAGACGACGACGACTTATGGGTAAGCTGGGTAGTGCACGGCCGCCACTGGAGGATCCCTGAGCGCGAGATCAAGTGGCCCGGCGCAGCCTCCGTGAAGTTCCAAGACCAAAGGATCGTCGAGGTCCACAACTACCAGGATTATATGGCGCTCTTCTCTCAATTGGAACTCCTCCCCGAGCAGGCTTTCGAAGATAGCCTGGCCAGTGTCGATCTTCTGAAGAGAGAGCCGCCCACGCTAAAAAAGGAGACCAGCCTCGACAGCGAATTCCTCTGGCCCGGTTTTCGCAAGGTTCAGTCGGCCGAGAGAGAGCTATATCTACCCTTCACTTCCCGCCAAGTCTCCCTTCTGAAAGACCGAGCAAGGTTCGTTCTTCCCACCGAGGAGCAACTCGAAATCTTCTTCCAGTCCGACACCTTCTCCATGGTCACGGTGGATTCGCAAGACAAGATCCTAGAAGCGGACGAAACCTTTGCCGAGTTGGTGGACCGTCTGCCAGAGAGCCTTCCTGGACTCTATTTTCACCAACTGCTTTTCCCCGATGATCAGTGCTTGGAGCGAACTCTCTTCCTCGAACTCGCCCAAGGCAAGCACTCGCAGTATCGGCATCGTGCTCGACTGATGCGGGGACGAACGGTGGTGTGGGTCCAGCTATCGGTGGCGAGGATCGAATCGAAGGAAGGGGATCATCGCTTGGTCAGGGCTATTCAGGAGGCCAGTCAGGTGGAAGAACTGGTGGCTTTTCAGGAAACGGAACGAAAGATGCTCTCCATGGAACTGCACGACGGGCTCGCCCAAGACCTCGCCACCCTCTGGATCTATCTTCAGACAGGTCGGCACAAGTTGGAACCGGCACCCGTTCTGATGGATCGATGCCTGCAGGTGGTAGAGAAAATGAGCGACGAACTGCGGCGGCGCATGAAGGATTTGAGAAGCCCCATTCTAGAGGGAACAGCTCTCTCGGTGGCACTCGAGAGCCTGGCCACCCGGAGCAAGCGCGAAAACGGTATCCCCGTGACCCTCGTCCTAGACAATGAGATAGACTTGGTGGATCAGACTGTGGGTCTTCTGGTTTACCGAGTGGTTCAAGAGGCTTTGCGAAACGTAGCGGAACACTCGGGAGCCAGTCAGTGCCGCGTGGAACTTGGCCGCGATACTAACCGGCTCTTCGGGCTTATCGCAGATGACGGAGTCGGATTCGAGCCGACCGAAGCAGCGGCCAAGGGTCGGCTCGGCCTGCTGGGGATGAGAGACCGCTGTGAGATGGTGGGCGGGAGTCTGGAACTAGAGACACAAATTGGCGCTGGTACCGTGATCCGCTTTGAGGTGCAGGCCGGCACGCTCCAACCGAGCGTGCCAGGACGTCTCAGTCAGGATGAGCCGACTGAAAAGGAAGGTCCCTAGGGCTCAGGGAGGTATATAAGTACTAATATCTTTTTATTACCGGGGAGGGGATAGCATTGCCACGCTCAAGACAAAAGAGCAACTTCGAACTGATGAGCAACTTCCTCACCGAAGTCTGGACTCATCACAACGAGGATGCCATCTTCAACGAGTTCGAAGGGGTGGCCACCGGGCTCTGGCCGGACGAGACGGGAATCGACCCCAACGAGTTTCTCAAGTTTTTCCAGGCTCTGTCCCCGTTTCTTAAAAACGTTCGGCTGGATTTCGTCCAATGGCATGAATCCGGTGACGAGCTATGGCTGAGGTGGTGGGTTCGTTGCCAGCACTGGAAAAAGAGTGAAAAACTCATCGCCTTGCCCTGCGCCGCTTCCACCCGTTTCCGCGAGGGCAAGTTGGTCGAGTGCAACAACTTTCAAGACATGCTTGACCTCTTCGGTCAACTGGATCTCCTGCCCGAGCAAGCCTTCGAGTACGGCCTGGCCGGCGCCGATCTCTTGGAATCCGAGGAGAGGAAAAAAGAAGCCCTCCCTCCCAGTGCCAAGGGCCAAACTCACTTTTTGTGGCCCGGGGTCCGCAAAGTGAAGAGCGGCGGTCGTGAACTCTATCTCCCCTGCCCTTCGCGACAATTCTTAAATTTAGAGCAACAGGAAGACTTCGTGCTCCCGGACGACGAGCAATTGGAAGTTCTCTTTGAGTCAGCCGCCTTTGCCATGGTGGTGGTGGACCATCAAGACGTGATCCTAGAGGCGGACGGCGCTTTCGCCGAATTAGTGGACCGGATTCCGGCGAGCTTGCCGGGCTTGGTTTTCCACCAGTTCGTTTTTCCCGACGACCAAGCCGCCGAGCGCGCCTTCTTGGTCGAACTCTTGGAAGGAAAGCGCACCCACTATCGCCATCGACTGCGCCTTATGCGAGGAAGAACTGTCTTGTGGGCCCAAGTCGCGGTGGCGCGGGTCCCTTCGTCGCAAGGCGGGTCACGCATCGTGAGAGCCGTTCAGGAGGGCAGTCGACTTGAGGAACTGGTGGAGTTTCAAGAGACCGAGCGCAAAATGCTCTCCATGGAACTTCACGACGGACTGGCCCAGGAGCTCGCCACCCTTTGGATCTACCTGCAGACCGGCAAGCACCAACTCGAAGCTACTCCAGTACTCGTAGAGCGATGTCTTCGAGTAGTGGAAAACATGAGTAAAGACCTGCGACGCCGGATGAAGGAACTGAGGAGTCCCGTTCTCGAGGGTGTCCCCCTCACCAAGGCTTTGGAAACCTTGGTGGCCCGAGTGTCGAGAGACCGGGGCCTCGACATCACCATCGAGCACGAGCCCGAAGTCAATCTCGTCGACCACACCGTCAGCCTGCTGGTTTATCGTGTGGTCCAAGAGGCCATACGCAACGTGGGTTCCCACGCCAAGGCTTCGCACTGCCATGTGGCCATCCGACGTGACGGCGACATGCTCCAAGGCTCCATCGTAGACGACGGCTGCGGGTTCGATCAGCTCCAAGCTGCCTTGAAAGGTAGGCTTGGGATAGTGGGCATGAGAGAACGGTGCGAACTGGTGGGAGGAACGCTCAAGCTCGAGTCTCAACCAGGGCTTGGAACCTCCGTTTTCTTTGAACTGCGGGCTGTCAGAGCAGTGATGGACTGAGGACCAAAACACGCTGAAAGGATAGCCCACCTCCCCAAAAGAATCCGCGTGCCAATATGCGAAACATCCTAACAGCCCTCATCGTCCTCACGAGTTATAGTCAAATCTGGTGTACGGCGCGGAGATCAAGCAGCAGCTTCCCCACCGGCCTCCTTGTCTTCAACTTTGATTCCATCGGCGAACTTCACACCGCTTATGACGTCGGCCAGGTGAC
>JBAYRN010000209.1:0-6931 GCA_041676625.1 Vulcanimicrobiota bacterium
GTTTCCGAAGATAATCAAGTTTCCGGGCGGTATTGATAAGCAGCCTTTTGAAATGCCGAAGCTCAAGCTTCCAGACTTAGCTGAAAAGCTGCAGCCGCTACCTGGGACGATCAAGTTTCCGGGAAGTATCGAAAAGCTTCCAATCGAGTTTCCGAAGATAATCAAGTTTCCGGGCGGTATTGATAAGCAGCCTTTTGAAATGCCGAAGCTCAAGCTTCCAGACTTAGCTGAAAAGCTGCAGCCGCTACCTAGGACGATCAAGTTCCCAGGAAGTATCGAAAAGCTTCCCATCGAGTTTCCGAAGACAATCAAGTTTCCGGCAGATATTGAGAAGCTTCCCATCGAGTTTCCGAAGACGATCAAGTTTCCGGCAAATATCGAAAAGCTTCCCATCGAGCTTCCGAAAATTATCAAGTTTCCAGCCAGTTTCGAAAGACCGGAGCTACCGAAAGTCAAGCTCCCAGACCTTGGGAGTAAGCTGCCGCCACCCAGATCGACAAAGCTTCCCGAGCCTGTTGATAAGCTGCCGCAACCGAATCCGGGGCCTCGTCCGCCGAGCCTCGACAAGCTTCCGCCTTCGATTCCCAAGCCTTCCAAACAACCGCTTCCCATGAAAGAACTTCCCCAGACCGTCGAACGGCCCAAATTACCTTCGGCCCCCATTATGGAGTTGATCCGAAAGCCATACCAGCCGCCTAAGAAGGAGGCGCCGAAGAGCCCAGTACCCAAGCCAGAGCAGCCGCCGCAACTCCAAACTCCGGCTCCTTTGCCGAGACCGCCACTGGCAGAGCCCCGGGTCGCGGAAAGCAACGCCCCAGCCAAATTCTTCATTCCAACAACACCTGAACCGAAGAAGACGGTGGTTTCACCGCCTCCCGCTAATCCACCAACCTCGTCTGTCGAGCCGCCACTCCCGGCCCGGACAGAACCAGCTCCGAATAGATCTGTGGGCCCAACCCTTCAAGACGCTCGGCCGCCTCAAACACCATCATCTCCTTCGCCGGGGGTTGTTCCGGTCGCCGAACAGCCCGTGGTTCAGCCTCGGCCGGCTTTCGGTGGCTGGGCAGCGCGGCCGAGCGATGCTCCGGAGCCCCGCCCCGCACCCCCGGCAGAGGCGGGGCCGAGACCGCTGGGTCTACCGACCCTGGAAACAGCCAGGGCCCAGAGTCCGCCTAGCCCTGAAAGTGTGAAGTACGCTACCAGCGAGGTGAAGAGCACAAGCTCGTCGGCGGCAACCTGGGGTAAATCGGCTGTTAATCAAGGCCCTATCGAACCCGAGCTGGATCTTGCCCAGCGCCGGGCACGCCAGAGTGCTACCGCTTCACAGTTCGGCCTGGGTCCGGCCGAGGCTGCCGCTGTAGCGGAAGCTCAAGCTATGATGCGCCGAGGGGCTGCTCAGGAAGGCGATGACCAAAGCACGCGTCAAGCTGCCACCAGGGAAGTTTCTCAGGCCGCCCAGGCGGAGTCGGACAACCAACTCAAGGGGCGCGCGGCCAGGCAAAGAAACGCTAGATACTCTTCAGAAGCCGATAAGAAAAAAGCCGCCAGCGGAGGTAAGACCAAGGTCCGGATCTATCGGGCCCCCAAGACCCAGCCTCAGGAAACCGAGAAGTTGAGAGACGGGGGAGGCTCCAGTTCATGCAGCACCTGCGGTACCGCCCTGCCGGCCGCCCAGGCCGGCAACTGTCCTGTGTGCGCCCAGAGCGGGGAAGATGTCATTCTTCTCACCCAAACCAACTATCGATTCGCGGGGGACAGGTTTTTTGCCACCGCCGACTCGGTGGCGGCAACGCCCGAGGTGAAAGAGATCTTTTCCGGTGAGACGACCCTGCCGCTGGCAAATCTGCGGTACTGGCCCAAGATCCCCGGTCACCGAGATATCTTACAAGTGGTGCGAGAAGAACAAGCCGCAGAACCGTAGCTCGGTAGTCGTTTCCTCTATTCCAGGGGGCAGTCTCTCAAGCAGTCCAGCAGCACAGAGAGTTTCGGTTCCAGCACCGAGTAGTAGGCTTGATTACCACTCCTACGACACTGGAGCAAGCCACTATCCTTGAGCTTATTCAGGTAGGCCGACACCGTCGGTTGAGGGTTTCCCGTCTGGTCTGCGATTTCGTTGACCGTCATCTCTCCGGTGCTCTCCAGCAGTTCCACGATGCGAAGCCGAACCGGATGTCCCAGGAGCTTAAACATTCGCGTGGCGAACTCGATCTTCTGCCCGCTCATCGGTGGGCTTTGGGTTGGCTTGTCGATGGCTCAGGCCTACCTTTCTACTTTCGGTTGTTATAAGGGAGTTTAGCCAATAGCATGGCCATGCCACAAGTGTCGGTAATTCCGGCAAATATCAGACCGCAGCCTACGAAGGTGGAAAGCAAAGCCCAATAGGGATGAACCAATAGGGATAGGATGCCGCCGGTGGCAACCAGAGCCCCGGCCACGATGCGAACCTGGCGCTCCAGAGAAATGGTTCCTCCAGGGTCAGATTCGGTCTGTTTACGTTGGGCTTTCCACCCCTTCAATCCACCATCCAGAACGACCGCGGCGATGTCGTTGGCGGACAAGATCTGGCAAGCCTGGCGGGCCCGACTGCCTCCCGCACACACCAACACAAGGTTGCTATGGTTGGCCAGGGACTCGACCTGTTGTTCAAACTGATCGAGGGGCATGTTCTGCGAATTGGGAATCCTCTCAGCCCGAAACTCCCCCGGGGTACGGACATCGATCAAAATGTGCTGGTCTTGGATATCGCTGGCCTGGATGGTTTTCATAAAAGACTTCTCCTCAAGAGTTATTCTTTGGATATAATAACTATATATAGAGATATGTCAATACTTGGATGTAGTTATATGAATTAGCGATTTCGACCCAGCTCTTCATGGGCGGAGACCCACTCCAGCGAAGAGATCGCACAAGCCAGGGATAGTTCTCCGGCCAGGACGGTACCGGCTATGATCTCGGCGAGCTTGAACACCTTGCCTGCCCCGTGACACCCCATGATTTCAAGGCATTCTCGCTGGAGGTTGCCTTGAAAGGCGGTGGGAGTGTCCGGGAGAGACTCGTCATGGCAGGGTATCGCCTTGAGAAGGGTCTTCGAGTTCAGGGTCTTCATCTTCCAGCGCCTTGATGCGCTTCAGACACGCGCAGTCGCACTCGGGGCACCCTAATCTCTTCGAGCACCAGATGATCTGGGGCTGCTCCTCGACCCAGGAAACCTCCACGACCTGTTGCTTCCCGTCTTCGGGACAGATGATTTGGTAGTGTTTGCGCACATTATCAGGCTACGCGGCAAGTGATTAGGACGCAATGATCTCGGTCATTGTGTCTAAGAACTTTTATGGTTAAATGCTACCAGTTCCTAGCGAACTCTTGCTTCGCCTTCCAGACTCTGGACGACCTGGGCCAGTACGCTCTCCAACCCTGTCGGTACCTCGGCGATCACCAGAACGTCGCCGTGGTTGGTTCGAACTAGCCCTGCAGCTCGTTCTATTTCCAGGCCCCTGTCCAGACTGCGAGTCACCAGGAATTGCACCCCGGCGATCTCGACCGAAGAGGTTTCCCCTCCGTCTCTTTGCAGGCGACGCTCTTGGCGTCGCAGGGCCGCCGGGTCGTGGACCGGCCGGACCTTGATTCGCGCTGCTCGGAGGGCAGGCACATCCGATTCTTGGAGTTGGGTCTTGATATGTGCAAGTTCGTAAGAACTGCCCCGAAAGGTTCGGCGGTTTCGAGAGGGGTCGTAGGTGTTTGGTAGACTGGTGAGATACCACATGGCGCTGCCGGTTTGGGAGTGGTCCAACCAGCGGCTGGGGAGTTCCTCGCTCTGGCCGTCCGGCGTCTCCAGGACCACCACTCCCGGCATCGGTAGAGCTTGTGGGATCGCCTCAAGACTGGTGAGAAACAGCGTTTCGGTTCCGGCGGCCCCGTGGGCCCGGTAGCCCCGGGGCACCAAAACCGTCAACCCGGAGCGATGCCAGACGGCGCCGTCCAACGGTTGCCAGCCCTGCCAGGGGAGGTGGCGTTTCAGAACCGCCCCGGCCAGTTCTTCATTTCCGGAGGAGGTAATGGCAAAGTTCCTTTTTTGGCCGTCGGGCGCTTCATAAACCACGCTGTTACAGGCAAAGCAGATCAGAAACTTGTGCCCCTCACTCTCCAGAGCATGGCGCGGAGAAAAGCAACTCTGGCGAACCGATGGATCAGCTTCTCGCAGACCTTTCAAGACCGCGGCCACCACCACGCTCGCCTCAGCCGGCTGAAGTTCGGCTTTCCCTAATACCGGATAGCCCAGGAACTGTTCACCATCAGGATCTGGGTCGGGATAGATGGAGTAAAGGATGACTTTTCCCGGCTGAGACGACCAGACCAGAATCTGCTCCGGTAAGTCCTGGTTTAGCGCCAGGCAAGTGGAAAAGAGGGCCCCCCAGAGCAGAGCAATCAGGCTAGAAGTACGTAGCATCAGGCCTCATTCTTCCACCGCGCGGTTGGTCGACCTACCACCGCGACAAAAGAAAATTCATCAGAGCAACAATTTGTTAACATCATGATGGGGCTGGTCCACTGATTTTCGCGTTGCATCTGGCAATCTAAACTTAATAATTTTAGATTCAGGAGAACCTATCCCATGTTCATAAATCAGTCCTTCTCTCCCTTCGGCCCTATGATGGCCAACCCTATGGTGGGTGCCTACGGGGGTATGCAGTCCACCATCGGCATGATGCACATGATGCAGATGATGATGCAGATGATGCAAATGGTGATGGGGATGATGTACGGCCAGAGCGCCCAATCCATGGGCAATCCTGGTTTCGGTGGCGGCGGTTGCTCCGGTTGTGGTGCCTCGCCCCTCGGAAATTTTCTGGGTGCCCCCGGCGGGGCCGGTCATGGGATGGGCCCGGGCGGTGCTGCTGCCGCGGCCAACCCCACCGGCGGCGGTTCTTTTCTCCCTCCCGCTCCGGATGGCTCGACCAACTCCAAGACTCAGAATTTCATTGACCGGGCCCTGGCAAAACAGGGTGCTCCCTACGTCTTCGGCGCGGCCGGCAACGGCAAGTACGACTGTTCTGGCCTGGTCCACGCCGCCCTCAACGAAGCAGGGGTCAAGGGCCCGCGGTTGACCGCGCGCGGCTACCAGGCCAAATACAAGAACAGCATGGTTCGCAAAGAGGATCTCAAGCCTGGAGATCTGGTCTTCTTCCACTCCAAAAACAACCGGGGAATCCCATCCGGGCAAGCAACCCATATCGAGATCTACCTCGGAAACGGCATGACCATGGGCACCGACAGCCCCAAGGAAGGCGCCCGAGTCGAACCCATTAACTGGGACACCTTTATCGGTGGTGCTCGAGTTCCGGAACTGGCCGGATAGATCACGACTTCTCAGGGAAGCCAGGTTTTGGTAACATACCTTTGATGTCCCAAAGTCTGGTTCATATCCGAGAGACCCTGGAACGAGAGATACCTGAAATCAGGACCGGAGAGCCTATTGGAGTGCTCTTCGGTCTTTTTTTCTCGGTGGCGGTCCTGGCTTCGGCCGGAATTCTATTCGGGGTTATTTTTTTCCCTAATGGGGGAGCCCCCTCGTTGGTGGGAATTCCGAGTCTTATTTTGGGGGGCAGTTATCTGATGGGAGCAAAGACTGCAGGATCCAGCAAGTCGACCCATCTTTTTTTGGGGTCGGTGTACGGTGCGGTGAAGCACTTCCGGGAGCGCGATAAGCCACCGGTGGATAAGCGCTCCACGGTGGGTGCGGTTTTTGTGGAGCGGCTCCTGACCGATGGCCCTACGAAAGAGAACGAGCTTTTTCGTACATCGGGTCTTGCCTCTTACTCTCTAGAAGAGAAAAGAGCCGCCCTGGCGGCCCTTTCCAAGAGTGATCTTGTGGAGAATTTGGCAACCGGTGTACAGTTAGCTCGAGGAGTTCGTGACAAATTTTAGGACAAAAAGTAAACAAACCGTTAAATAAAGAAGAGTATTCGCCCAGGCTATTTCCAAAAGCTTGTTCGGCGGTATGATCGAAGTACGACTTTCGGAGGAATTATGGCAATAAACAAGGCTGGCATAAACAATTTTCAAGCAAAGATAGATCAGGCGAACTTCGCCAAGACCCGCACGGTGACTGCCGAGCAAGGTCTGGTGGCGGCGCAGAACTCGGGAAGGACTTCAGAGAAGTCCAAGACCACCGAAACGCCCGGTGAGAAGTTAACTCTATCGGCAAACCTGCAAGCCCAGATGGCCAAAGAGCAACAGACGCTCAGCGACGACATCGAGCAAGCCCGCGCCGGGATGGCCGATGAGGCCAATCAGGCCCATACTGATAAGAAAGCCAAGGAGAAGGACCGCAAGATCGGTGAATCCAGGGTCGAACAGAAGAAAGAGGCCCGTACTTTCTTCCTGGATGACGGCACCGATGAGAGCTATAAGGTCACTGAGTCTCAGGGCAAGAAGCTGGACGTCCTGGACGATCGGTCGCCCGAGCAGATTCTGGAAGGTATGCCCGACCACGCTAAGGCCGCGGCCAAGGCTACCCTGACCAGTCAGATTGAAACCAAGGGCATGAAGAAGGTCTCGCAACTGAAGGATGATCCGAAGGTTTCCGCTCAGGTGGAAGACATGAAGCTCGACCTGGCCGACACCAAGTGGATGAAAAATACTCTGGCTCCTATCCGAGGGGCTGAGCACGAACCGGCCCTTCAACTCGACGACCCTCACGCGGAAACCATGGCGAAGGACCTTGCTATGAGGCAGATGCAAGACGGTGGTGGCGAGCAACTGCTAGCCGGGTAAGGCTCTGAACGTTCGATAAATGTTCGGTGGGAACCCTCGGGTCGGCCGAGAACCGGCCAGCACATGGCCCATCGATATCTCAGTCAGATTATGAGCACGGGACCGGGCGATCTAGTATCGTTTCGGGATGCCGTGCTCACTTATTGTGCTGCCCTAA
>JBAYRN010000210.1:0-6901 GCA_041676625.1 Vulcanimicrobiota bacterium
ATTCCGCCCCCAGCTTAGCCATTTCAAAAACCCCTTATTTGGGCGTGTCCCCCTTGAAAGCGGGTCATTCAAACCGGATTGAATGTGGGAATAATCCGGTGAACATGGTGGACCCGGCTGGGCTGGAAGTCACCTTGAATGGGTCTGGACCTCAGCGCGCACTTTTTAATAATCTAGTTACAAAGTACGGATTGAGCGGGCTGTATGCTGGTGCCAAGGGCGATAGTACCATTGATATCACTATCGACCTGTCTGGGAGCAGTTCTTATCAAGTAGGTGTTGCTTACGGTCAGATCGGGAATCGCTCCCACATCATCGACATTGACGATATTGCCAATATCGCAAAAACTGGAAACCAATGTGAACCTGGTTATGGTGACGCGATAGCTGGTGGAGCCCTAACCCACGAGCTTGTGGAAGCAATCTTGGAGGGTAAGCTGATTTCTCAAAATCCCGGACTATATAAGTTGACAGATGCTGATGTCGAACGGATGAAAGCTGCTGGAAGGAAGCTCCAGAAGGTTGATGCTCTGTACAGCCAGACCCATCCAACTGCACAGAGAGCTGAGGACGACTATCTTAGGTCAAAGGGACTTGAGCCAAGGAATAGAAATTCACGCTATCGGGTTCACTACGACACAACAAGCCAACCCCTGCGAGTTCGAGGAATCGAATACCCGGTGGCTCCCTAATGTGCTGCTGTCACTCTTCTTTTTCTGTCTGGGTTTGATGTTCATCTTCACCAAGATGAATCTGAAGTGTTACGTTTCTTTGCCTTGGGAGAGCAATTGCGTAGGATTCGAAATCACAGATTCTGAGTTCATGCCAGTGTTTTCCATTGTTATACCGACTACAGAGAATGGTCCGGAGCGATACATAATTCCAGGAATAGAGATAAAGAATAGCAAGAACCTTCAGGCCCCGAGTTGCTTCCCGTAACAGGTGGGCTCTTGAAACCCAGTTGCCCCTAGCGGGGGGGATGGATGTAGGTCCGCCCTTAGAGTCTCCAAGGGCGAACCGACGGTAGTCGGGAGCATCTAAGTCAGAGAGGCCCCAGCCGGGAGACCGGCCGGGGCCTCTCTTTACGTTGATCTGGGTTGGGTGCAAAGGAGACACCTGGGTGCTGGCGGGAATCCGCGCGTGACCTCGGTTTTATCGGGCCCTCCGGGCGGTAGCGATCTCGGTAAAGCCACCCCGCAAGCCGAAGGTGCTCCCGAAGGGTCATTCCCGCCGTGGGGCCTGGATGGTCTCCGTCGCTACCGCTCTGGAGGGGGAGAGTCCCGGGGCTTCGCCCCGGTTGCACTTCGGCGAAGCCGAAGCGCTCAAGGTGTAATACACCCCGAGTGGTCAACGCGAGAAATCGGATTGGTTTTTGATCTTTCTTTCCGATCTGGCCTCAAAAAGACCCCTATAACCACGGGCTTCGTTGATGCGCCCGATCGCAGAAAGATCTTGGCTCTCTGCAAAACGCCGGCGGACCTGGCGAGCAGCTCAACCGAACGATGCCCTCCGACAATGATGATGGTGGCAGCGTAGCACCGTTCGGGCGGCGTGATTATCTCTTGATCCTGTTTCTCTATCAAACCGGCTTGCGTGTCGGTGAATGTTCCGGTCTGGTTGTTCATCACGTGTATTCCGGCGGCCAGGCAAGGGAGTGGCTTCATTTGCCCGCGCCGATCTGCAAAGGGCCTCGGGGTCGGGTCGTGCCTCTAAATGCTACCGCTCGGGCGTGCGTAGAAAAATTGATCCAGTTCAATAGGGATCGCAGGTTCTCGGTCGCTCCAGCAGCTCCACTCTTCCAGCATAGAAAACACGGGCCGTTGTCCATCAGGTCCATCCAAAAACTCATCAAACGGTATCGCGAAATCGCGGATCTAGATCTCCGGGCTACTCCCCACACTCTACGCCATAGTTTCGCTTCTCAGTTATTGGCGTCCGGTGGCTCTCTGGTCTCCGCCCAAAAAATTCTCGGCCATCGCCGCATAGCGTCCACACAGATCTACTCTCACGCTTCCTTGGAACAGATGAAAAAGGATGCGGCGATGCTGGGGGGCTGAGACCCTATCCAGCCTGTCGATTGGAAAAGTGGTTGAACTGATGAACCGTAACAAAATCCCGAAGCATCATCTTGAGGGCCTCAAGCCTTTTCAAGTCGAGTTCAGGGATATAGCCGAGAAGCTCTCTCAGTTCCTCATCTTCAACATTCTCAAATCCGCTGTCGGCTGAGCCTGAGACAAGCTCTTCGGGCTCAACTCCAAGAACTTCGGCAACTTTCTCGATGGACTTCGTTCTTGGTTCAACCTGATCTAACTCCCACCGCACAAGTTGACGGGGAGAGATGCTGAGACGCTCTGCCAGCTCTTTCTGATTCCAGTTCTTCTGCTTTCGCAGTTGGATGATTCTTTGCCCGATAGCCACGGAGCTATTCTATTTCTCCAAGAAATTATTATCAACTTTCTCTAGACAGGAGGATCTGACAAACTGAGTATCAGTAGACTTTTAATAGACTTTGTGTGTCAATAAAAGTTTTTCTGAAATTTGTAAAAGTGGAGTTCACATGTCATCATCCCAAGCCTGGCGAACCCTCGCCGACACCTTCATGCTCGATGGGAAGCCTGCATTTCATAAGTTTGAGGGAATCCGAAAGGTTGTGGAGTTCGGTGGATTCGATGAATTTCGAGAGATTTCTTATTTGGAATTAGAAGTTGAGGACGAAGATTCTATTACGGCACTTCTGGCCAGGAAGCCCGTCAAAATAGTCTGCTATGACGATCTTCTTCCAGAGCAATGAGCATGTAGAACACTCGGTTGTTCTTGCGCCCACCCTTAGATTCTCCAACGCGGTGCGCCCCGCAAGCTCGACATCCCAGCGGGTGATCCCTGAAAGGCTTCGAGAGTTGGCTTTGCCTGAACCAGCCCCTTTCTGAGGCCACGATTTCCCTCTGGCTGCGGGCGGCCAAGCTCTTCTTGCGTTGGGCCTGTTACTCCGGACTCACCTTGTACGACGGAGACTCTTACTCGCCGCCGGCAGGGCCAAGTCCGGCACCGACTCCACCGACGGTAGCGATCATGAAAAGACTTCTGGAGCTTCCGAACAGATCTACCGTCTTGGGCCTGCGCGACCAGTTCGTGTTGGAACTTCTCTACAGCTTGGGCCCTCGCCGTTCCGAGTGCTCCGCTTTGAACCTCAGCGATCTGGACCTGGACCAGCAGACCTTGCGAGTTGTGGGCAAGGGAGGCGATGAACGGCTATTACCGGTGAGTCCATCGCTGGAGCTATGCGCCCAGGACTACCTCTGCAATTCCCGGCCCGAGCTTGTCGCCGACACAGCCGAGCAGGCGCTCTTTCTCAACCAGAGGAAGCAGCGGCTCAGCGACCAGAGCGTCAACCTCATTGTGCGCAAGTACGGCTTGAAACTGGGTCTGAACTTGAGTGCCCATCAGCTAAGGCATGCGTGCGCGACCCACCTGGTAGAGGCGGGGATGGAGCTTGAGCATATCCAGCAGATATTGGGCCATGCAAATCTCGACTCGACCCGGCGCTACGCCCAGGTATCCCAGCGACAACTCGAGCGTGAGTTTCGGCGGTGTTGGCCACGAACTCAGAACTCTTTCCCATGATCCCTCAGCACTTGCAAGCTCTCAAGAGCGACGGATACTCCGAGAGCACCATCACCCTGGCCGAGGTCTGGCTTCAGCGATTGCAGCGATTCGCCGTTGGCCGTACTCTCACCGAACTGCGGACGCAAGACCTGGAGCAGTGGCAAAAAGAGTTGCGTTGGACACCCGGTCCTCGCGGGGCTCTTTACTCCGATAACACCGTCAACCAGGCGGTCGGTGCGGTGCGGCGTTTCTATCGCTACCTTGAAGAGGCCGGTGTGCTGAACAAGAACCCCGCCGCCGGTCTTTCCGTCCCCAAGGTCCACGTCGCTAAGCGAGAGTTCTCCGTCGGCGAGATTCGAAAGGCTCTGGCGGCTCCACCCCGGGACACGGCCATCGGTATTCGAGACCGTGCCGCTCTGGCCGTCATCTTAGAAACTCAGATACCGAGCACGGCCTGCTCTCGCCTCGATCTCACCGACATCTGCTTCGATACTGCGGCTCTGAGAAGCTCCGGGCGAACTCGAGCCATCCACTCGTTGAGCGACGGACTCACAGCAGATCTCGAACGCTACCTGCGAAAATCCCGACCGCTGTTGATCTCTCCCGAGCACAAGACCGAAGCTCTCTTTCTTAACGTCCACGGCCACCGTCTCTCCACCCCGGCCATCCGCGCTATCCTGCGCCGTTACGCGCCCCGCTGACACCTCACCATTTCTTTTCTTAGTCGAATGACCTCGGGGCCTCGTTCGCGAAGGTCTCCCAAGTGAGGCACCCTCTGTCCAAATCCCGACTCTTCCTCTACTTGTTGCTGCTGGCGTTCCTGACAAGCCCCTTACCTGCGTTGGCTGGCTCAAAAGGGGCTTTCATGCGTGTGTCCCCCTTGAAAGCGGGTCATTCAAACCGGATTGAAGCGGGGAATAATCCTATTAACCTGATCGATCCCGCAGGATTGAAGCCCGGTGACTTCACAGACCCGATTAGTAATGCTGCCTACATGAATGCGGGCGCCGATGCTGCCGTAGATCGTGGAGATCACTTCCAGGCGTTTCTATGGAGAACTGGTGCTATACTTCCTGAAGTGATTGGTGCCAGCACAGCTCAAATGGCTGGGCAGAGAAATGGAACCGGCGAGGCGGGTCTGCTCGAAAATCTCTACTATGGATTCGTTCTTGGGACTGCCCCGTTCGCTCATATAGGGCCCAAGGTTAATGCAGCAAAAGTTGCTGCGGAACGAGCCGCAATGGCCCCCAACTGGGTACTAGGTAGCTTTAAATCAATGACAAAGTGGAAGAATCAATTCAAGAAACGAGGATGGACTGCCGAACAGGTCACGGAGGCCTTGAAGAGTGGGAAGAGGTGTGCCGCGGACAACAAAGTCAATCCAGGAAACCCGGCGAGAAGATATACACATCCTGAAACCGGTCGTTCTTTAGTGATTGATGAAGCTACCAGAGAGATTTTGCAAGTTGGCGGAAATGGATTCGTGTGGTGAAAGATGGTTAGCGATGCTGATTCAGTCTATGTGCAACTAATGAACGAAGGAACAACGTCATATCGTCCAGTTCCATTCGTTCATCTTGACTCAGACATTGTACGGCTATTAGCTCATCCTGACTATTGCCCAGAAGACGAAGAATGGGAGTTCAAACCAAATAGCATAGTTAGAGTTCAGTGGAAAAAATTAAGCCAAGGCGATGCAATTGTAGCTGTCGAACTAATAGAGGGAGAGCGTAGCAAGTTTAGAGAGTAGAACGGGTAGAGCGCTTTCTCTCACCTTGCTATTCTGGTTCCGGCCTATGGGCCGCCCTTAGAGTCTCCAAGGGCGAACCAGGTGGGGGCTGAGAGGATCTAAGCCGTAGAAAAGCCAGCCGGTACCGGCTGGCTTTTCTACTCAGGTTGATCTGGGTTGGGTGCAAACTCGGGGGCTGGGTGCTGGCCGCCGAAACGCGCGTGACCACAATGACGAGGCCCCTTCGGGGCGGCACCGATCTTGTCAGGCCACCCCGATGCCACCTTCGGTGAACGCTCCGCTTTCGGCCGCCCTGGTAGGTTGGATTCACTCCGTCGCCGAGGCGCGACGGAGAACACCCTTCTTCGGTGGGTACCCGACCTGCCGGTTTTAGCCGCCTTGCGTCTAAAACACGGAACGAACGTTGTTCCGAAAAAGATCTTGCCGATCGATCTGGTCTGCTCCTCTCTGCACTGGGAGGTAGGGGCGCATTCCAGGTAAGGTGCAACTCACGAGGCAGGTTCTTGTCATTTACGAGATGGATGCCTGTGCCTCACCAAAAATAGACCACTCTCCCCGGTGGGCCCGAATGGTAAAGGAGTCATCCTCCTCGCCGTCCCACCCGATATTAAAGTCGAGCCATTGACCCAGTTCCAGATCGGCTTGTTCGGCCACCGAGTTTCCCTCGGCGTCGGTGAAGTGCAGCTTGCCGTCTGGCCGGAGGAAGATGCGAAGCGAGCCGTCGTGCACGTTTCGATGACAGCTCGAACACAGCCCGACCAGGTTTCGGTCAATGGTGGGGCCATTCTGGGAGTGCGGCACCAGGTGATGAAGGTGTAAGTAAAGCCTATGACAGCAGCCCGGGGTGCTACAGGCCCAGCCGTCTCGGCGCAAGAGTTCTCGCTTTTGGGCTTTGGTGGTGTGGCGGTTCTGGGGGTTGAAACAGATGCTTTTGTTTGGGATGGCCGGAGGTCGATGGTGCTGCAAAGCTTCGAGTTCGGCGGGCCCAACGACTTTGGAAAGCTCGAGACCTGTGGGATCGAAAACACCCGGGTGGGTGCTTTTGGCCAGTGCCTCTTCCGTCTCTTGCACGACTTCCAAACTCGGCTCGGTACCGAGGGCCTGAGCTAGAACTTCGGCGCAGTCTTCGGCGGGTTGATTTTGTCCCGGATGGGTCGTTTCGTCAGCATCGGGATCAATCAAAAGACCCATCTCCACGGCCATCTCGCGAGCGGCCGCCACCAGCGGAATCTCCCTTGCTCTCTCCGCTTGCAGATCCTTATCCATCTCCTGTCGCACCTTGTCCAACGACTCCTGATCGAGCGGCAGATTGGAGATGTAGGAGACCAGCGCAAATTCCAGCACCTGGGCGGTGGTCACCGCTTCACCCTGCTCTACGGAGTGGAGTCGTCGGGCGTGGTCTAGCATGGCCAGCACCTCCTCGGAAAGCTTGCAGCGCAGTTCGCTGGTGGGCTGCTCGGAATCCTCGAAGACATCACCGGGCACGCCACCTTTAGGGGTCTGACTTACTAACTTTTGAATCTGATCGCAGTCGAGCTCTTTGGCCAG
>JBAYRN010000211.1:0-6889 GCA_041676625.1 Vulcanimicrobiota bacterium
CGCCAGTCGAGTTCCGATCCCGTTGACGGAGAGATCGGTGGCGTAGGAAGTGAGCCACTCCTCATGTCCGTCGGCTTTGAGCTTGATGGGAAAGGGGCGGTACAGTCGAAAGTGCTGGCGGCTGATCGATCGAGAGGCACCGTTTTCGGGGGTCACTCTGGTGTCGATGAGTTTCTGCTGAGTTTCGGTGAGATCTTTAAAGGCCAGGCCTTGAATGAAGCTGGCGCCGTAGAGGGCTTTTTGCCAGACCACCTGGCAATCCAGGGTGGTCTTTTCGCCCAGGACGTCTTCCGGTAGAGTGACCGTCAGATCATACTCCAGGGGGAAGGGGACTTCGCTGTTGATCCGGATGCCACCCTGGCTGAGATCGACCAGGTAGCTCTTAAAATCATCTTCTGAGCCACTCTCCGAGGCTACGTGGATCTCGAAGAAGCGGTTGAAGGAGAGGGGGCAGCGGGGGGAAGTACGCCGGTCCACAAAATCTGGACTTTCGGGATCGTAGACGAAGGCCGGCTCGCTGGAAGCTTCCAATTCTTCTTCGGCAGCAGCCACGTCTTCTTCTGGGACTTGCGGTTCGTCCTCGGCTACTTCTGTTTCTTCCTCCAGAGCTTCCGGGTTTTCTTCCTCGAAGGTTTCAGCCACCTCCTCGAGTTCCAGAGTCGGCGGAGTCTTTTCCTCTGAAGGCTCGTCGGTAAATAACTCGATGGAGTAGTCGTCCTCGTCTTCGAATAGCTCCACCTTTTCGGGCAGGTCCTCGGGCTCTACGATGAGTTCCGGTCCTGGGACGGGCTCCGGCTCTTCGGTGAGCTCTCGCTCTTCGGTGGATTCATCGGCGGCCTGGGGAGTCTCCTCATCATCATCGAACAGGTCCGGCAGGGCGAATTCGTCGTCTTCAGAGGATTCAAAGGACTCGGGAGACTCGGGAACTTCCGTATCCGGCTCCAATTCGAGCGTGAGTTCTTGAGGCTTGGGTTCTTCGGTTATCGGGGGCTTGTCGGATCCCAGTTCGGCTCGCAATTCGGCTAGAACAGGTTTAAGGGCTTCATTACCCCAACTCTCGGCGATCACCAGGCTGGGCTCGGCTTCGGCTCGGCGACCCAACCGAATCAGACAGGTCGCGATATTCGCGTGGCAGTTGGCCAGCACATCTTCCGGCCGGGGATCCAGAGAACTCCAAATCTTTTCGGCTGCGTGCATCAACTCCAGCGCGGTCTCCCATTCTTCGGCTCCGTGGGCCAGCAGGGCGGTGGAAGCATAGACCTGGGCGGTGTTCGGGTGTCCTGGTCCAAACCGATCTTCGGTGGCCCTGATGGTTTTCAGGGCAAGCTCCAGGGCTTCTTTCGTGCGTCCGGAAAAATGATACAGTTGGATGCGCTCTTCCAGGGTTGCCAGATAGGCGGGGTGTTGGTTGCCCAGGGCGACTTCCAGAATCTCGGTGGCCTTGAGATAGAGCTCTTCAGCCTTTTCGGTCTGGTTCAGGGCGAGGTAGAGCCCGGCCAGGTTCTTGTAGGTCGCTCCGGCCTGGGCGCCCTGGGGCTCTCCATTGCGAAGGCAGAACTCCAACAGTTCGATGGCTTCCTCGAGCTTGCCCATGGCCGCAAGGGTGGTGGCGATATACTCCCGGGTCTCCCAGAGCTTTTCATCCTCCGGCTGCAGTTCGGAATTCAGAAGATCCAGGGCTCGCTTCTGGTGGGTGAGGGCCACTTCAAACTGCCCCGCATCCACCATGAGTTTGGCCCCGGCCAGCAAGCTTTGCGCCAGGTGCAGCGGTTCGTCGGCAAAGTGTCGTTCCAGGAGTCCCAGGGCGGTGCGCATAAAAGATTGCGCTTCCGTCGCTTTGCCGCATTGGTAGAGAGCGGTGGCGAGCCAGAGAAGAGGCTGGGCTATCTCAGGGTGGTTGTCCCCGTGCTTTTGCCGCTTCAGCTTCACCACCCGCTGAAGGTAAGCAGCCGCCACCGCCGGCTCGTTTTTCGCCTGCGAGATTTGAGCCAGGCTGAGCAGGGTGGAGCCGATCAGTTCGGTGTCCTGGGATTTGATATCCTGTTCCAGGACCTGCTTTAAGTACTGATCGGCCTGATCCAGGTAGCCCAGATGGCGGCACACCTGGGAGAGGTCTCGCCAGGTCTCGACGGTCTGGGAGTGCTCCTCCCCCAACTGCTCTCGGGCTACCTCCTGGGTGCGCAGGAGAAGTTCGTGGGCATCACCGATCTGGTTCATGTCCTGCATGGTCGCGGCCAGGTTTCTCAGCGAGAGTACCAGGCGGTCGGGTGCTTGAATCTCCTCGGCGGTCGCTACCGCAGAGCGAAAAGCTTCGTTGGCCTGCTCCAGATCGCCGGTCTCCAGGGCGTCTCGCCCAAGTTTGTCGTAGGTTTCCCAAAGATAAACGTCGCTCATGGTACTTCGCGAAATTGGCCGCAAGAGGCCTAAATCCTGCGTTACTCCAAACGGCGTAGGCCTGCGGGCTGATAGAGAGGCGGAAAAGACCACTTTTACTTGGCGAAATCAATCCATGGACTGATTCTGCTCCCCCGGAGGGGCTACCATAATGATGCCCAAAACCATGCCGAGAAAGAGAGAGCCGTGAATACGCCGCTTTCGCGCCTTGATCGAGTCGGGGACGTAGAGTTTGAAGATCTCATTGAGAGAGTGAGCCACCTCCTCCCCCAGCAGTCTCCCATTCGAAGATTTGTTCATCACAATACTCTGCACCATTTTCAGGACTTAGAGTTCCACGAAGGAGTCTTGAAAGGTGCAGAGCTATTTGGCTGTCGGCCCTATCCATCGGAGATGTTCTTGGCGGCCCAGCGGGAGTCCGGACGGATCAAAGACAGCGACATCGAGGCTTGTCTACAAGAGGATGGAGAGCGTCCGTTCCCCTTTTCGGACTGGACCCGAAGAGACTTTAAGAAGTTTCGGTTGGACCATCTCTTCGAGATCCCGGGAGAGGCTCGAATTCGCTATCTGCTAGAAGAGGGAGACCTGATCCTGAAGAGGAGCCATCTTTCGTTGTGGCGTTCGATTCGGTCGGAAGCTCGAGTTCGGGTGGAAGCGGTACCAAAGCAGGCGGTTCCGGTCCAGGAAGTCCACTCTTTTTTGATTCGCTTTTGCGGAGCGTATCTGGACCAGGGAATCAGTTACTGGCCCATGCCGGTCAAGAACGGACTTTATCAGGCCTTCCTTTGCTTGTACTCCCAGCCTGCCGGGCCGGCCTTGCCCTGGCAGAGAAGGCTGTCCGCAGCACTCAAACAGCAGGTGGAGGCCAGATGGACTTCCAGCGATGCCCTCGAGGATGCTTTAAGGCGCCTGGGGATCAGGCGGAGCGAGGTATTTGCGGCCTTGCGCGAGCGGGCTCTGGCACTGCGGGGCTGGGCGGGGATGATCTCGGTATTGGAAAAGCGGCCGGACCTGGCACCGATCGAGGCTCCCCCCGTGCGCCTTCTAGACTTTCTGGCGATCTATCTACAACTGGAGGTGCTGTTTCAAGACCATGGGCCGATGGGTTCCACCCGAAAGGCTACCGCAAGTGGCTACGAGCTGACCTACGAGGCTTTTGTCCTGGCTCAGCGTAGTGGTTTTGAACTGGAAAGTTTCGGTAGCCCGGAAGCCGCCCGAGCCTGGGTGAGGGAGGTCCGGGAGTTCCACGACCTGGCGCGTCGTCGCACGCTCTTAGAGGCCTACGAGCGGCGGTACAGACAGGAGGTGGTGGACTCATTGATCCATCACTGCCGAGCTGGTGCGTCGGTAGGCTCGACCGGACCTCGCTTTCAAGCCGTCTTCTGCATCGATGACCGCGAGGAGTCTCTGCGCCGTCACCTGGAAGAGTTGAACGGAGACCTGGAAACGTTCGGTTATGTAGGCTTTTTCGGAGTGGGTATGCTGTACCAGGGGATCTCCGACCCCCACGCTTCTCCTCTGTGCCCTCCCGCCTATACCCCCAGGCATCTGGTGAGGGAGGTATCGGTGTCAGAGGAGCGCCGTGCCACGGCTTTGGGCACGGCTCGACAGACCTGGCGCGCGAGTCGAAACTCTCTGGTCAGGGGTGGACTCCTTTCCTTGTTTACCGGGTTTCTAGCGGGAATCCCGCTGGTGGGGCAGACGTTCTTTCCGGGGTTTTGTGGCCGGATAGGAACGATGCTGGAAGGGGGGGCTGCCAAGCCGCTGACTCGGCTGGCCCTGGAGCGTCCGGAGGGGCAAGAACCGAATGATGAAGGGCTGTACGAAGGCTTTACTATCGGGGAGATGACTGAAATTGTGAAAGCGGGTGTCGAGACCATCGGGGTGACCCGCTTTGCATCCCTCTTTGCGGTAGTTGGTCACGGCTCTTCGAGTCTGAACAACCCCCACGAGGCGGCCCACGACTGCGGAGCGACCGGGGGAGGCAGGGGCGGACCGAACGCCCGGGCCTTCTGTCTGATGGCCAATCACCCCGAGGTGCGCCGGCAACTTCAAGCCCTCGGCATCAAGATTTCTGAAGAGACCTGGTTTGTGGCTGCTTACCACAATACTTGTGATGACTCCATGACCTACTACGACCTGGATTTGGTCCCAGATTCTCATCGGCAAGATTTGGTGGAGTTTAAGGAGCTGTTGCACAGGGGCTGCGTGCTCGACGCTCACGAGCGCTGCCGGAGGTTTGAAAACGTTCCCCTCTCGCTTTCGCCGCAAGCCGCCTATCGTCATGTCCAGGCCCGGGCGGTCACTCTGGCTCAGCCCCGGCCGGAGTATGGTCACTGCACAAACTCACTTTGCGTGGTCGGTCGGCGGGAGCGAACCCGAGGGCTGTTTTTCGACCGCCGAGTTTTTCTATGCTCCTACGACCCGACCAACGACCAGGATGGCTCGCTTTTGGGGAGGCTCCTGGAGTCGGTGGGGCCGGTGGGAGCGGGTATCAATTTGGAGTATTACTTCAGCTCCATCGATCCCTCGGGTTACGGATGTGGAACCAAGCTCCCCCACAACGTGACCGGGCTATTGGGCGTTATGGATGGTCACGCTTCGGATCTGCGCACCGGGCTCCCCTGGCAGATGGTAGAGATCCACGAACCGATGCGTTTGCTCAATATCGTGGAGTCGTCTCCGGAACTCTTGCTGCGGGTGCTCGAGGAGCGACCGGTGCTGAAGGATTTGCTGGACAAGGAATGGATGTTCGTGGTTGCCTGGTCTCCCGAAGACGACCAATTTTGGCATTACAAGCGAGGCTGCTTCGTGCCCCACGAACTCGACTCGGAGAGCCGCCTTCCCCGGGCTTCCACTTCTCTGGAGTATTACCAGGGCCACCGAGAGCATCTGCCACCGGCGCGCCTGGGAGACTACTCCGACACGCTCCTGGGGCCCGGCTTCGGAGGCGGTTGCTGAATGTCGATTCTGGTCAGTTCGATCGTCTTGATCCCGGCCCTCGTCTGTGCTTTTTTCAGCCTGGCCTGGTGGTTTCAATATCCCCTTTCCGAGCGCTCGGTGGCTCGCCTCACGACCTCGGCCTTCTTTCTCTCCTCCCTCCTGTCGTTCGTCTCGCTCGGGTTCGCAGGCCGGGGGGTGAGGCTGCAGTTGGGGGAATGGTACAGCCTATCGGGTTATGAGTACGTGTGGCAAGGAGTTTTTGACCCGCTCTCTTTGACCTTTGCCGGCATGGCTTCGTTTGCTCTGGGCCTGGTCAGTCATTTCTCCAGGGATTACCTCCATCAAGAGAGAGGGTTTCTGCGGTTCTATCTGCTGACCCTGATTCTGGGGATCGGAGTAGAGGTGATCGTGCTGGCTGCCAGTATGGAGCAGGTCTTCTTCGGTTGGGAATTGGTTGGGTTAAGCTCGGCGCTCTTGATCGGCTTTTTCAGCCACCGCCCAGGTCCGGCTCGAGGGGGCGTCAGGGCCTACTTGACCTATCGATTTTGTGACATCGGCCTTCTGGCGGCGGTGGTCCTGATCCATCACAGCGGCACGGCGACGTTTTTCTCCCAACAGGGTGGCCAGTGGCTCCAGTTGGCGCCGCGAACAGACCAGAGCCAGAACCTGATTCTGGTGCTGCTCCTGCTTTGGGCTTGTGCGGGCAAGTCGGCCCTGGTGCCGTTCGGAGGCTGGCTGCCCCGGGCCATGGAGGGGCCCACGCCCTCCAGCGCGATCTTTTACGGGGCGTTGTCGATACACCTCGGTCCGTATCTGATGCTTCGCTGTGCGCCCCTCATTGAGCAGTCGCGGTGGGGCGGTCCGCTGGTGGTGGCGGTGGGCTTGCTGACCGCTCTCCACGGCACGCTGGTTGGTCGGGTTCAGTCCGACGTCAAGTGCGCGCTGGCTTACGGCTCCATGACCCAGGTGGGGCTCATCTTCGTGGAGATCGGTATGGGTTGGTATTGGGTGGCGGGTCTTCACATGATAGGGCACGCCTCCATCCGAACCCTGGAGATCTTGAGAGCACCCAGTGTGCTTCACGACTACCACAACATCGAAACCTCGCTGGGTAAGGTTCTACCTCGGATGGGCCTGCATTACGAACGGCTGCTTCCAAGAGCCTGGCAGCTCTGGCTCTATCGGTTGGCCCTGGAGCGCGGCTACTCCGAAGCCTTTCTATTGAACGCCATCAGGAGGTGGAGGAAGTCGGTCGGCCTGTTGGACACTGCCGAACGTTTCATCGAAGGGCGCATTATGGGCCTATCTGCTCCCGGCCGAGAAAAGGTGGAGCCGCTGCGATGAGCACGAATGCGAATGCTCTCATCAACATCGCCCTGTATGTTTTGGCTGTGCTACCGGTGGTGCGCAGCCGGAGCGTCCGAGAGGCCAGGCAGGCCGCCTTCACCGCGACCCTGGCGAGCACGTTGATCTCCTTTCTGTTTCTGCTGGTTCAGGCACCCGGACACTGGTCTGCCCCGTTCGCTCTTATGGTATCCGTGATCGGACTGGC
>JBAYRN010000212.1:0-6847 GCA_041676625.1 Vulcanimicrobiota bacterium
CAAGCATCTCGTCTCGTTCCTCTGGGTTGATTTTAGCAAACTCTGCTCGAAATTTCTCCTCCTCGTAGGAATCGAGTTGAAGGTAGGTGTCGAGAAAAGTGGATATCAGCATGCTGCGGTCGCAGGGCCGGGTGGTCTCGACCCCTCAGAAAAAGTGTACGCGTGATTCGCAACTCGTTCCAAGTGATTGTTCTATAAATGAAGCCGTTTTGGACAGCCAACAAGGAAGTGAGTGTAAGTTTTTTGTCGCGAATCGCAAGGCGCCTGGAAACTCACTACCAAGACCATGAACGCGGGCGGTATGAGTTGTGTGAATGAACCAAATGCCTCCACTCTAAAGGCGAACCCGTTCCCGTACTTCCCTCATCAAGACTTCCACGCACTCCTCCACGGTCAGGTTTTCAGTGTCCAGTTCCAGGTCTGGCTGCAAGGGCCGCTCATAAAGCGAATCGAGACCCGTGAAGCGCTTGATCTCTCCCCTCCTGGCCCTCGCATAGAACCCCTTGGGGTCGCGCTTTTCACAGCCCTCCAGGGAGCAGTCTACCAGTACCTCTAGAAACGGCATCTCTCCAGCCAGGCTGCGGGCCAGCTCTCTTTGGGCGCGGAAGGGACTGATGAAGGCCACGATCACTATCAGACCCTGAAAGGCCAGCAGTGCGCTCAACTCTGCTATCCGGCGGTTGTTTTCCCGGCGGTCTTGGTCGCTAAAACCCAGGTCGGCGCAAAGCCCCTGGCGCACGGAGTCTCCATCCAAGAGCATGACCCGGTAGTCTGCCTCGAAGAGTTCTTTCTCCAGTCGAACCGCCAGGGTGGACTTACCCGCCCCCGAGAGACCGGTGAGCCAGACCACCGCGCCTTTGTGCCCTTGCTTGCGATGGCGATCCTCGCCCGAAACCAGGCGCTCGGTCTCGATGAGGCTCGGCTTTTCTGCCACCTCCGGCTGGACCAGCCGTCGAAGATCAGGTGAAACTCCTCGGATCATCCCAGCGGCCACGGTGCCATGGGTGACCGGGTCGATCAAGATAAAAGAACCCATCTCGCGGTTGCGGTGGTAGGGGTCGAAGTAGATCGGCTCTTGAAGGCGGAGTTGCGCGCGGCCTAAGTCATTGAGTTGTAGAGGTCTGGCCTCTTCCCGGTGCATGGTATCCACGTCGATAAGGTAGTCCAGGTGGACCAAAGAACATTGGACTTCCCGGGTGGCCAGTTTGAGGAAATAGTCCTGCCTGGGGTTGAGCGGTACCTCAGAGAGCCAGCAGAGGGTGGTGTCAAGGTTCTGGGTTTTTCGAGGCAGGTTATTGGCCCGAACCAGAAGGTCCCCCCGACTCACATCGATCTCATCGGCCAGGCCCAGGACCACCGAATCACCCACGAAGGCCTCCTCCATCGTCCTCTCCCCTACCCAAATGGTAGAGACCTTGCTCCTGACTCCGGACGGCAGCGAGACCACCTCGTCTCCCACGGCCACCCGGCCGGATGCCACTCGCCCCGCAAATCCACGAAAATCCTGATGGGGTCGCACGACGTACTGGACCGGATAGCGAAAGTCGATGAGGTTGAGAGAGGCTCCGGTGTTGACGGTTTCCAAGAAGTGCAAAAAAGTGCTGCCCTGAAACCAAGGCATCTTCGGACTCTTTTCCACCACGTTGTCGCCCAGCAGAGCTGAAATGGGGATAAAGGTGAGCCCCTTGACCTCTAACCGACTGGCAAAGTCGCGGAAGTCGTCACAGATTCGCAGGAAAACCTCTTCCGAATAGCCCACCAGATCCATTTTGTTGATGGCCACCACCAGGTGAGGGATAGCGAGCAGGGTGGAGAGGAAGGCGTGACGTTTGGACTGAGTGACCAGACCGTTTCGGGCGTCGACCAACACCACAGCGAGTTCTGCGGTGGAAGCCCCTGTCACCATATTGCGGGTGTACTGGAGGTGTCCGGGGCAGTCGGCGATGATGAATTTCCTCCGGGGGGTGGAGAAATAGCGGTAGGCCACGTCGATGGTGATCTTTTGCTCTCGTTCAGCCTTCAGCCCATCGGTGAAGAGGGCCAGATCAAGGTAAGGGTCGCCCCGCCTTCGGCTCTGGGCGGTGACCGCCTCGAGTTGATCCTGGTAAATGGACTTGGATTCCAACAGTAGTCGACCGATGAGGGTACTCTTCCCATCGTCCACGGAGCCTGCGGTGGTAAATCGGAGGATGTCCATATCAGGAGCCCAGGTGAGCAATGCCCCATCGCCAGACTCGTTGCTTATTATCCATGCAAATAGCTCATTTCACCCGAATTTATCTCGATGACCAACACCAACGGCGCCCTTGGGGCGCCGCCGTTTGTGCTATTAATCCTGGGCTTCGTCCGGTACTTCATCCTCGCTGAAGCCCAGCATCTCCAGGGCCTCCTTGTGCTCGGTTCCGGTGGCTCTCAGTTGCCGATACGACTCGAGGGGGAATCTTCGGCTGCCCCCGGCTAGCAACTCGGCGTGGGTGGTCGGGTCTAGTTCTTGCTTCTTTTCCATGATTATTGTCCTTTCTGCGCGCTGCCGGTGCAGCCTTTGTGGATGTACTGCTCAAATCGGGCTCTTGAGTCCGGGCAGGTGAGGTCCAGCTTTCCCGCCCAGCTGGTACCCATTAGTAAGGCCTTGCCCAGAGGCACCTTGCCATTATCGACCTTCACCCCATCGAGATCCGAGAGGGCCCACACCGCCTCGGGCTTGTTCTCGGCCAGCAACCTCTGCACCGATCGTTTGGTCGCCGGTGGAACATCCAGGTCTTGTAAACGACCCCGCACGGTGTCGAAGAGGTCTGCGGTTTCAGGACCGGCCTCAGGCTTGAACCCGTACTTGGCCCAGGCGTATCCCCCAACCTGCAGCCCGGCAAAAAGTGAAACGGATTGGACCCCCATCCGATCGTAAAGTTCCACGGAATTGGCCAGGATCTGCTTGGCCACACCCTGGCCTTGCAGAGCTGCATCGATCTCAAAGTACTGGTGGTGAACACGGGCGCCGTCATCCTCAAAAATGAACTCTCGGCTCATGCTTCCGATCTGTTTCGAGCCCTGCACCAGATCCAGATTGTATTCCAGGATCTGGGCCTCGCCGTTACGGCCCTCCAGAGAGATATCTCCGCCTCCTACCCGGACCGGAGAGCCGGCAGTCAGGTTCTCCATAAAGTCCCAGGCCGGCGCCGGCATACGGCTATTCCAGGTAGCCTGGATATCCGCTGGAGCGTGGACCAGGTCGGCCGGGGCATCGAACGGATGGAAGTAAGAACGGGGGTAACTATCCTCCTCGAAGATCGGCCCGGTCACCGACGGGCGCGAAGGGCTTTCCGGAAGAGTCGCTCTGCTCGCCGGCGAGAAACTCTCCGGCGCGGACTCCCGGATCGGAGCAGGAACGGATAGATGAGCCTGGTCTCGCAAATCGGGTAATCGGCACTCCTGCCGCGGCGCCGCCGGCGCGGGGCGTGAAGATCCGGTGGCCTTCCAGGGTTGTAAGGGATTGATTTTCATAAGTTATCTCCAATCGACGTAACTGTTCGTTCGTGGAGATATAGTAATTTCAGACGACTCCGAACTCAGTGACAACTGTCACCACAGCCAGATCTCTTATCCGCTTAGAAGTACCCCATCCGCTTACGCTCTTCCATGGCGGTGTCGGAGCGCTTGTCATCGAAGCGGCCGCCCCGCTCGGTGGTCACCGCGCCCGCCACTTCTTGAACGATCTGGTCGATGGTTTCGGCCTGAGAGAGGGTGGCTCCGGTGCACGTCATATCGCCGATGGTCCGAAACCGGACTCGCTTCCTCTCCACGGTTTCCGACTCCAGCGGCCGGACGACGTGGGACACCGCCAGCAGCGTGCCCTGACGCTCGATGATCTCGCGCTCGTGGCTGAAGTATAGCGAGGGCAGTGGCACCTGCTCGCGCTGCAGATACTGCCACACATCCAACTCGGTGAAGTTGGACAGGGGAAAGACCCGGAAGTGCTCCCCCATGGCCATGTGCCCGTTGAAGAGATGCCATAACTCCGGGCGCTGATTTTTGGGGTCCCAGCGCCCTTCTCGGGTGCGGTGAGAAAAGAAGCGCTCCTTGGCGCGGGCCTTTTCTTCATCTCTACGGGCCCCTCCGATCATACAATCGAATCGGTGTTCGGCGATGGTGTCCAGCAGAGTCACGGTTTGTAGTCCGTTTCGGCTGGCATACGGCCCACTCTCTTCCACCACACGGCCCTGCTCGATAGACTGCTGGACCGAACCCACGATCAGCCTGGCCCCCAGTTCTTTGACGAACCCGTCGCGAAAATCCAGGGTCTCCGGAAAGTTGTGGCCGGTATCGATGTGGACCAGGGGGAAAGGGATGGGTGCCGGAGCAAAGGCTTTCCGGGCAAGCCAGGCCACCAGGATTGAGTCCTTCCCCCCGGAGAAGAGCAACCCCGGGTTCTGAAACTGCGCCGCCACCTCTCGAAGAACGTATATCGCTTCCGACTCCAGATGGTCCAGGTGAGGTCTCCAGTAACGCTCAGCTTGAGGCATTCTCGGTGGTTCCTAAAGAAACGCGATAGACCTCTTGGCCTTTTCTTTCTTCCATGAATTATGGGTTGCTCGCTAATGATGCCGCTCTGCTTGCGGTCATGGAAGAGGAAAACTTAAGACATTTGGTCAGCTGTGACAGCCAACTTCGGGACATCTCCCCGTTTCAAACCTGGCTGCCGGATGATCTTTGAGCGGCCCGGTGGCGGCTCGCGAACTCCCGCACGAAGTCCATCTGGATCTTGTTCATAAACACCCCCGGCATGGGTGTCTCCTGGTTGGTCAAGCTTATGGCGGTCTCCGCATCCATTCCTCGGGTCACCCGATAGCAACCCACGAAGGTGCCGGTGCGGCCGACTCCAGCAAAGCAGTGAACCAGGGCGGGATTGTTCTGCTCCAGGAAACTCAAGAACTGATCGACTTGCTCAAAGCTCGGCAGTTGCCAGTCGACGACCGGCACGTGAAGATACTCCAACTGAGCTTGCCGGGCAAAGAACGCACTCTCCTCGGCCTCCTCTCGGAGATTGACCAGAGCCCGAACGCCGCGCTCTTTGAGATAAAGGAAGTCTTCGAAATCAGGCTGGGGCGAGCGATAGAGTTGGTAGCTTACTTGAAGGACGGGCAATCGCAATGAGAAGGCCATTCTTCATAGGAATTTAGCAACCTCCCCGTGGAATGGCCTACCCATGAAGAAAGCCTTGATAGCATCCGTGCTGCTGAACCTGTTTTTTGCAGGCGTGCTGGGCTATATCTTTTTCACCGACGAGAAAAGCGTCGTGGAGATCCAAAACTCCATCGGAACAAAGAGAGTCGTGGATTCTTATCGGGTAAGAAGCGAACTCATAAAGCGCCACGGGGTAGGCGTGGTTTCCGATCTCACTGGCCGTGAACTGGTCAGGCTGGCGGCCGAAGAATCCAAGCTCCAGTTTGATGTGGAGGAGTTGGAAGCTCGCTGGCATCTTTGGAAACAGGAGCCTGAAGTCAAAGCTCAACTCGATAGCGGCGAGAGCACCGAGGTGGAACTGCGGGACAAGTTGGGCACCCTGGTGCTTCTGGATCAGCTCTCACTCAACGAGTTAAACCCCAACGAGCGAGAACAGGTGTTCCTACAGTTTTATCAGCGAAACAAGCGGCAACTCGAGCAGATCCATCTGCGGCATATTTTGCTGGACAGTGAAAACGAGGCTCACGATGTGGCGCAACGACTGGTTGCCGGGGTCGAGTTTGAGCCGCTGGCAGCCCGCTTTTCGTTGGACCCTCTGACCCGCGACATCGGCGGAGATCTGGGCTGGAAGAGCCGAGACGACCTCCAGGAGGATCTCGCTCCCCTGCTCTTCTTGATGCCCCCAGGACGGACCAGTAAACCGCTTGCCACCAAGTATGGCTGGCACATTTTCATGGTGGAGGAACACCATTCGGAGTACGCCGATCTGCGTGATCGGGTGCGCCGCAAGTGGTGTGAATACCGGCGCCCCGACACCTTGCTACAACTCCAGGATCGATTCTCAGTGGAAGCCCCCAGCCAGGAAAACTTGAAAAAGTTGCTTCTGCCGTTGCCCCAGAGACTGCTTGATGATGGGCCGCCGCAGCTTGAAAGCTAAGAGCCCGTGTGCTGGTTTTATCTCCTATACAGGTAAAACCTTAGCAACACTAAAACTTGTCTGTATGCGGGCTCATTTTTTCTTGGCATTTGTACTGGCCCTCTCCGTGATGCTACCGTGCTCAGCCCAACCGTCAGCCAAAAATGTTCGGGCGGCCGAGCGATTGGCAGCCAGAGATTACGCGGAATCGCTGCACTTGTACCGCGCTCTGGTGGAAGAGGAGGGCCCCCGCCTGGATCTGCTTCTGGGGCTATCGGAATCGCTTGCGGGCACAGGAGATCTGGCCGGTGCGCTAGCGCTTTCGGAGCGCTTACTCACCCTCTACCCCAAGCACGGCGAATCCCACGCCGAACGTGCCGAACTCCTGGCCATGGCGGGACGCTTCGAGGAGTCGTTGGCCGCCCTGAACAAAGCCGTGGAGTTGCAGCCCACTCAACCTTACCATTTTGTGGCCCGGGGCTACGTTTTGGCCGACCTCCAGAGGTTCACGGATGCCAACACCGATTTCGACCGGGCGGTCACATTGAGGCCGGATATGGCGATCGCACTTTCAGGGCGCGCTTATACCTGGGCCAGGCTGGGAGACTTCCAAGCGGCCCGAACCGACGTGGAACGGGCGGTGCAACTCGATCCTGAACTGGTCCCGGCGCTCCACACTCGGGCCGAGTTAAATTCCAACGATAGTCGCTACGCGGAGGCGCTGGAAGACTTCTCCCGGGCTATCAAGCTCGA
>JBAYRN010000213.1:0-6678 GCA_041676625.1 Vulcanimicrobiota bacterium
TCCCTTTTCCCAGTGAGAGAGCGCGGAGCCCAGCTTGCGGTTGTGCAACTCTCCGAAACCCAGGAAGATCTGAGCCTGCGCTTCCGAATCCGGGTTGCCCAATTTCCGGGCCACGTCTTCCTGCACCAGAGCCAGACGAAAAACTTCCTGCTTCCATCCGGGGGGCCGCAAGAAAAACAGATTGGAGAGTTGGCGATCCAGGACCCGGTGCAGGTGATGGCTCATCAATTCATCAGAACTGAACCTGCTGCTGATATCCTTAAAGAGCTTATGAACCCACTGTATCGGAGGCTTTTTCTCACTCGGCCCGGTCGGCCCCACCCCCAGCAAATTCAGTGCTTCGGTCAGGTGCTCGTGAGCTTCCTTGAACCGGCCCAGCATCTGCTGGCACTCGGCGATCTTGCGGCGAAGGCGCACTTTGATGATGGGTGAGGCCGCCCGGCCGAGCAGATCAAGGTACTGCCGTTCGGCCTCCTGAAACTGTCCAAGTCCTTGTCTGGCCTGGGCTATCCGATCGGAAAGCATGTCATCGGACATGGTCGGTCGCATGTCCGACGGCACCTGGAGGGCCCGCTGGTAGTAGTCCAGGGCGTCTTCAAAGGCGAAGTTTCGCAAGGCTTCCGCCCCCGCGTTTAAAAGATGCATGGCCGCCTTGTTGGGGCAGCCGGCGGCCTCGAAGTGTAGCGCGATCTCTACCACCCAGCGCTGTCTCGGTTCCAGTCCTTCCAGTACCTCCGCCACCTTGCGGTGCTCCAGCCTGGCCGATTCCTCGCTGAAAGTCTCCAGCAAGACCTGGTGCAGAGCCCGGCTTCCGAATCGAAAGCAGTCCTGGTGGGACTCGATCAAGAAACCTTTATTGGAAAGCTTCAAGATGCGATCCAACAGCTCCATCTTGGGGCTCGCGCTCACCTGAGACAAAACCTCGAAGTCAAAGTCAAAACCTAACACCGCGGCCTGCGCCAAAATACCTCGATCCGCTTCCTCCAGCGACTGCAGTTGCCGATTGAGTTGATCTCTCACCGTACCGGTGACCGATCTCTCGGTGGGCGACTCAAAATGCCACTGGCCGTTCAGATGATGCAAGCGGGACTCAGCCAGAGCCGCTTTGACCGCCTCGCCGATGTAAAGCGGGTTACCTCCGGTTTCCTGATGGAGCAGCCTGGCACTCGCCTGGCCCAACTCTCCGGCCAGCATGGAGCCAACCTTCCCCGCCACTTCTTCCTCGGTCAAGGGCACCAGGGCCACCTCCAGGGCAAACTCCGCCCCCAACAGCACCTCCCGGGTGCGCTGCAAAAACTTAGCCGGAAGGTCGGGATTGTAAGCCGCCACCACTTTCAGTTCATCGGCAGTAGAGATGCGCCGAGCCAGGTAGTGCAGAAACTCCAGGCTGGCTGAGTCGGCCAGGTGGATGTCATCCAGCCAGACCAGCCCTCGATGCAAGCAAAGGGTCCGAGCCATGGCTTCGAAAAGCTGTGACTTACTGGTGGCCGTAGCGCGGGAGTATCCCAATTCCGGGAGCAAGCTCGTCAAAAGAGGCCGAAGCGGCATCATGGCAGGCTTGGGTCTCTGAAAAGCCTGGCGCAGAGACGGGATCCAGAGCTGATAAGGGGACGATTCCTGGCCACTTGCCCTGGCTCCGTGCTGGGGCAATCCCCGGACCTGAGCAAGGGCGGCCGCCTCTTCCAAGAACCGGGATTTACCGGCTCCGGCCTTGCCCTTCACCAGCAGGAGCGGCGGCCCATCCCCGGCCAACACTCTTCGAAGACCGGCTAGTGCTTCTTCCTGGCCCACGAAGCGCGGCATATACAGATGCTCAGGCAGCTGGACCTCCCGGGCTTTACTCTCCTGTTCCACTCCGAACATGAGGCGTCGCCAGGCCACCAGGGCTTCCCCCGCCGATTGGTAGCGATCGGAGGGCTCCTTTCGCATCAATTTTCGGATGAACTCCTTGAGCTCCGGTGGGAAGCCCGGTGGAAGCTCAAAGTCCGGTGGCTCCTGGGACAGGATCTGGCCAAAGATCCCGATCGGATGGTCCGCCTCGAAAGGAAGATGTCCAGCCAGCACCTCGTAAAGCATGGTTCCCACGCTGAAGAGATCCGAGCGACCATCCAGAGGTCGAGCCGAGAGCTGTTCAGGGGAGAGGTAGTGAACCGTTCCCACCACCGTACCAGGGGTGGTCAACCGGTGCGCTTCCTCTCCGTGTTGAGGTCGAGCCAGACCGAAGTCCAGGATGCGCGGTTCGTCCTTCTCATTGACCAGTAGGTTTTCCGGCTTCACATCCCGGTGCACGATCAGTCGACCGTGAATGTGCTCCAACCCCTCCAGGATCCCCTCCACCGTTCTGGCAAACGCACCCCGCTCACCGGAAGTCCGCAAGTCGCGATAACGCTGATTAAAAGCCACCCCACAGACCAGCTCCATGGTGTAAAACGGCTGCCCCTGGTTGTTGCCGTACTGATGGGTCTTGACCAGGAATGGGTGCTCGCAGGAAGAGTTCAGCTTGAACTCCCGCTCAAACCTCAGGGTCTCCACCGGCGAGTCCGAGTGCTTGGTCTGTAACAGCTTCAGCGCCACTGCTTCGGAATAGCCGGGGCTCTCAGCCCGGTACACGACCCCACAGGCACCCCGTCCGATCTCGCCCAGGATCTTGTGCTCCCCGATAAACTCCGGATGTCCCACAACCTCAATTTCCACGCTCTCGACCAGAAACCTCGGGCAGAGAATCTTCATATCGCCGAAGGTAGCCCGCCAGGGGCGGTCAAAGGAATCACGGATGACCCCCAGCGACTCCTCCACATCCAAGTCTCTGCCTGCTCTCAACGACTTTGATCCCGAGCAGCAAATCGAGTACTCCTGGACCCCACCCAGCTCGTGGTACACCGACTCCGACTTCCATCAGGCTGAGCTGGAGAAGCTTTTTCACAACCACTGGCTCTATCTTGGACCGGCCAGTGACTTGCGGGAAGCGGGCGATTACGTGGCCTACGATTTGGTAGGCCAGCCGGTGGTGGTGACCCGAGACCCCGAAGGTACCTTGAGAGCGTTTTACAACGTGTGTCGGCACCACGCCGCGTGTGTGGTCTCGGGCAAAGGCAACAGCGAGGTTCTGACCTGTCCCTATCACGGTTGGGCCTACCGACTGGACGGCAGCCTGCGTCGGGCCCCCCGGCTGGGCAAGCTGGAAAACTTCAAGGCGGCCGAATTCGGCCTGAATCCGGTGCATCTCGAGGTTTGGGGTGGCTTTCTGTGGGTTCATTTCGGAAAGCCTGAAAAGAGTCTAGAACAGACCTACCCCGGGCTGACCGACTACCTGGATCCTCAAGATCTCGCCGGACTGCGCTACCGCTGCCGCAAGGAGTATCCCCTCCAGTGCAACTGGAAAGTGTTCGTGGACAACTATCTCGACGGCGGCTACCACGTGGAGTACCTGCACCCGGATCTTGCCGCCGGGCTCGACCTGGAAAACTACGAGACGCTCCTTCAAGAGAATTTTTCCATTCAAAGGTGTCGGACCGCCGCAGAAGACGAGCGACTGGGACGGGGAGCGGTCTACGCCTTTCTCTATCCAAACGTGATGTTCAATCGCTACGGTCGGGTGCTGGATATCAACCTGGTACTACCCGACGGCCCGGATCGATGTGTGGTGGTCTTCGATTACTACTTCGACCCGGAGTGCAGTGAGGAGTTCATCGAGAAGGCCCTGGTCGATAGCCATCAGGTGCAGATGGAAGACGTGGATATCTGCGAGTCGGTCCAGCGCGGACTCAAGTCCCGTGGTTACGACAAGGGCCGCTACGCTCCCCGCATCGAGCAGGGTGAACTCCACTTCGCCAAGATGCTGCACCAGAGCTTGTCGGGGTTGTAAAAGGCTCCCTAATTCCGGATGCTTAATTTGGTCCGAATCTCCAGGATCTCTTTCTCCGTGGAGTTCTTCATTTGTTCGGCTTCGATCCTCAACTCGAACAAAGAACCATAATTTCCAGCGTTTTCCAGCGCTAAGGCTGTGACCTTGCCACTGTGAGTCAGGTATCGACCGGCAGGCTCCATGGTGGAGAGGAAAGACTCGAAGGTCACTCCCATCTCGTCTTTAAAACTCGGTGGTTGCGACTTAACAGGGTCCAGAGGCAACTCTCTTTGGCGAAGCCGATCCTCATCATCGATATAGACCAGCACGAACTTCGTCCAGTTGGGCCTCCCTTCGCTATCGAAGGAGAGTTCGTTGTCATCGTCGGTGGCCGATAAGTACGCCAGTGCATTTTCAGCGCGAGTCAACCCGTAAGGGTGGGAGACTTCCACTCCTCGCTCGATGTAGCGGGCTGCCACCTGCAACTCCCGAAGCAAGGAGGTGCGAAGATCTACCTTTCGCCAGACCTGGCTGCCAGAGTAGTAAATCAGAGAGATGGCTCCGAAAAGGAGCATCAACACGGAACTTGCCACCAGCACCTCGGCGATAGTCAGTCCGGCTCTAGAGGACCGAATTTGCGGCATGAAACATCTTTTCCAACTGGATTCTCCCACCTTCCCAGGTGACGGTCACCAGGACCGCGGCCATGCGGGGAGGCCCCGCTCCCGAAGAGGGAACGAGCCGGGATTCCACTCGAACCACGAATTCCCGCCCGCTGCGATCAGTTTTAGGGTATGGTTCCGGGGGGAAGCCGTCTTCCCGGGGGTCGGGATTGGCGCCGTTGAAGGCTCTCGACTCTAGAGGAAGCGCCGAGAAACCCCCTTCATCGTCGATGGTCTCCATGACCTCTCTGGCGATGCTAGAAGCGTCCGTGTAAACCTCGGAGCGCTGCATCAGGTGCAGCCCTCCTACAAACACCCCGATGAGCATGATCAAAACCGTGACCAGCATGCCCGAGGCCACCAGGACCTCCAGGAGAGTAAGGCCCTCAGGCCGGAACTTGCGAACTAGCGCAGCCAATGAACCACTCCCACGGAGGGCGTCGAGACCTTAGGACCGGGCATCAGGTCGTTCACGTATTCAATTCGGGTACCGTTGCCCAGGTAGACATCGCCCGGCTTGAGTTCCACCCCACTCGCCGGTTCCCAGGGGTGGGCGCTCTCGATCTCTTCCGGATCGGCGACCGCCGAGAGGGAGCCGATGATGGTGACTTCGTTGGAGGAGTAAAAGGCACCCCGGGTATAAACATTTCCCTGAAAGTAGCTCGTTCCCAGTCTATCCTCGTCCATCAGTTCAAGCCAGTGAGCGTGCTTGGTCAGAGCTTTCCTCAAACCTTCAGGTGTCACCCCGGCGTAAAACGGATCGACTGCGCCGGTCTTAAGAAAGCCTGCGTACAAATAGAGCTCCAGTTGTAGACCCCGGTCGGGGCACAATATCCGTAGCCAGGACAGCCAGGGCCAGACCGGCCGGACTCGCCCAGTAGTCATGCTCAGAGGCGCTTGGAGGAGTTACCGCTGTGTAGTCTCCCGCTGCCACGGCCTCCAGCCCCTCTCTCAACTCCTTCATCTTAAGCTTGGTTTTTTGCCATTCCGGACTGTTTCCGGTGACCGAGTTCATCCACTCCGTGGCACTGAACCCCTTGAGTTGCACGTTGCCGTGACTGAAGATGACCACCCCGTCTTCATTGGCAACGACTTCGGCGTCTCCCGAGAGGGTCGTATCACCGGAGACGTAGACCGCCCCCGTGCCCTTGATGGAGCCGTGCACCGTGAGATCGCCCTGAATATAAAGCCTGGCGTTGTCCAACACGATATCCCCCGTAATCTCCCGGCTGGATCCGGCATAATAGTCTTGATTCGAGGGGTTCAAGTTACCGGCATCAAAGGGCGCCGCACTGCTCTTCAGTGAAATCTCCCGCTTGATATTCACGTTGTCCAAGGTGATGGTGGCGTGATCGGTGATAGTGTGCTCCGCAATTGAATTCAGATTAGAAAACCGACGCCGAGTATTAAAAACTTATGAACTGGTGAAATTTCATTGAATGGCTTTCCGGGATCGTAAAAGGTTTACAGAATAGAAACATCTTCTCGCCTCTTTCCCAAAGAGCTTTGAACTTCTCCGGCTATAGTACAAGAGCAGGTTGGAAAGGAGCGAAAAGATGAATAATGGATGCCACCGGCAGTTGAGAGCCGAAGAATTTCGTAGGAGCAACTACGTCTCGCACGTGCCCCAGGAAAGGTTGCGACGTACGGAAGCCAAGAAGTGCATCAAGCAGTACGAATCATTCTTTCAACAACTGCAGCAAGAAAAGCAATCCCGAGGGTTTTCCTCCGACTCCAAAGGTATCCTTAAAATCCGCAAGTCGTTTAAAGACTACTCGGTGGAAGTCTCGGGCAACAGCCAGTCCGGCCAGATCATCGTACGCAGCGGAATCTCCCATTACGCCGAATACAACTTCACTCCCCGTTCTATCCACGTTTACCGCTCCGAGCAAGAAGGCTGCCTGGGGCGAGAAGCTGCCATCTACCTACACCGGCAACTTCCTGAACATAGTGTAGGCTACGGGATCAAGAATGACTTGGAGAAACTCAAGAGTCACCATTAGAGCAGCAACACCCAAGTTCATAAATCAGCAACACCATTTTCAAACTCTACTAGGGCCTGTGGACATTTGGCATTCCGAGCCAAACGCAGGACATTTTTCTCCTCCTGGAGTGGAATTTTCTGTGGAATAGTGGACCTATTTGAGGAAAATTTCGCTTCAGGAGGTGGAA
>JBAYRN010000214.1:0-6632 GCA_041676625.1 Vulcanimicrobiota bacterium
CCTCCGCCCACCAGGCCCACGGCCACCGGGCCGGTCACGATCCCGCAGTGCACACAGTTTTGTTCGGGGGTGTCGAGCAAGGCGTTGACCCGTTGGACGATCTCCAGCCCACAGGCCACGGCCTGCCGGCGGTGGTCGCCCACGCCCTCCAGTCCGAAGGCGAGCATTTGGGCATCACCCTGCAGATCCACCAGGCGGCCTCCGAACTGGTTCACCAGATAGCCTACGCAACGAGAGTGAGCGCCCCGAGCCGACTGAGCGCGCTCGGGATTGGCTTCTTCCCAATCTTTGATCATGTCGGGCAGATTGGTGAACATGATGGTGGCTTCGATTTCGTCACCCGTTCGCTCCAGGGGGGCGGTGCCGCCCAGACTTTGCAGTAACACTCTCAAACGCCAGGAGCGGCGAAGCAGGTGCACCAGAAGCATGACCGCGCCGGAGACCAGAACAGGGCTCTGCGGGCAAACCATATTGGATCCGAAGAAAAGCTGGCACACGCTCAACCAGGCGGTCGTCCAGAGCAACCACCAGCCCACTGAATTGAGGGTTTTTCTACCCCTCAAGAGGTGAGTTAGAAGCCACAGGAGGAGGAGCGAAAGGCTCCCGTAGGTCAGGATGTTCAGAGGGCGCAAATGCTCGGCTTTGAAAAAGCTGTTGAGTAGCGAGGTGTAGAGTTCCAGCCTCACCATGTGCCCGCTGGGAGTGTCGAATTCGATGGTGTCGGCCTCTCCGAGAAAAACTCCCAGCAGGACCAGTCGGCCTTCAAGATCGGCTTCGCCGTTGAGCAAATGGACAAGAGAGACCGGCTTGAGGTGGTCCCTGATGACTACCCGTTCCCGGTTTTCCGGATTGAGGAGAGCCTTGAGCGTGTCCGGATTAAAGAGGGCAAACCCCTGCTCCGCGGTGTTGACCAGGGGAAGATAAGGATAGTAGCGGCCTTTGCTGTCGGTGGGAAAGAACTCTCCTCCGCCTTTCACTCCTTTCGGACTGATCTCGACCGAAGCCGGGTCGATCCCGCGAAAGCGCAGGTAGGTTTCGAAAGGGGGAGCCAACCTGGACCCGTTCTGGTCGTACAGTTTAACGGAGCGGAGTATGCCGTCTGGATCCGCTTCGAAGTAGGGGCTCAGTTCTTGGTGCGCTATATCCACCGTGGAGTACGGTAAACTTCGGGAGATTTCCGGGAGATCGTCGGCCCTCAGGCCCTGGCGAAAGGCCTCCCTGTCTATGGCGGCAGCCACCAGCGGGTCGGCTAATGGTGGGTTACCTTTGCGTTCGCTGGCGGCCAGATACTGAAGATCGTAAAGCCTTCTCTCTAACGCACTCTGGCCCAGCAGAGAGAGTAGCAGCCAAACAGCCACCCCGATGGAGAGGACAAGGCCGCTTCGCGATTTCAATGGGTTAGCCGCCTACTCGACTCTAATGGGGAAGTCTGTGGCCTCTCTGAATTCGCCATTGGGGCCCAGGGGAACAACCCTCCAGGTGTAGGGACCGGGCTCTAGAGGGCGCGCATCGGCCGGGTAGGTGTACTGCGGGCCCACGGTTTCAGCCATCCAATAAAGCTGTTCGTCGTCCTGAGGGTGAAGGATCAGCACCGCGAATCTCTGCTCGGGCAGACCCGGCCACTTTAGACTCGGATGAGGGCTGCAGACCAGGTCCGGAACATTCTCGGGAATGGAGTCCTCAGCCTCGTCGAGCTCTTCGAGACCCTCTCCCTGTTCGTAGGCGGCCATCAGCGCCTCGGCCTGGGCGAGTTGCGTCAGAGCGGACTCCAACTGGCCGCTGGACAGACCCGATTCTTGCAGAGTACTCTTGCCTTCCAGGGCTGCCAGGCGAGCACTGACCAGTCCCGCCCTGGCTTCGGCCGAAGCGGTTCGGATCTGGAGCCTGGCTTCCCGAATCGCCTCGCGGGCTTCCTGCAAAGATTGGCGGAGTTGGTAAAACTCTGGACCGAGCTCTTCGCGTACCTGCTGAAGCAGTTGTTCAGGATCATCGTAGAGTTTGAAGCGCAAGCCCTGGGCATCACCGAAAGAGACTCGCTCGCCGGGGTTTGCTTCGTATCTCTCTCCATCGGCCGCTTCAACTTCGACCGTCCCTTCCAAGAGGGACAGCTCGGTGGCCCCGTTTTCGTCAACTTTCAGGATAAACTCGGTTCCCCGAATGCCCATGACGCCACCGGCCGTCTGGATCTTGACCGGGTTGTTCTTGAGATCTTGTTTGTCAAACTTCATCCAGTAGTTGCCCTGGCTCAGAATCTTGGCATCCCGGTCGTTGATGACCTCGATTTCGCATCCCTTGCCCAGACCGACGTTGCCGCCTAGAAAAAATCGGATGCTGGCCATGGAGTTGGCGTCGGTCCGAAAATGATGGCCGATCTCGGCGTTCTGCTCCAGGTGAGCCTGGTAGTAAGGGGCGGCGGGCGCCGCCTGGCAAAACAGCTTCTTGTCACCGTGCAGCGATTCCACTCGGCCCACCGGTTTGGCCAGCGCGACTCCCGTGAGAGCCAATATGAGGATGCATAGTTTTTTCAGGTCCATCTCAGGGTATTAGATGGACCGGCCTTGTATCCCCGCATGCAGGGCAAGTTCAAGGGGCCCATGAACCAGCGCGATGACGAAGCTTTGAGGTTGGATGGTATGAATTATAGATTTGGGCTAATAGGCTGTGGCCGTATCGGTGTACGACACGCCGAGCACATTCAGGAGATCGGGGTTCTGGCAGCGACCTGTGACGCCGATAGAGAGAGGGCTGACCGGGTGGCTCAAGCGCACGGCGCTCGGGCCTACGGCTCCGTGGAGGAGTTGCTCTCGGCCGAGAAGGACCTGACCGTGGCGGCCATATGCACGCCCAACAGCCTGCACGCCGAGCACGCGATCAAGGCTCTGCAGGCTGGAGTCCACTGTCTGGTAGAAAAACCGATGGCTCTCTCGGTGAGTGACTGCGGAGAGATGATCAAAGCGGCAGAAAAGGCCAATCGAAGACTCTTTGCCATTAAGCAAAACCGCTTCAACCCACCCGTGGCAGCGGTCAAGGAAGCTATCGACGAGGGGGTGTTGGGGCGGATCTACAGTGTCCACCTGAACTGTTTTTGGAATCGTAACGCCGACTACTACACGACTTCCGAATGGAAAGGTCGATTGGCTGTCGATGGGGGTACCTTATTTACCCAGTTCAGTCACTTCGTGGATCTCCTTTACTGGATGGTCGGCGACATCAAGAGTGCGAAAGCTTTTTTCGGCAACTTCGCCCACCAGGAGGAGATCGAGTTTGAGGACACCGGGGTGGTCGCTCTGGAGTTTCATGGCGGTGCGCTGGGGAGCATCCACTATACGGTCAATAGTCACCAGAAGAACATGGAGGGCTCGCTCACCATCTTTGCCGAGAAAGGCACAGTAAAGATCGGAGGCCAATACCTCAATGAGTTGGAGTATCAGTGCATCGAAGGTTTCGAGTTCAAGGACCTGCCGAGCGGTAACAGCCCCAATGAATACGGTACTTACGTGGGTTCCATGAGCAATCACGGAGAGGTCTACCGAAACGTGGTCGATGTGCTGAAGAACGGGGCTGCGATCTCGACCAGTTGCTTCGAAGGACTGAAAACAGTCGAGATTATCGACAAGATATACGCTTCGGCTCCCCGGCCCACCCGGAGTTTTTTATGAGGCGTCTACAAATCGGGATCCGGGAGGTGAAGTGTGCCCCCGGCGTGGTAGTGGTGGAACCGGTCAATATCTATGAATGCACCATCGGGGAAAACACTTTTATCGGTCCTTTCACGGAGATCCAGAGAGGAGTGGTGATCGGAAAGAACTGCAAGATCCAGAGCCACTCTTTCCTGTGTGAGTTGGTGACCATCGGGGACGACTGTTTTATCGGACACGGTGTCATGTTTACCAACGATCGGTTCAGCGAAGGCGGTCCGGCCGGAGGGCGCAAGGAACTCTGGTGTGAGACCAGGGTGGGAAACCACGTCTCTATCGGAAGTGGGGCGACGCTCTTGCCCGTGGAGATCTGCGACAATGTGGTGATCGGCGCGGGAACGGTGGTGACGAAATCCATCACCAGGCCCGGGGTTTATGCGGGGAACCCCGCCCGCTTTCTGAGGGAGCACTGAATATGCGAGTCGAGTTCGTGGATCTGAAGGCTCAGTATCGGACTTTGCAGGCAGAGATGGACGCCGCCATCGCCGGGGTGGTCGAGAATACCCAGTTTGTGGGTGGGCCGCAGGTGCAGAGCTTCGAGCAAGAATTCGCCGAACTTATCGGGTCCCACGAATGCATCTCCTGTGCCAACGGTACCGATTCGCTTTACATCATCTTGAAGATGCTGGGGATCGGCCCGGGAGACGAAGTGATCACGGCGGCCAACAGTTGGATCAGCTCCAGTGAGACTATCACCCAGGCCGGTGCTAAGCCCGTTTTTGCTGATGTAGACCCTCGCTACTACACCATGGATCCCCAGGACGTGGCTGCCAAGATAACACCTCAAACTCGGGCTATTATGCCGGTCCACCTCTATGGGCAGGCGTGCGATATGGATGCACTCAAGATACTCTGCCAGGATCACGGTCTTCATCTCATTGAGGACTGCGCCCAGGCCCACCTGGCCGAGCATAAAGGGCAGCGGGTCGGCACCTTCGGCCAGGCCGGTTCCTTCAGTTTTTACCCCGGTAAGAATCTGGGAGCCTACGGAGATGCGGGTGGTATCGTGACCAGCCAGGCCGAACTGGGGCGCGACTGCCGAATGTACGCTCGCCACGGGGCCCTGGTCAAGCACGACCACCAGATGGAAGGCATCAACTCCCGGATGGACGGGATCCAGGCTGCCGTTTTGCGCGTCAAGATGCCTCACCTCGAAGAATGGACCCTCCGACGTATCGAAAACGCTCGGGCCTACGACCGGCTTCTGGAGGGGGTGCCGGAAGTGACCGCTCCGGCGGTCCGCTCCGATTCTCGCCACGTCTATCATCTTTACGTGATCAGGGCGTCGCGGCGGGACGAACTGCAGAAGTTTTTAGGGAGTAAGGGCATCCAGACCGGGCTTCATTATCCCTGTCCCTTGCCTCTTCTCCCCTGTTACCGGTATATGGGTCACACTCCCGATGATTTTCCGGTCGCCTCGCAGCTAGGAAAGGAGATCCTTTCCCTTCCCATGTTTGCCGAGTTGAGCCAGGGAGAGATCGAGTACGTGGCGGCCTGTATTCGAGAGTTTTACGCTGGCTGATCGGTGACTCCGCCGGAGGCGATTGCTTCGAGATGACTGGCCAGCGCCTGAGTACAGCGCCTGGCATCGCCAAACTCTTCCCACCACGAGAGAACCCTCTTGCTCCAGTCTTTCAGATTTGCCCGAGAAAGTGAGCGCAACCGCCGTACGAGTTCTTCGGGTTCGCCGGGTTGGTAAGCAATACCAATCTCCCGGATTTCCATCAGACGACCGAAGTCGCTTCCCCCAGGATAAACCGGGCTCAGCCCCAGGGAGGCATATTCGAAAGGCTTGTTGGGCATAAACGACTCAAACCCCGGGCGTAGAGGCAGCCATCCCAGATCGCACTGACGGGCCAATCGGTAGGCTTCTCCGCGCGAGAGCCAACCCGTAAAAGTAATATGCGGGTAACGCTCGAGACGCTTTCGAGTGGTGGTGTAGAGTTCACTACCTTCACCTATGAAGAGGAAGTGGTGTCCCTCATCATCTGCCATGGATTCTGCGACTTGAGCCATGAAATTCAGATCGTACACGTTGCCGAAGGCACCTAGAAACACGTGCCTGAACTTGCCGTTCTCGGCCTTCGCCCCATATTCAAGCTCTGACGGGGGATAGGCGCCGTGGAAGAAAACGGCGTCATTGTGGGCTTGTGACTCTGTTCTGCCACCTAACCGTTGGGCCCACTCGAGAAAGCCGGAAGAAACGGCGGTGACGGAATCGGCCTGATGAAACAATCGTCTTGCTAGAACCCAGTAAGGGCTGAGCACAAGCCTGACGATCGATCGCAGGCGTGGGGGCGCCAGAGTTCTAAAGATTTCGGGCCACGGGTCACGCACATCGAGCACCAGCGGTATCTTCCGTTTTCGGGCTACTCGCAAGCACGCGAAAGCGGCTTCGAGCATAGGGATACAGCAAAAGATAGCATCCAAGGAAGGCAGTTGCTCGAGTTCTTTTTCCAATTTACAAGCAAAGCGCAGGTGGTGCAGAAAGCGTTGCGGTGAAATATTGCGCGAATAGCTCCCGGAGTGCAGGAAGTGGTGCGGATAGCTCTGGTCGTGAGTAAGTGTGTCGCGGGGATAGAGAGTGAGTTTCTGTTGGTGAAGAAAGGTAGAACTGAACCAATGGACCTCGTGACCTCTTTCGGCCAGTTCTTTGGCCAGGCCACCCACTCGTAGCGGGCGCGAGTCGCAGAAGCGGGGAAGGGGTTCACCATCTTTGACCAGCGCTATACTCTTGGACGGCCTCTTCACCGGCGTTTCTTTCCTCGGCCGAACAGGTTGTGCCTTTCGGTAAAACGAACCGGTCGCCTATTGATAAACGTCAACTACCTTTCCCGAGAAAACGACAATTATTTTTGCCGTCTTGCCCGCCTGGCTAATTGTCGTCGGCAGCCTCCTCTAATTGACGTCGCGTAGCTTGCTCAGTCCGGTAGC
>JBAYRN010000215.1:0-6483 GCA_041676625.1 Vulcanimicrobiota bacterium
GGAGGAGCTTCACCAGGAGTTACATTCGCTGTCCCGCCAGGGACGCTGGAAGGAGATGAGTCAACTCCTGCCCGAGGAGATGATAGAGCAGTGCGTGGTGGCAGCCCCCACCAACCGTCTCTTGCAGGCCGTCCAGGAGCGCTTTGAAGGCCTCTACGATCGGGTCGTCATCGAACCCGGCCCGTTTTTATGAGTCTGGTCCTGGTAGAGATCGACTGCAGTTGGAGCCCGCAGCAGTTGGACTCGGCCCTGCTGGGGCTACCCCCCGCGGTGCAGGAGCGCGCAGCCCGGTATCTGGTCTCGGGAGCCCGCCGCAACCTGATCGCCACCCAGGCGGTCCTACGGGCGGTCATCCATAGACTGGGTTTTTCTGAAGAAAAGCTCACGACCGGCCCCAACGGGCGCCCACTGCTTCAAGGAGAGAGGTTGGACTTCAATCTCAGTCATTCCGAGTCGCGAGCGGTCCTGGGGATCAGTCGGGAACCGCTTTTGAAGCAATGTCTGGGGGTGGACATCGAGTGGGTCAACCGAAGGGTGGACCGGCTGGCCCTGGCCCGGCGTTTTTTTACTCCAGAGGAAAGCAAACTGGTGCTCGAGGACCCTGGAGCCCGGGAGTTTTTTCGAATCTGGACCCGCAAGGAAGCGATCCTCAAGTCCAACGGCGTGGGACTCCGGGTCCCTCTCGACAGTTTCGAAGTCCTGGCCGACGAAGTGCCCCAGGAGATCAGCGGACGACCGTTGCTTTTGCGAACCGAAGTGAGGGAGTCGGAGTACACGGTGAGTTGGGCGGTACCCCGGGAGGCCGCCCGGCTTCCGGTGCACTGGGTTCAAGCTTCCGAGCCTGATTGGTTGGACCAGGTGGAAAACTACTGCAGGTGATCTGTCCTTGAGTCCTTAAATCAGAGACCGTGTTCACCCCTGTGTTCAGCCTTGTCATTCCCACCAGAAACCGATCCCAGATCCTGATCCAGGCCCTCGCCCATCTGGAGTTGCTCAGCTATCCCCGTTCCAAATTCGAAGTCCTGGTGATCAACGACGGTTCGAGTGACGATACCCGACAAATGTTGGAAAAACTGCAGGTGGGCTATCGCTTGCGGGTCTTTCACCGAAACGGTCAGGGAACCTCGGCCACTCGAAATTACGGCATCCAGAAGGCCGAGGGCACCCACATCCTGTTTATCGACGACGACGTCTTTCCGTGCCCGGATCTCTTGGAGTATCACGAGGAGGCCCATCGGGGGCACCTCCGCCGATTGGTCCGGGGGCCGGTCATCAATATCCCTTCCCTTCCCCTCCCCCAGGAGTCTCCGAATCTTCTCTATCACTATTCCCAGAATTATCTCTGCACCTCGAACGCCTCCATCCTTAAATCCTTGATCACCGAAGCCGGCATGTTCGACGAACACTTCGTGCGCTGGGAGGATGCCGAACTGGGGGTCCGCCTCAAGCAGATCGGGGTCTCCCGACACTTCGTGCTCAAGGGGTTCGTGTACCACCTGAAACCACCCATCTCTTTCGACCGGCGTTTGGAGTATGCCCGAAACGACGGACTCTCCGCAGCCCAACTCTTTCAGCGCTACCCCAGCCTCAAGATGAGGCTGAGGAGCGGCCTCCACCCTCTCAACTATTTCCGCTCGGGCTTGCTCACCGCTCCTCCCCTACGCAAAGTTTATGAGAGTTACCTCACCAAGAAACCCGACGGCAAGCTCGCTCCGCTGGCCTCGTCACTCTTAGCCGAACGGGAGTACCTCCGCAGCGGGCGCGAACATCTCAAGAAAAAGGGAGAAAAGTCTTGACCCAAACCGCTGAAATCAAGCCAGGGGCCACCTCGCGCACGGTGGATCGAGAGATCACCGTGGGGCTCTGCAGTCGCAATCGCAAGGACACCTTGAAACTGGTCCTGGAAAGTCTGGGAGACCAATCGATCCATCCGGATCGCTATGAGGTTGTCCTGATCGACGACGGTTCCACCGATGGAACAGCCGAGATGGTCAAATCCCTGGACGTACCGTATCGCCTCACCTACGGCTATCAACCTCACTCGGCCCTGGCCACCGCACGAAATCACGGCATCCGTCTGAGTAAAGGCGAGATCATGCTCTACATCGACGACGACGTGCTGGCCGACCACCGCCTGCTGGAAGAGCACTTAAGAGGGCATGAGCAGTTTCACCAGTGCGTGGTCAACGGTTGGGTGAATCACGTGGATAGCCCGGAGATCCCGTCCAAACCCAAATTTACCATGGCCGATATCTCGACTTCTTTCTTCTGGACCAGCAACGTGAGCGTTCGGGTGGACGATCTTTATCGCGCCGGTCTCTTCGACGAGAGTTTCAAAGAGTACGGCTGGGAGGATCAAGAGTTGGGGTTGAGGCTCATGGCCATCGGTCTGGTTCGCAAGACTAACTACCGGGCCATCGGATACCACATCAAGAAGCCCCCCACCGAAGCCCAGGTGGAAGGAGCACTCCGCCTGGCGGAGGCCAAAGCTCGCACCGCCCTGCACTACATCAAGCTCCACCCAAGACAGCGCACGCGGTTTTCCACGGGGACCTATCCGCCTCGCCTGGCCTGGGCGGCTTTCACCAACACAGGCGGTGTGCTGGAGCGCTACTGCCGCACCAAACTGCAACTCGACGACCCCAATCGGGGAAGCGAACCCCTCTCCAGGCATCAGCGCTGGTGTCTCAAACAGCTCTCCACGATCCACTACTTCCGCCAACTGAGAAAGGGACAGACCCAATGATCTGGGATGATGTCAGACGCACCTTCGAGGACTACTTTCTTCGCTCCGAGTTCAGCTTCGAGATACTCCACGCCGAGGATCCGAACGACACGGAATGCTCGGCGGTCTTAAAGATCGGGGAAGGTCCCCGGGAACAGAAAATGACGGTGGTCCTGGAGAGTGAGGACAATATCGGCTATCTGCGGATCCTGAGCCCCGTGGTCAACGTGTCCCGCACCACTCCGGAGCAGTTGCTTCGCCTGATGGAGCAGAACACTCATTGGGTTCAAGTGACGGTGGGAGTCCTGAACAAAGAAGTGGTCTTCACCGCCCTGGTACCGATCCGAGAGTTCGAGCACGATCCGGCAGCTCTGGGAGACGCCATGACCCGAGTGGCCCGCCGAGCAGACCAGATGGAAAGACTCCTTTTCGGTCGGGATCACTAACCTCCTGACCCCAGGATTCTCCGGGCCAGATTCAGAACCTGGGCACCCTATGACACCTACCGTGACCCCGAAGACCAATCTACGCGCGGCCCTGGGACAGCTCCTGAGGCAAGCCATCTCTGAAGCCACCGGATGGCCGCCGGAGCAGTGCGATCCGTACTTAGCCCAGGCCCGAAATCCTGAATTCGGTGACTACCAGTCCAACGCCATGATGGCGCTGGCCAAGCAACTCAAGTCCAATCCCCGAGAGCTGGCCGGGCGGGTCCAGAAGGCCCTCGAAGCAAACCCAGGTTTCACCGTGCTGTTGGACAAGTGTGAAGTCGCAGGACCTGGATTTCTCAACCTCTACTTAAAGAACTCGGCTCTGGAATCACGCCTGAGCCACTCTCACCTGGTCGAGCCCCGGCAGCTTCCGGAGACCGAGCAAAAAACCGTGGTGGTGGACTACAGTTCTCCCAACATCGCCAAGGAGATGCACGTGGGCCACATCCGCTCCACCATCCTGGGCGATGCCATCTCTCGGGTGGTGGAGCACCTGGGACACCGGGTGGTCCGGCAAAACCACCTGGGCGACTGGGGCACCCAGTTCGGCATGCTGGTGGCCTACTACCGGCGCCACCCCGAACGATTGGACGCCTCCAAGCTGTCTCTCATCGAAGACAACTACCGGTCCGCCAACGACCTCTTCCGCAACGATCCGGTCTTCGAAAAGGAAGCCAAAGACGCCGTGGTGGAACTGCATCGGGGGGAGTCCGATGCGGTGAGCCTGTGGGAGAAGATCGTGGAGGTCTCCAAGAGAAATCTGCACGAAAACTACCAGCGGTTGCAGATCAAACTCAGCCCGGAGGATGACCAGGGCGAAAGCTTCTACAACCCCCGACTGCCGGAAGTAGTGCAGGAACTCAAAGAAAAGTTCGCCACCGCCCGGAACGGGCTCGAGGTCACCCTCAACGATGGAGCCGTCTGTCTGTTTCTGAGCGGGGAAGATGGACAGCCTCTTTATCGCAACGCCGAGGATGAGCCCCTCCCCTTTATCATTCAAAAGTCGGATGGAGCGTATCTGTACGCCACCACCGATCTGGCCGCCCTGCGCTATCGGATCGAGGAGTTGCAGGCGGACTGGCTGATCTACGTGGTCGACGCCCGACAGGCTCTGCATTTTGAGATGCTCTTTGCGGCGGCCCGAGGAGCGGGCTATGATCAGGTCCCTGGAGGAGCAGAACGAGCACTGCTGCAGCACGTGACCTTCGGCACCATCCTGGGCCCCGACCGCAAACCCCTGAAAACCCGTGACGGCGGCACCATTAAGATGTCCGAACTCTTGGGAGAAGCGGTGGAGCGAGCCCGAGAAAAGCTGCCCGACTCGGTGACCGAGGGGGGAATGAGCAAGGAGGAAGTCGCCGAACGGATCGGGATTGGGGCGGTCAAATACGCCGACCTCAGTCAGAACCGCCTGACCGACTACGTCTTTACCTGGGACAAACTGCTGGCCCTGGAGGGAAACACCGCCGCCTACCTCATGTACGCTTACGCCCGTCTCTCCAAGATGCTCCGGGAGTCGGAGGAAGAGTTTTCCGCCGGAGACATCCATTTAGTGGAAGAGGCTGAAAGGCGCCTCGCCCTCATGCTGTGTCGTTTCCCGGAAACGGTGGAAAGCCTGACTTCAGAGTGGCGGATAAACGCCCTCACCGACCACCTCTACTCCACCGCGAGCGCGCTTATGAAGTTTTATGACGAGTGCCCGGTCTTGAAAGAGAAAGACCCCGTCCGGCGCAAGTCCCGATTGGCTTTGTGCCAGGCTACCGCCGAGGTGTTGAAGAGCGGGCTGGATCTACTGGGAATTCAGACCGTGGAGCGAATGTAAGTACGATGATCGGCTCGGGCATTCACGGCCAGAAGGCTCGAAGAATGTCAGGGGTATCTCATTCAGGGGTTCAGTTCAGAGCCCAAATCAAGAAGTTGGGATTCTGTGCCGGCGCACTCAGAAAAGAATTAGGGTTAGGCAACGGCCAAGCGATGATAAGATGAAACTTTCTCCCAAAAAATAGCCCTACCCGCAAGCTGAGTTTGGCGATGAATCGTCGTTGGAGGGCGAGTTTTGGGCTTTTCATTGTTTTATTTTTCCTGGTGAGTTAAGTTTGATAAAGGAAGCGGATAGGCAGGTATTTACAGTGTCGTCGTTTACGAAAAAGCACATTGAAACCGCACACCTTCTTGTCTTCATCTTGGCGAATTTCGAAGACTTTGCACAGCACCTTTTGACGAAAATCAAGAACGGAGAAAGTGGTTACTTCCATAGAAACAGAGGCCTACTCCATCATTGGTGACGAGGTCCTTGATGAAATTACAAGTTTCAGCTTCAGCTTGCAGGAGTCACCGTGCAAGTAGCCCATAGAGTACTAATCAGCGCCTTAGTTTTAACTACATGTGCATGGACGGGTTGGATGTTCGGCAGCTCCTTTAGTCCAAGAGATAACGGACGTATAGGAATGTTTGTTGTTGGAGTATTTTGGCCATTAACATTTGAGTGCGGAGCGCTTCTAGCTTTCGGGCGTCGAGATGTTCGACTGGCAATCTTGGCGGTCCTTATTGGCTGGGGTCTAGGCACCGCGTTTCTGCCGACCTTCTAACGCATTGCCTCCGTCTCGGTGCAGGGTCCATACAGTTACACAGATTCAGTGGAAGGTTATAGTGTATAGTTCTTTTCCAAACCTACTACCTCCCGGGGCCGACAGCACTTTCCGCCCTTCGGGGTCAGCACACAATACTCGAGCAGGTATTTATCATCGAAGGTGACCGGCCGGAGCTGCGAGCATTTTTCTCTTTGTGAAGCCCTTAGACTTTACCTGGCCTGTTTCCGAGAGCACAGTTTTAGAATCAACATCTGCAGGAGCAGCTTGGGGTCGGAGCCGCCGTCTCCCCCTTTGGACTTGAAATCGGCTCGAGCCAGAGCGTCGAAGGTGTCGATGAAGTCGCGGCTGTGCCAGGCGCGAAGGTCCTCGAGGGTCTTTTTGAGCCTCTTGAGCGCAGCGCAAACTTCACCTACGATCTAGCCGGCCTGCCAGTTTCAGCCGCTTCGCGTCTAAAACACGGAAACGAGTGTTGTTCCGGTAGGTCTGTCTGGTCGATCCACGATCTGCCGTGCAAGTGAAGCCCATAGTGATGGGATCTCTTCACGCCTCCGATCCAAACTAGGGCCTGTGGACATTTGGCATTCCGAGCCAAACGCAGGACATTTTTCTCCTCCTGGAGTGGAATTTTCTGTGGAATAGTGGACCTATTTGAGGAAAATTTCGCTTCAGGAGGTGGAAA
>JBAYRN010000216.1:0-6461 GCA_041676625.1 Vulcanimicrobiota bacterium
AACCCCCAGCAGGCCTACACCAGTCCCGATGACAACCGATGTGCTTTGCGTAAAACGTTTACCTCACTCCGTTTTGAGACGATCGTAGCGCTCGGCCGAGATGTTGACGGAGATGTTCAGAATCCGCCACTGGTCATCGACTTTCTTGGCTCCCACCTTGAAAGTGCCCGTTCCTTCATTCTGATAATGTACCTTGCCGGTAGCCTCGGCCAGGGTACCGCTGAAGCGCTCGTCGGTATTCACGTTTTTGGAGATCTTACCGCTCTCCACGGTGACCGACGCGAAGCCTTCGAAAAGATAAGTCATTGCGGCGAGTCGACCGATGTCTTCATCACTCATCGCCCCCTCCACGGCCAGCTTCTGGGCGGCTTCTATATCCTCGGCCTCCAGGGCCTGAATAAATTCGGTGAGGACCGGAGTCAATTCCACCTTGACTGTCTCAAAGGCTTTAAAGCCAAGTCCGATCGCACCCACAAAAAGAACCACCATGCCCAGGCAGCCCAACCCTGCCCACTTCATCCAGCTCGAAGATTTACTCTCTTTTGCACTTTCCACAATGTTAAATTACTTCTACTTTCAAGTAGATTCCTGCATCCGTTTAGAACCGTTTAGAACCCTCTAAACCAAACCGGTCAAGCTGTAGATCGCGATGATCACGAAGACCGCGACGGTCTTTATGCACGTGATGGCAAAGATATCTCCGTAAGATTGTTTGTGGGTCATACCCGTGATCATGAGTAGAGTAATGACCGCCCCGTTGTGGGGCAGGGTGTCCATGCCACCCGAAGCCATGGAAGCCACCCGGTGGAGGACCTCGAAATCGATGTTGGCAGCCAGCGCCGCTTCCTTGAAATTCTCAGCCATGGCAGCCAGGGCTATGCTCATTCCGCCGGAGGCCGAACCGGTGATTCCGGCCAGCAGGTTCACCGAAACGGCTTCGTTGATGAGGGGATTGCTGAAGGCCCCCACCAGCTTCTCCTTGACCAGAACAAAACCCGGGAGAGCCGCGATCACAGCACCAAAACCGTACTCCGATCCAGTATTGAGAGCAGCCAGCATGGCCCCCGCCACGGCTGTGTTCATGCCTTGCTGCAGCTTAGATCTAAGACGAGAGTAGCCCAGCAGGGCCGAGACCAGTAGTCCCAGGACCAGAGCCACTTCGATGGCAAAGAGCCCGCCCATCTTGTCCAGGGAGACGATGGCCTCACTCTGGATCCCGAAGTCGGCCAGGGCGATCTCCCGGTTCTGAAGGCCTGCGATATACTTACTGGCCAGAAAATTAACCAGGGCCACCGTGAGCAAAGGAAGGATGGACAGGTAGGGACTGGGTAGCCGCGCCCCTTCGACCGACTCCTCCGGGGGAGCCGCGGCCTCGGTCTCCTGTTGTTCGCGCTCGCTCCAGTCCATGGGTCCGAGCACCCGCTTGCGCCGCTCCAGATAGAGCATCCCAGAGACCAGCACGAAGGTAGCCCCACAGACCCCCAGGATGGGAGCAGCGTAAAGGTCGGTTCCGAAAAACGTGGTGGGGATGACGTTTTGAATCTGGGGTGTCCCTGGGAGAGCGTCCATGGTGAAGGTGAAGGAGCCCAGAGCGATGGTACCGGGAATGAGCCGCTCCGGGAGATGGGAGCGCTTGAAAAGTGCTTTTGCGAAGGGATAGACCGCGAAGGCTACCACGAAGAGACTGACCCCACCGTAGGTCAGAATCGCGCAGGCCAGTACCACCGCTCCGATGGTGTGCTTTTCTCCCAGGACCCGCACGATCTCCGCGGAGATGGCGGCGGCCGCCCCGGTCAACTCCATCATCTTGCCGAAGAGCGCTCCCAGCAAGAACACCGGCAGGTAAAGGGCGATAAAACCCACCATCGCCTGCATAAAGAGTCCGGAAAAGATCGGCAAGACGGCAGCCGGGCCGAGGGCCAATAAAACAGCAAGAAGGGCGCACACCGGCGCCCCCACTACAACCGAGAAACCCCGGTACGCCACGGTCATCAGCAGGCCCAGTGAAAGGACCAAAATCAGTACCGACATAACGAGGTTCCCCTTTTATAGTTCAGTTTTGCTCGGGATGTTGCTCGGCGCAGCCACGGGCTTCCACCTCGAGCAACGGACGCTTCATAGAGTCCAACAGTTGGAAGCGGAAGAAGCCGTCGCTGACCTCGGCAAATCGAAACTCACAAACCGGTCGCTCCAGCGGGTCGCAGTCCATGAGGTCGCGCACCGACTTGAGATCCGTAAAAGCGTAATCACTGTAGCGCAATCCCGCTTCACCGCGCTGTAGGCGGACTTGCAGCACCTTGCCGCAGCGCCTATAACCCATGAGCAGTGATTCGCTGATCGGCACGTTTTTCCACTGGAGCACGTGCAAGGTGGGCATGGCTACGGTCTCCTCGCTTTCGCCCATCCCGTTGAGTTCGGCGTCACCCTTCACCGTGCGATAAGCGATGTCGGTGGTAGCGCGCAGATCCACGATCTTGCGATAAGTGCTGATGACTTCCTTGGAGCCATCATCCAGGCTCTTAAACTGCAATCCGATGCGATAGCGCCCGCGATCGATCTTGGCGCACCAGGCGACGGTAGCCGAGGCCTGAATGGCAGGCAGTCGTTCGGTGTCAAACTCCAGTCGCAGGAGAACGGAGTTTCCGAGAGCGACTCGAGAGGGGGCTTCTACCTGGAGACCACCTTCGGAAATGTCGATCGTCATCACCCGGTAACCCGGCAGGTCCCGGGAGATCACACACAGGTGGCAGTTCACCCGAGGAGCACTGCGAAGCGCGCTATCGGTATTGATCCCGGCTGGAATCTCGAACCCGGAAAGGTCCGGGTGCTCCACCAGAAAGCGACCGGTCACCAGGTATTCGCCGCCATCGCACTCGCGGCAAGACATCACGAACATCGGAACGGCGGGAGTTCGTTGACCGTTGGCATCGCTCACCTTGACGGGGATCTGGTCCCCTACCTTCATGGGCCGATTGGCCTTGACGACGGTATACTCTTCACTGTGCTCTACGAGCTCTACTCTGTAGCCGAAAATCTTCTGTAACATGCAATGCCTCCGAACGAGTCTATTTCACTGCTCCAATTGTCTCTTACCGACCGCCCCAAAATGTAACCCTTCTGTTAACAGACGACTAAAGGATCTTTCTTGCGCGATTGGAACGCTCGAAGCATGAGTCTTCGCGATAAGTATATTTTTCTACAACAGCTTGGTAACGGTTTCAGTGACATCGGGGCGGTTTTCCCCACCGGAGGGTCGGCGGCACGCTCGCTCTGCTCGGAAGTCCGGCGGACCCGCGGACCCAAGAGAATCCTGGAAGTAGGTTGTGGAACGGGACCGGTTACGGAAGCTATTCTAGAGGCCATGTCCGACGACGATTCCCTGATCGTCTGCGACCTGAACGAGAGTTTTATCAACTACGTCAAGAAGCGGTTCGAGGAAGACCCAAAGTTCGCCGCCCGAGCCGATCAGGTGGAATTTTATATGGGGGATGTGACGGATATCGGTGAAGAGAATGAATACGACATCATCATCTCTTCCATACCCTTCACCACCCTGGGCAGCGAAATCCTGACCAGTGTTCTAGAGCATTACAAAAAAGTACTCAAACCCGGCGGCTCACTCACCTACATCGAATACGCCTACTTTCGAGACATCCGCGACGCCTTCCAGCCGGTTCACAAGAATGAAAGTTATGAAGAGGTCAGCGTTCAGATCCGGGACATGCTGGACCGCTACGAGTTTCGTAGCGAGATCATCCGCTCGAACTTTCCTCCGGCCTACGTGCGCTCGCTCCGTTTCGAACAGCCCGCTCCGGAAGCGGCCACCGGCATGAGACCCGATCCGGATCGTCGACGAGTGCAGTTCGGACCATTCAGCTTCTGCACCGACGGCATGCCGGTAGTGGGAGCGTTTCTGGGTGCAACCCTGGCCTGGAAGGCATCGGGTCGCCGAGGCTGGCAGGTCCCTCTGGCTTTAGCAGGATTTACTGCCTGGTTTCACCGCGATCCTGAGCGTCTGGTGGTGGCCAACAAAGACCTCTGTCTGGCCGCGGCCGATGGCCACATCATGGGGATCCGAGACAGCCGCCACCCCCGTTTAGGCGATGAAAACTGGGTGCGAATCGAGATCTTCCTCTCGGCCTTCGACGTGCACATCAACCGCTCACCGGTGGCCGGCCGGGTCATCGATCGATGGGAAGAGCCCGGAGGATTTTCCCCGGCCTTTCTGGGAGTTTCCGAAAATAACGATTCCAGCTACATCGTCCTGGAGAATGAGCGGGGGCGTTGCGCCATCGCTCAACGAAGTGGCGTGGTCGCCCGTAAAATCTTCACCTGGTGTCAGCGCGGGGAGCTTCTAACCCAGGGAGAGCGCTTCGGTATGATCCGGTTCGGCTCGCGCACCGACATCTATCTCCCCAAAGATAAGGTGGAGGTTCTGATCAGTCAGGGTGACAAAGTCCTGGCCGGAAGAACTCCCATCGCCCGTTTCATCAACGAATAAGTCTGCCGCCAGGCCAGCGGCGAGGGGCCTAATCCGCGCCGGTCTTCAAGGTCAGGATCGGGCCGGAGAGGACATACGCCAGACATCCGAGGGCCAATATGGCCGGCGGATTGAAGTAACAGGCGATCAATAAGATGGGAAAAATCGGCTTGGGTATCGCCGCCAGTTTGCCCAACTTGGGATAACGAAAATTGCTTACCATCAAAAAGCCCAGAGTGGCCTGCCAGAACAACCCGGTGAGCGGTTCCAAGTGGGGATGGCTCAGATAGATGATGGCGATCAACACGGCTACCCCGGTGGTGGGCATCCCCTGAAAGATCCCTCCCCTGGTAGGCGCCACGTTGAAGCGGGCCAAGCGGAAGGCTCCGCCCAGTAAAAAAATGACGGCGGCGGCGATCTGCACCCACAGGCTTACTCGCCCGAAAAACCAGAAGAAGATGAGAACAGCATTGGCCACCACAAAAGACGTCAGGTCGGCCAGGGAGTCCAGCTCGGCCCCGAAGTCGGAAAAGACGTTCCACTTTCTGGCCAGATAGCCATCCATGGCGTCCATGACCATGGCTAGCAGCAGGCAGACCACCGCCCACCGGCCGTGCCCTAAAGAGGAAAGGACTATGGCCACCGTTCCAAAGACCAGGTTACCCCCGGTCACCAGGCTGACGATGTTTGATTTGAGACGCTTCTGGAAGATCACCCTGTGCGGTTCCCGGCCGGACACCCGGGCCCCTCTATCGGAGTATGGTAAGCCCCTGTAAGGTCTGAGTGGGTGGATTCAAACCGGAAAAACGCCGGGTAGGGAACGGATTACCCTCCAGCGTCGAGATATCTGCAAAGACCAGGATCTCTCCGCCATTGGCCAGATAAAGTGCGTCATCGAGCAATTCAAACTGCCTGGGTTCGGTGAGTCCGGTGTTAGCGCCCCCCACAATCCGGGTTGGAGCCTGGTTGTTCCGGTCGAACTGAAAGCTTTCAAAGGTCAAAATCTGGTCGGTACCGCTATCCACCGCAAGCAGGTGACCCTGGCTGGTAATCACTGCGTAGGTCACGTTTCGAAAGGTGGTGTTGCTGCCTCCGAAACGGCCTGAAGGCGGGACGTTTCCGTTGATGGTCTTGAAATTGTCGAAGGTCAGGATCTCCTCGCGGGTGACCACCGAAACCTGACCAGCAGAAGCCCGAAAGAAGAAGCAACTGGGTAGAGATATTCCGGTTGATCCGCCTCCAAGTCTCCGCCGCGGTGCCACCTCACCCTCAATGGTGGATGCCCCTTCGTAGACCAGGATCTGGGCGGTTGGTACATCCAGCACGTAGAGTTCATCGGTCTCGGCATCCACAAAGGCCTGAACCGGACCCGAAAGTTCGGTGGCCGGTCCTCGGAGAATCCGGGTGGGAGGCACATTCCCCTTGAGCTCGGAGGGGCTCTTGAAGAACAGAATGGCCGGGGTTCCTTCATCGGCCACGATCAGATCACCGTTGACCGGATGAATGGTCAGATAAGCAGGCCGGGTCAAATTCGTCAAGCTTCCCGATAATGGGAGTCGGGTCTCCACCTGGCTCTCCAGTCGAGTTATGTTTTCGAAGAGACGCAGATTGAGATTCGCGAGGTCGGATACCAGCAGGCGCTCCCCGCTTCCCCCGCCCCCGGAATCGTCTTCTTCCTCCTCTTTATCGCCGCAGCAAGGGCCGAACGCACTCGTGGTGTCCCCTTCGGCGCAATCGCATCCCACCAGAGAGAGGGCAAAGAAAAACAGCAATATGAATAGTGATATCTTGCTCACGATACGCGCCTTAGAAGCAGTCTGAGAATAACCCTCTTCAACAGGGGTTAGGGCCTGTGGATATTCAGCCTTCGGTCACCAAACTTGTTCATTTTCCACCTCCTGAAGCGAAATTTTCCTCAAATAGGTCCACTATTCCACAGAAAATTCCACTCCAGGAGGAGAAAAATGTCCTGCGTTTGGCT
>JBAYRN010000217.1:0-6371 GCA_041676625.1 Vulcanimicrobiota bacterium
AGGGCATTTTGGCCAGGCGGATAGTGAAATTTTGCCCCAATATCGGGTCATATTCGGGTGAAATGAGGTATTCGCATGGACAATAATGAACGAGCCTCTGCGACGGGAGACTACTCCGACAAGCTCCTAGCCCAACGCCAGAGACGTCTGTTTACCCCTGAAGAGTATCTCGCCATCGAGGAGAAGTCTCCCACCAAGAGTGAGTACTATCAGGGTGAAATTTTCGCCATGTCGGGGGCTTCGCTAGCCCACGCTCAGATCGTCAGAAACCTGACTGCCGACCTCCATAACGCTTTGCGAGGCTCATCCTGCCAGGTTTTCGGAAGTGACCTTCGGTTGCAGGTGACGACCAGCGGGCTCTTCACCTATCCAGACCTGTACGTGGTGTGTGGTGAACCGGTCCTTCTTTCGGGGCGAACAGACACCGTGACCGATGCGACCTTGATCGTGGAAGTTCTTTCTCCCTCCACGGAATTCTACGATCGAGGGGAGAAGTTTCTCCTCTATCAGGGCTTGCCATCCTTCCGAGAGTACCTGTTAGTCTCTCAGGATCAAAAGAAAATTGAGTATCACGTCAAGTCGGGCCGAAACAGTTGGCGTTCCGACATCATCGAAGAGAACTCACTGACACTGGAGTCCATAGGCCACGAACTTTCTTTAGAGGAAGTCTATCGGGAGGTCAAACCACTCGAGTCCTAATCGGGAAAATCGGCGAAGATAACCTTCAGGGTTTGGATTCTTGCGGCTCGGCCTCTGCAGATAAGTCCGCCGGCTTGTTCTTGACCGCCGGGTGGTCGTCGGGGACAGACATGGGGACCTCCCCGGCACCAAAGATGAGACGGACTCCCCACTGCCAGGTCAGGTAGGACCAGACCCAGCGCAAGAACACGATCACTCGATCTTGAAACTCCATGAGATAGATCAGGTGGATGAAAAGCCAGGCACACCAGGCCGTGAATCCTCTCATTTTCATCGGGCCCGCTTCGGCTACGGCGGCTGAGCGGCCGATGGTGGCCATCTTCCCTTTGTCGAAATACTCGAACTTCTTGAGTTCCTTGCCCTGGAGCAGCGCCAGAATGTTCTTGGCGGCTCGTTCGCCCTGTTGGGTGGCGGCCGGGGCCACGCCGGGCAGCCCTCTGGGGTAGCGTTCGTCGTGCCCGAAATAGGTCATATCTCCGCAGGCGAAGAGGTCGCTCTCTCCCTCCACGCGGAGCTCCGGGGTTACCAGGATCCGGCCCCGATTGTCGATCTTGTCGGTCACCATGCGGGCCAGCGGGTGCCCCTCCACGCCGGCTGCCCAGATCACGTTGGTGCTGGGGATAAAACGCTCTTTGGTGGTGACCCCATCGGGTTTGATATCGATCACGGCTTCCCCCAAATGGACCGTGACCCCCAGCTTTTCAAGCCGCTTCTTGGTGTAGTCGCTGGACTTTTTGTCATAACCGCCCAGCAGTGCGGGCCCCCCTTCGATCAGCGTGACCTTCACTTTCTTGGGATCAAAGGCCCGGTAGTCCCGGGCCAAAACCTTACTGCGCAACTCTGCGAAGGCTCCGGCTAACTCGACTCCGGTGGGCCCTCCGCCGATGACCACCACCGAGGTAAGTTGGTCCAGGTCGACTTCCAAACGCCCCAGGCGTTCGGCTTCCTCCAGCGAACCCAGTAAGCGGTTTCGGATATTGACGGCATCTTTCAGGCTCTTCAGGCCGGGAGCGACTTTTTCCCACTGGTCGTTTCCGAAGTAGCAGGTCTTGCCTCCCACACACAGTACCACGTAGTCGTACTCCAGGGAAAACTTGTCACCATTGAAGCTGGCGACTTTTTTCTCTTTGTCCAGGCCGCTTAATTCGGCGCGTAAGACGGTTACGTTGGAACGGTTTCGAAAGGTACTGCGGACGGCCGAGGAGATTTCAGAGGGGTTGAGACCGGTACTCGCCACCTGGTACAAGAGGGGCTGAAACAGGTGATAGTTATTCTTATCGACCAGGGTAACCCGAACGCTTTTGTTTCGGCTCAAAACCTGGGCAGCTTTCATACCGGCAAAACCGGCGCCCACAATCAAGACGTGGGTATCTTTAGAGGTTTCCACTTTCGGATTTTACCGCCTTTTTCATTTCATTAATCCCCCAGGCAGATCCCCAGGTCCCGGGCCGTTTGAATGGTGTCACAATCCAGCGGCACGGTTTTCATGTTGTCGATAACTTCATCCAGGCTGACGTGTTTGACCTCGGGCGGATCCAGCACCACCATCACGCCGGAGATCCCGGCCGCCAGAGTGCGTACCGCCGCCGAGCCGAAGCGAAGGGAGAGCAGGCGGTCGTGGGCCGTGGGGGTACCTCCCCGTTGAAGATGTCCGAGTACCGTGCAGCGGGTCTCCACTCCGAGTCTCTCGGCAATGACGGCGGTAAGAGCGGCTCCGGCTCCCCCCAACCGTTCGGCTTGATCGATGCTCTTGCCAATGATACTGAGGTCGCCTCCGATCGGCTTGGCTCCTTCGGCCACCACCACGATGCAGAAGCCCAATCCACCTTCGTAACGCTCCTTGACCTTGGCCAGAACTTTCTCGATGTCGTAGGGGATCTCAGGTAGCAAAATGACGTCGGCGGTTCCGGCTACTCCGGCGTGCAGAGCGATCCAGCCGGCGTATCGCCCCATGACTTCTACCACCATGGTGCGCTGGTGGGCGTGAGCGGTGGAGTGAAGCCGATCCACCGCGTCGGTGGCAAAATTCACCGCCGAATCGAAGCCGAAGGTGACCACGGTGTGCTGCAGATCGTTGTCGATGGTCTTGGGCACCCCCACCGTGGGCATCCCCAGTTGCGAGATCCTCTGGGCGATCTTCATGGAGCCGTCTCCACCGATCGCCACCAGGGCATCGATGCCGATGGCTCTTAGCTTTTCCACCAGCTCCGGGCAGCGGTCGACATACTCGTACTGACCGTCTTCTTTCAGGATCGGAAAAGCCAGCGGATTGCCCCGGTTGGTGGTACCCAGGATGGTGCCACCCAGATGAGTGATACCCCGCACTGTTTTCCGAGTCATATTGAAGGTTCCGGGGCATTCTGAATTGTAGAGCTCCGGCTGTAGTACGCCGTTGAATCCGTCTCGGATACCCAGGACTTCCCAACCTTTATCCAGAGCCGAGATGGTGGCCGCTCGAATGACGGCGTTGAGCCCGGGAGCATCGCCCCCACCCGTATTGATGGCAATCTTCTTGATTTGAGTTTTCACAGCGAGGCGTTCCTCAGATCGGGTGGTTCGTCCTTTTGTCAGGGGTTCTTGAGCAAGGGAGTGATCAGCTCTTCGAGCTGCTTGCGGTTAAAAAATCCAACCAGGTGATGGGCAAGTTGACCCTGTTTGTCATAAATCAGAACGGTCGGCACGGCTTCCAGCGTTCCGGCGCTCTCTTGCAGCATCTTGACCACCTTCAGACCCTCGCCGTTGCGGGCAAAGATCGAAGGAAACCTGAGCCGCTGTTCTCTAACGAACTGTTCGTGAGTACGCTCGGAGCGGTCAAAGGAAAAACTCAGGAGTTGCACATCGTCTTCGCGATAGAACTGCTGCAGGGTGTCCAGGATGGGCAGTTGCTTTCGACAAGAAGGGCACCAACTGGCCCAGATGGCCATGACCACCACCTTGCCTCCTAGTTGCCGGCTATGGAATTCGGAGCCGTCGGCGGTTTGGGCCCGCCAACTTGGCCAGACGTAAGGTTCGGCGGATCCCATGGTGGCCAGGAGGCAGAGCATGACACACGACATCGCTACCAATCTGGCGAGAGGAGATTTCTTCTCTTGCACACCGAACATTCCTGATCATTTACTCCGTTCTGGTCAAACTTATTCCCTGCAAACCAGGGGGAAACCGCTGTTTCCAGAATTGGGCATGCATGTCACTGCGTACCACCGTGTTAGCCGGTCTTCTGGCTTTCGGATTTACCGCGTTTCCCGTTTCGGCCGAACCGGCCCGCGAGGACAGCCATCTGGCTTACTATACCTACTATAAATCCAAGAACGGTGAGACTGTTTCGGCGATCGCCGCGAAGTTTGGTATGGCCGAGTCAAGTCTGGTGAAGATGAATCCTCAGCTTGCCGACCTGGAGGGGGAGTTGCCCTTCGGGAGCCTCCTGTGTGTCCCCAACGATAAGGAGGACCGTGACCTCCCGACGGCTCGCTCTAAGACTGTCCAGGCTAAAGAGAAGCAGTCTACTTCCAAGGAAGTCGCGGCCAAAAAACCTGACAAGAAGAAAAAAAAGAAAAAGGCAAGTAAAGAAGCTGAGGAGCCGGACGAGGATGAGTGGGAGGCTCTGGCCGATCTGGCCACCAAGGGGGCACCCGTCCTGGCGGCTCGGAGTGAGCCGGAGCTACCGCCCTCCAGGCTGATTCGCCCCAACGGTACGGTGGTCCTGATCCCGGCTGCCAAGCCGAAGCCACGGCCCAAGCCTAAGAACGACCCCGCCCGAGTTCAGTTGGCCTCTCGCAAAGGAAAAGCGATCCACGGGGTGCTGCAGACTTGCCGAAGCCATCTCGGTACTCCTTACGTTTGGGGTGGAGAGCTTCCCGGGGGATTTGATTGCAGCGGCTACGTTCAGTACGTTTGGGCTCAGCACGGCTATCGGATTCCGCGCACCGCGGATATCCAGTTCAACGTGGGTGAGTCCGTGAAGCGTGGACAGGAGCTACCCGGCGATCTGGTCTTCTTCGAGACCTACGCTCCGGGCGCATCTCACGTCGGAGTCTACCTGGGTCGGGGCTACTTTATTCACGCCTCGAGCTCACGGGGTGTGACCATCGATCGCCTGGCTACGGACTTCTTCGCCCAACGGTACCTGGGCGCCAAGCGGACGAAGTTTTAGAATGGCCGGGGCCTCTCGGCCCCGCCCATCTTTCTTCTACTCGATCTCCGGATTCCAGCCGTCGCAGGAACAAACCAGGTTGCGGTCTCCCTTGGCGTTGTCCACCCTCGCTACTGCGGGCCAGAACTTCCATTGGCGCAATCCGGCCACCGGGTAAGCTGCGACTTCTCGGCCGTAGAGGTGGCTCCAATCATCGGAGATTAGCTCTTCGGCGGTGTGGGGGGCCCCTTTCAGGGGGTTGTCCTCGTGCTCCCATTCACCGGTTTCGATGCGATCGCACTCTTTCTTGATCTCGGCCATGGCTTCGATGAAGCGGTCCAACTCGACCTTGCCTTCACTCTCGGTGGGTTCCACCATCAAGGTGCCCGCCACCGGCCAGCTCATGGTGGGCGCGTGAAAGCTGTAGTCGATGAGGCGTTTGGCCACGTCTTCCACCTCGATACCGAGCCGGCTCTTGATGGGCCTGAGATCGAGGATGCATTCGTGGGCCACCCGGCCACCGGCCCCGGTGTAGAGAATGGGGTAGTGGGCTTTGAGGTGATGGGCCAGGTAGTTGGCGTTGAGGACAGCAAGCCCGGTGGCTTCGCGCAGCCCTTCGCTTCCCATCATGCGCAGATAGCTCCACACGATGGGCAGGATGCTGGCGCTACCCCAGGGAGCAGCCGAGACCGGATTCACCGCCTTCTTGCCGCCCACGTCGGCCCAGGGATGCCCGGGCAAAAACGGAGCCAGGTGTTCGGCCACGCCGATCGGGCCCATACCGGGGCCGCCCCCACCGTGGGGGATGCAGAACGTCTTGTGGAGGTTCAGGTGACAAACATCGGCCCCCAGTTTGCCGGGCTTCACCCAGCCCACCATGGCGTTGAAGTTGGCGCCGTCCAGATAGACCTGTCCGCCGTTTTGGTGCACGACTTCGATCACGGAAAGCAAGGTGTCTTCAAAAACACCGTGGGTACTGGGATAAGTGATCATCAGGCCAGCCAGCACTTCTTTGTGCTTTTCCGCCATTTGCTTGAGGTGCTCCAGATCGATGTTGCCGTCCTCGTCGCACTTGACGGCCACTGTTTCAAATCCAGCCAGCACTGCTGAAGCAGGGTTGGTGCCGTGAGCGGAAACCGGGATCAAGATCTTGACCCGTTGGTTCTCTCCCCGTGAATGGTGGTAGGCGCGAATCGTCAACAGTCCGGCGTACTCACCCTGGGAGCCGGCGTTCGGCTGCAGACTCATGGCGTGAAAGCCGGTGATTTCGCAGAGTAGCCGTTCGCAGTCTTTCAGCATCTCTCGGTACCCTGGAGTGTCCTCGGCCGGGGCGGCAGGATGGATGTCGGCGAACCCTGGATAGGTGATGGGGATCATTTCGGTCGTGGCGTTGAGCTTCATGGTACAAGAGCCCAGGGGGATCATGGAGTGGGTCAGGGAGAGGTCCTTGTTTTCGAGCCTCTTCATATATCGCAGCATCTCGGTTTCCGAGTGGTAGCGGTGGAAGTTGGCGTGAGTGAGGAACTCGCCTTCTCGTCGTAAA
>JBAYRN010000218.1:0-6371 GCA_041676625.1 Vulcanimicrobiota bacterium
ACTCCCGATTTCCACGTCCATCATCTCGATCTCAAGATGCCCGCCATGAGCGATCTATTCGAGGAATACACTTCGCTGGAAGCGCTCCTCAGGGCGGGGATGGGTAACGGCACGGCGCCTATCGACTTCGACAAAATCCTGAAGGAGCCCATGCAGATCGAGAGCATGAAACTCTCCTTACCCGGCACCACCCTGACCCGGTCTTCCCAGCAGGTCGGGGGTGACGCCCTGGTCCAGAACGATATCAAGGACTTGCGGATCGATCCCCAGGCGGGTGATACCCTGAAGATCAGGGGCACCATGGACAAGCTGATCGACATCCCCTTCGACATCGAAGGCAAGCTATCGGTGCACGAAGGTAATCAGATCGAGTTTGCCCTGGGGAAGAGTAAAGTCTTCGGAGTGGTCCCGATCTTCGGATTGGTCAAACGGATCGTAGCCACCATAGCCGGGAAAAGTATGGAAGAGTTGGGCGTGGAACGGCGGGGCAACAGCTTTTTCATGGACGCCGACGACTTCTTGCCCGAACAGACGAAGGTCAATTTGACCCGGGTTGGCACCGAGAATGGAAGACTCGTCTTAGAGGGAAAAGCTCCCCAAGAAAAGCCCGCACCGGCTCCGGAGAGAGCCCCCTCCACCCTCCTGATGACCTGAACTCAGGTAGAGACGGAGAACGGATCCTGGCGAAGGATCCGGCTGATCCGAACAAAGGTCCCGGGGTTGCGCCGGAAAAACCCGCGTAGCTTGGTGAGAGTGCCCACAAACACCTGGCCGTCTCTGGCCGCCACGGCGGAAACCTCGTGGGTTACCAGCCGATCCTTTTCCGGAAAGCGTCCGAACAAGGCACCTCTTTCCGCTAGAAACTCACCCGCGCGACTCGAAACCAGACGAACCGCCCCGGTGGCCACCAGGTAGATCTCCAGGGGTAGGCCGCCGGCGGTGAACAGCACTTCACCCGCTTTGAAGTTGCGAGGCTCCAGAATCGAGAGCAACTGCCCGCGCTGAAAAGGAGAGAGCGGGTTCAGGGAGCGATTGGCTTTCATCACCGGCCACAGATCATTGAGTTTGTTTCGAGCCACCCGATGCAACAGCCCCGGCAGATCCGTATTGGCGATAAACTTGATGAAATCGCAACGGTCGATCACCACCAGTTCGCAGTCGGTGAGAGCCCGTACCGTGGCGTAGCGAGAGGTGTCCAACACGATCGCCATCTCCCCGAAATAGTCGTAGCGGCGAAGGGTGCGAATCAGCTCGGTCCCTTTGAACACCCCGGCCTCTCCTTGAGAGACCAGAAAAAAGTGATCCCCCCACTCCCCCTCCCGAACGATCTCATCGCCCATGGCCATGCGCTCGGTACGGACGATCTGCAGAAACTCAAGGCTCTTTTCCAGAGGGCAGTCGGCGAAAATCTCTGCGTGGAGCAGAATATCCAGCAACTTCAGGGGCTGCTCTTCTTTAGACAGAGGCTGCTCTTCGTGCAGAATAAGAGTGTTGCTCAGGCCGGTGGGGGCTACCTTGATACTGCGCTCCTCTCCCACGATGTCGGCTGAGACGTGGGTGAGATACATGCGGTTGCGGACGTCCTCGGGGAAGCCCGCCAGGACTTTCAGAGGGGTGTGAATGGGGGGCATGCCGGCTTCATGGAAGATGATGTCCGCGTCCCAGGGAAAATCCAGCAGATTCTGGCGTCGTTCCTTGCTCAGGATGCCCTGCTCGTGAAGTTGGTCGAACACTTCCGGGTCGTAGAGGGTATCGCAGGAGTAGGCGAACGATTTCCCCTTGTTCTCTGCCTCGAAGCCCAGGGTGGGAATAGGGTGAAGAGTGTACCAGAAGCGAAACCGTGCTCCCAGGATACTCAGCTTCGGCCCCAGCAGCAGGGGCTGAAAGTCGAACAATTTCTCGAGTTCCTCGGAGTCCAACCCCAGAAGTGAGCGGTACTTGCGAACGAAACTCTCCATCACCGTGTTGGTGGTGTGGAGTCGCACGCGCCCCTCCTCCATGACCTTCTGCAGGGTGCCCGAGTCGTGATCGGCATGGCAGTGGGTCAGCAGGATATCTTCCACCAGGCGAGAGTCCAGATTGCGGGCTTTCATCCATTGAGTGGTGTGGGCAGGGGGATCCACCAGCAGACCCCGCCCCCCGATCCAGATGATGAATCCCGAGGTGCGGCTATTCACATCGAAGCCGTGACCGGCCCCCAGCACCGTGATACCAAACTCCGGAGGCTTGAACTCGGTGCCGCCGTCGTGGGAAAAGACCGGCGTGGGAAGAGGCTTGAACTGTACCTCTTTGACCACCCCGTCTCTTTCAAATCGGTATTTATCTCCCGGCAGAATGGTAATCCTGGTGTTGTCCACCTCCACCGATTCGTTCACTTCACAGGGGATGGGCTCTAAAAAATCGCCCAACTTCAGCCGGCGCCCGTTGACCGTCTTGTACCAGGCACCTTCGGCTCTCAGGTCCGGGAACCCGTAAGTCTGCGCGCCCCGGGCGAACTCTCGCTCCAGGTGAAACGAGCTGGGCCCGAAGACGGCTTCTTTCAGCAGACGAAAAATAGGGCGGCTCTGCTCCGGTCGGCATACAATGCGAAGCTTTCGCCCCTTGACGTAATAATTGTAGTAAAGCGGAAACTCCAACTCGGCCAGCGATATCCCGTTGTGGATGTCGAATAGCGACTCCGGCTGAATGAAGAGGTTGGGGACGCCGGTTTCACCTTTCAGAGTGTCCTTGATGGTCTCGGGATAGGCCCCGATCTGCACCACTAAATCATCCCACTGCAGGAGCATCCCGCCCCGGGGTAGGGTGGTGACTTGAAGACTCGGGTCGCCGGAGGTTATGGTGAACTCCTTTTCTGATCCGCCCATTTAGCCAGCAGTTCCCTTTCTTCTTTGGTAATACGAGTCAAGTTGCCCAACGGCATGGCGCCCGACTCCACTTGAGACTGAATCTTGTCCACCAGGGCGTTGATTTGCTCCGGGGTCTCCATGAGAACCCCGTTGGGCGGCTCGGTGTACTTCGCTCCCGGCGGGGGGTACGGCACACTCGCGTGGCAAGGGGTGCAGCGTTGATAAACGATCCGCTGGACCTCGGTGAAGGGGATGGCATCCACCGGCTCGCCATCTTTAGCGGCTGGACTCTTGGGATAAGTCATCTGCACGGTGGCGGCCAGTGCCAGCAGGGCGGGCGCCAACACCCAGCGAGCCGCCTTGCCGCGTTCTGAGGTGATCATGAAGTGCCGGATACCCGCCCCGAAAACAAAGAGCAGTAGAGCCACAATCCAGTTGTACTGATTTCCGAAGGTGCGAGGGAAATGATTCGAGATCATCATAAAGAGCACCGGAAACGTCATGTAGGAGTTGTGCACCGAGCGGACCTTGGCGAATTTCCCCTGGGAATAGTCGGGAGTTTTCCCGGCCAGGGCATCATCCAGCATCTTCTGCTGCCCGGGCAAAATGCGGATCCAGACGTTGGCCACCATGATGGTTCCCAGGATCGCACCGAAATGAATAAAGGCGGCCCGCCCGCTGAAAACCTGGGTGAGCCCGTAGGAGAGACCCACCAGACCGATCAAAGAGAGAGCCGTGCCTACGGATTCATTCTTCTTCCCGATGGTCTGCCAGACGAAGTCGTAGAGAAGCCAGCAGCCCAGGACCAGCCCCAGAGAGAGCATAACCGCTTGCTGAAGGGTGATGTCCGCCACCTTGGCGTCGATGAGATAAGAACCGCCGGTAAAATAGTAGACCACCGCCAGTAAAAACATGCCGCTGATCCAGGTGAAGGTGGCCTCCCACTTAAACCAGTGGAGCTTTTCGGGCATCTTGCCCGGCTGCATGAGACGCTTCTCCACCAGATAGTAGAACCCACCGTGGACCATGAAGCTCTCCCCCTCCACCCCGTCCCGAGGCTCCTTGGGGGGCTCGAACGAGTTATCCAGGGTCACGAAATAGAGGGAACTACCAATCCACCAGATCCCCGTGATCATGTGAAACCATCGGATCAGCAGATTGGCCCAATCCAGGATGACAGCACTCATAGTCTGGCTATTCCGGGCGAGTGCTTCTCAGCCTCTAAGAAAAATGCAAAACCCAAGCGAAAGTATCAACTCCCCCGATAGGTGGAGTAGCCGTAAGGGTTGAGCAGCAGTGGCACGTGGTAATGGTTATCCGTGTCTTTGACCACGAAAACGATCCGCACATAAGGATAAAAACTCTCGGTGTTCTGGGCCTTAAAGTAGTCCGAGACCACGAACTCGATCCGGTATTGGCCGGTGCTAAAAGAAAAGTCTTCGTTGATCAGGTCCTTGACCCGGCCGTCGGAGTCGGTGCTGCCTCCTCCGACTTTTCTCCACTCTCCGTGGTCCAGAAACTCCAGCTTGACCTTCACCCCCGCTGCCGGTTTGCCGATGGAGGTATCTAAAATATGGGTGGTGATTGCGCTCATGAGGTCAGTAGTTTCTCCAAACGTAGGTGAATAATTTTTGCCTGCTCGTCGGCAACTTTCTGGATCTCTTCACTCCTTGAATGATTCAACCGCTCTTTGGCGGCGGCAAGGATCTCATGGGAGCTGCGACCGCTGGCGCAGATCAGGAAGATAAATCCAAACTTCTCGAAATAATTCTGTTGGGCTTCCGCCAATTCGTCTAGAACCTGTTGATCCGGGGACTTTGCCGCCGCCTGCTCCCCTGCGGACCACTTCGCCGAGAGGCTCGAGCCTGAGGCTTTCTGGCCGATCCTGGGGTGCCCGTCCAGGGCCTCCATCCAGTCCTTCTCCTCGCACTCCGACCAGGCCCTGGCACCTTTGGCCAACAGATCTTCAAGGTCTTGAAAAGGAGCCGAGCGGACCATCTCGTCGGCCCAGCGCTGGGAGTGGCAAACCTGCTTGAAAAGCTGGCCGAGCGCCGACTCGGTCGACGAGTTCAGATCCTGCAAACGAGCTTCTTGATAGTCCCTATTCGAACTTGATGACATTCGGCCTGAAAACTCCCTCAAGCGTTGAGAAGCCGACCCATCGGCGGGCCGGCGGCACCTTCACGATAGGCTTGCACTCCGCGAAGGTACGTGGCTTCCACCACACCTTTCCAGGTCCTGCCTTGGTACGGCGAACCGCCGTGGCGGTGAAACAGTGATTCGCACACAAACTCCTGGTCGGGGTCAAAAACCACCAGATTGGCCAGGTTTCCAACCTTAATGGCTCCCTGGTCTTGCAGACCGGCCAACTCAGCCGGGCCGGAGCAGAGCCAGCACGCCAATTGGTTCAGGCTATATCCCCGTCGCTCAGCTCCCGTCCAGGTGGCCGAGAGCAACATCTGCACTCCGGCGATCCCGCCCCAACTCTCCAAGAAGTTCTCCGTTTTTAGATCCGGGGGGCAGGGCGAATGGTCGGAAGTCACCATCTGGATCCTACCCTCGGCCAGGGCCTTCCAGAGACCGTCCTGGTGCACTTTCTCCCGAATGGGGGGAGCGCACTTGAAGCGGGTGTCGCGGTCTTCGATCTCTTCAGCCGCGAAGACCAAGTAGTGGGCGCAGGTCTCACAGCTCACCCCCGTACCCTCCAAAAGGTCCAGAACCTCGGGAGTGGAGACGTGCACGATGTGGCACCGACATCCGGTCTTTCCAGAGAGCGCCACCACCTTCTCGATGGCCTGGCGCTCCGCTTCCACCGGGCGGGTGTTCAGCCAGGCCTGATAGCTGAAAGGGTCGAGCTTCGGATCGGGAGCCTGAAGAGCCGAGGGCCATTCGGCGTGGATCAGCAGTACCGAATCGATCTCGGCGATCACCCGCATGGCGTCTTCCAGACCCTGGTGATCCAGATTGGCAAACTCTCTGGTCCCAGGGTCGGAGAGGAAGCACTTCAAACCCAACGCCCCTGCCCCCACCAGACCTTTCAGTTCCCCGGCGTTTCCGGGCACCGCACCTCCCCACAGACCCACGTCGCAGTACATTTGACCCTTGCCGGCTTCCCGTTTGGCCCAGTACGACGGAAGATCCACGGTGGAAGGGATGCAGTTGAGCGGCATATCCACCACCGTCGTGACCCCACCCCCCAGGGCGGCCAGGGTGCCCGTCTTCCAACCCTCCCAGTGGGCCCGGCCCGGATCGTTGAAATGCACATGCGGGTCGATCACCCCGGGTAGGATAACCTTCTCCCCAAAATCTTCGGCCACCGGATCGTCGTAAGAACCGATCGATTGGATCAAACCGTTCTGGAGGGTCAGGGTGGCAGGCCGGGTTTCATCCGGCAGTACGACCCGGCGACTTTTCAGGTGAATGGTGGTGCTCATAGGTTGGAAGTGTTTGGGCGAAAGAGCCTTTGCATCCTTTTCAGCCCCCATGAGACTGTGCACCGAATCCGGCTTCATACCCAGTAATAAG
>JBAYRN010000219.1:0-6369 GCA_041676625.1 Vulcanimicrobiota bacterium
CAGCGAACCCCGGGCTGCGGCACTCAAAGCTTACATAGTGGGAACTATGCGCGCTTTTCGCTTCTTGCCCGGAGCACGCTGGACAAGAATCTATCGAGACAAGACTTCCGAGAACTACTCTAGATCCACCCATTTGCTTAACTGCTCGCGAGTTGGGTAGGTTCCTTTACTCACGATCTGATCGTTCCACTCCAGCGACAGAGGACTAGCAGGCTCCATTGCTGCTGTGACTGAGGTATCGTTCGCCCCGATCGGCAAGGACAGTCACGATGGTGTGACCTGGACCGAGCTTTTCGGCTAGTCTTTCGGTCGCGACCACATTGGCTCCGGCGGAAAGACCGACGAAAAGTCCGTCCTCGCAGGCCAAGCGGGTTGCACGCTCTCTAGCCGCTGGGGTGGTCACGCGCATGACTTGGTCGATCTCGTCTCGGGAAATCAGCTCCGGAATGAAGCCGTCTGCGAGACCCTGGATTCCATGCTCTCCCGGTTGTGCTCCGGAGAGCACCGCCGATTCATCGGGTTCGACGGCCACGATTTGGGAGTTCTGCCCGGCCGCTCGTAGGGCTCGACCCACACCCATGAGGGTTCCACCGGTACCGACGCCCATGACGAAAGCGTCGATGGGGCCATCGACTTGGGCGATGAGTTCAGGACCCGTTGTGCGCTGGTGGCACAGGGCGTTGTCTAAGTTCGAAAACTGGCTGGGGAGAAAGACGCGGGGATCTTGGCGTGCGATGTCCACGGCCTCACGAACCGCATTCTGGATACCCGTCAGCCTTTCGATGAGCCTCAACTCCGCACCGAAGGCGCGAATCATCATCTGGCGCTCTACACTGACCGAGCGAGGCATGATGATCACTACTCGGTAGCCTTTGATCGTTCCGATCATCGACAGTGCAATTCCCGTATTGCCGCTGGTCACTTCTAAGATGGTACTCCCGGGAGTCAATTCGCCTCGAGCCTCGGCTTGCTCGATCATAAATCGGGCGATACGGTCCTTGACGCTGCCTCCAGGATTGAGGTACTCCGCCTTGGCCAGAATTCGACAGCCGGTCTTCTCACAGGCTGATTTGATCGGGACCAGAGGCGTCGCACCGACCGTGGAGAGAACGCAACATGGGGCTTTGCTGTCACCCTTGGCGAACAGTTCTCTCGCCCCGGGAGAGATTTGATGATGGTTTTTACTAAGATTCAATGTGGACGCCTCTGCAGAAACATAACTTCGTTGTGCCTTAGAGGCCTTGACTCAAGTCAACTTTTGCTGGTGGAATTCGGCGGAGCCGAATGCTTGCTCCTGCTATCGTCGATTCAGAGTTTTCGCTCTAGGGATCACGTGTTCGGCAAAAACTTCGATGGAGCGGGGGTCGGTGGGGTCCTGAAGACTGTAGATCGCATGATCGAAGCCGAGTTCTGCGAGTCTGCCAAGTTTTTCGACCAGCTTGTCCGAAGAGGCTTTGTCTTTCACCGAGGTTTGTCCCAAAACCGTTTTGGAGATGGCGTCGTAGTCGGTCCCCACTTCTTGGCAGTGCCGTTTGAGGATCTCGAGTTTGGACTTCAGGATGCCCAGACCCGCGAATTCGAAGAGGTTGCAAGCTTGACCGTACTGGGCAACCATTCGCAAGGTCTTTTTCTCCCCCATTCCCCCGATCATGATCGGAGGGTGAGGTCGAGTCAATGGACGAGGTACGCACAGCGTCTCGGCCAGTTGATGATGTTTGCCGTGGAAGGGACCGTCGTCGTCCGACCACATCTGCAACACGATTTGCAGAGTCTCTTCGAGATGTTCGAACCGCTCGGAGACCGAGGGGAAGGGAACTCCCAAGCCGTGGTGTTCGCGTTCGAACCAACCGGCGCCTATACCAAGCCAGGCCCGCCCTCCAGAGAGGACATCAAGAGTGGTTACGATTTTGGCGAGAACTCCGGGATGACGGTAGGTGACTCCGGTGACTAGGGTCCCGAGCTGAATCGTTTGGGTGCAGGCCGCTAAATAACCCAGAGTGGTGTAGCCTTCTAGCATGTCCATCTCGGCCGGTCCGATATGCTCGATTTGGAAGAAGTGGTCCATCACCCAGAGACTCTCGAAACCCGCCAGTTCGGCTCGCTGGGCGATAGCGCGAAGATGTTCGTGAAGCAACGGAGGGCCGCCGGGCAGGGTGAAATCGGAGAGTTGTAGTCCTAGTTTCATAAATCGCCTCCGCTGGGTTTGGGGTCGGCCAACAAGGCCGCCTCTTTATCGATACTGGAGGGACGAACCGACCCCCTGCTGTAAGCGCGAATCGATCTTCGAGGTCACCGCTTTGCAGCGGAATCGATCATTTTTTGCGACCGGTTTGCCAGTTGTAAGCGAATCCGGCAGCGAGCAGCAAGATCATCATCATCTGAGCGGCAGCGCCCTCCATCGTGGGATACATGCCTAGAACCGCGATGCGGGGAAAACCGACTAGCATGTGGATGGCCAGGTAGCCCGCCTCCTGCAGTGCGGCCACTCCTTTACCGACCAAGACCACGGCCAAAATAGCGATCAAGGTGGAACTATAGGCGAAGAATTTTCCGATAGGCAGGGTTTTGCTGTACCACAACATCGCTGCGGCGATGGCTGTTAAGATCACCACCGCGACTACGGCACCGGCCATCATGGCACCGATGTTTCCCTGATTCCAAATGGCGACGCAAAAGAGAATGGTCTCAAAAGCCTCGCGATAGACCACTAGAAAGCTCAGGCCGAACAAAAACCAAGCCGAACGCCCCGTCATGGCGCCGCTGAGCTTTTTACTGATGTAGCGCTGCCAGGCGTTGGCCTGACTTTTGCCATGCATCCAGACCCCGATCCAGAGGAGGATCAGGGCCGCCAGAATGGAGCCCAGCCCCTCGGTCAACTCGCGAGTCGCCCCACTGATAGTGATCAACCAGTTGGCGGCCCCCCAAGTGAGTAGCCCGGCGACAAGAGCCGCGACCCAGCCCGCGTGAACGAAGGGCAGAGCGTCGGTCCGTTCGGCCTTGCGCAAAAACGTGACCATGGCGACCACGATCAAGAGCGCTTCTAGACCCTCTCGAAGCAAGATCGTTAAGACCCCGAGGAAACTGGCCAGAGCAGTCGTCGAGCCTTGTCCCAAAAGCTCTTCGGCCTGAGCGAAGAGACCGTCCAAGGTCTCGAATTGAGCGCTCACTATCGTCACGTCTTGGCCTTGGCTGATGGCTTGACGTAAGAGGCCCATTTCGCGTTCGATGTCGACCAGTAGAGCGTTGTCTTGAGAGGCTAAGGCCGGCTCGAGCGGCTCGAAACCATCGAGATAGGCCGCCAGAGCTAGGTCGGTAGCGGCTTTCTTGTCTCCTGCGCTGTAGGCAGCCAGCGATTCTTTCAGGTGTTGACGGGTCAGTGCCAAGGAGCCGCTGGACTGTTGTTCTAGCGTTTCGGGATGCCGTCTTAAGAAGGCCGTCAGTCGGTCGCCCTGTTGCGACTTTAGTTCAGCTTCTAGGGCCGCGGGGGTTATGGAGACCACTTCTTTGAGGTCCAACTGCTTTTGTAGTTCCGGGTGATTCTCCCAGATTTCTCGTCCCTGGGCAGCGTCTTCTTGGGGGTAAGAGAAGGAGCCGACATAGAAGGCGAGCGCCCAGCGTTCTTCCGGTGCTAAACCGGCATAGCTAGGCATGCTGGTGCCGTCCAGGCCCTGTTCGATCACCTGGTAGAGGCCGAAGATGCTTCTCTCTTTAGCCCTCTCCTTGTCCGTGAAGGCGATAGCGGGTGGGTCGAGTCCAATGGAAGCGGGACCGTCCCCGTGGCCTTGAGCGCCGTGACATGTTGCGCAATTTATTTCGTACAGTTTTTTTCCCAGAGCAAAGTCCGGTGCCTCGGCGGGGACCAACGGCACGGGATAGGCCACGATCAACTCAGCGGCCAACTCTCGTGACATGGAGGCGATCTCATCGGGATGAGCCATCTCGGCTATAGCGACTTGAAGCTCCCTGGCCTGCTTTTGCAAGGCGCCTTTGCCCGCTTGCTCGGAGAGTCCGTCGATCCGCTCGGCGGCGGACTTGGAAAACTCCACCATCTCGTCAAATTCGCCGGGGTTAACGATCTCTCCGTCGCTCACGGCTTCGCGGTAGTCGACCGCTATGTAGTCCAGTAATCGCCAAGCCGTTTGCACGGACGCTTTTTCTGGGTCGGAGGGCAAAGCCAGAAGCGGACTAGTCAGCATTAGCGCTAACACAACGGCCAGAAGGCCTGACGATTTTTGAAGGAGATCCTGCATCGGGCTAGTGTACTCGTAAGTTCGCCACCTTACAAGGTCTGCCTAGAAAAAAAACTAGGCAGGCCTAACATCGATCCTGTCTGGCCTGGAGTTCACAGGACGCCTCCCACGCAGGCCAGAACTCACGTCTATGGATAGAGACGAAAATTCACCGATGTGGGCCTATCAGCGCCATTTTCGACTGGCTCTGGAGACCATCGCTCAAGGGGTTTTAAGCAAACTCGGACTTAGGATCCCTTTGAGCGCTTGGCTCATTGGGGTGCGAGTTGGTGAAAACGAGGAGCCCATGCTTTTGAGTATGGAGGTAGAAAGGCAAGAGTGGCCGACCCATTGGTTCGACTCTTTTCAAGCGGAATTCGACGAACAGTCGGCCGAATTTTCCTGTGAAGTTGAAGGCGACCTGGTTTGCCAAGAGCATCAGCGGAGATTAACTTTTCAGGCTGCTTTGAAGTCGGTGCTAAAAACGTTTGAGATCGGCGAGGTCTTTGTGGGCTATCCGGAGATCGTGGACGACTATCTGGTCTGTCCCCTGCTGCGGATTCGAGAGCAAGACATCGCCACTCTGCCTCGGCCCCCGGCCCCTCCGTACGAGAACACAAATTTTTTCTGGCGGGCACCAGATTCGCTACTGGATTCGGCGTTGGAGAAGGTCTTGGAGTACGCCTCCCAGGTTTTGAGAAGCTCGCAGCCAGGCAGCGACCTGCTCGAGTTTACCCGGGAGTACACCGAGTTCTGTAGGGCGGCCGCCAAAGGGCTGATGCAGCGAGTGGCCTTGTCCGTGGGGGTCGGCTCTGGTCTCAACCTTTTTGAGTGTTGCAACGCCATAGCCTCCGTGCGTAACGAAGGAGTCGGTATTAAGGGGCGTTTGCTCTTTTGCCATCCCAGCGAGTTGGCTTCGGCTCTGAAGCTGGAGTTTTGCCAGTCTGTTCCGCTCACGGAATCGGGCTGGTCGAGAAAACTCGTGGGGGCCTCATCGTCAGCCAACACTCTCATCGTGTCGGGGGTAGGGGGGGCGACGATCTCCATCTGCGGAATCGGAGAGAGCGCTGCGCCGGCTCACGGTGGGCCTCACGAGACCTTCAGCGTTGAGTTCACCGAGCATCATCGTTGGCAACTCACCCTAGATGGGGAATGCCTCATGCACGTTCGCTACGGACTGCCGTCGATTCCGTCGGACCTGGTGGACCGCTCTTACCTAGAGGAGTTGTATCGAGAGTTTTTTCCGGATTGCGCCGAACAAGACCTCAAACGGTTTTTGAAAATGGCGGATGTGGCGATCGAGCAGAGGTACGGAACCATGTTGGTGGTCACCGAAGAAGCCTCCACGGAGGCCGTGCGACTAGAGTCCCAGGGAACTCGGGTCGAGCCAACGCTTTTGACCTCCAGTCTCGTACGTCTGGTGACCTCCCTCGACGGAGCCGTACTGCTCGACCCCCAAGGCTTTTGTCATGCCGTGGGCGTGATCCTCGACGGGCCGGCCACCCCGGAGGGGACTCCGGCGCGGGGGGCTCGATATAACTCGGCCATCCGTTACACGTCGGCTCTTGAAAAGTGCCTTGTTTTGGTGGTGTCCGAAGACGGTTTTGTGGATATTTTTCCGAAGAAACGGGCCAAGGCAGAGAGCAAAATGAGTGCCCAAATCAGACATCTCGAAGTCCTCTCCCAAGAGTCCACCGTCGATCACGAACTGGCCCGCAGCCTCCTGAAATGGTTGCAAGGGCACCGCTCTTATTTGAACGGAACTCAGTGTGGTGCTCTCAACGAGTGCGTGGAATCGCTACGTCAACGGTGGGGACAAGAAAGGTATCCGGAGCAGTTCAAAATGTGAGCCTCTCGCTCAACGGCTGCTGAGCCAGCTCCGCATCGAGGCCGTGGGCCAAGGGAGCTGGCTCAAATCCAGCCGAAGGTCGCTCGAGTCACACCCTGAGTTCGAGGGGTCGATGTTTGCTCCGTGTGGCTGCGGCTCGGTCTCGCTTAGAGTAGTTCTCGGAAGTCCTGTCTCGATAGATTCTTGTCCAGCGTGCTCCGGGCAAGAAGCGAAAAGCGCGCATAGTTCCCACTATGTAAGCTTTGAGTGCCGCAGCCCGGGGTTCGCTGGGCGGGAAGATGCGGACAAGAC
>JBAYRN010000220.1:0-6077 GCA_041676625.1 Vulcanimicrobiota bacterium
AAGAGTTCTGACGAAATCGTTCACTGGCAACCGAAAGGACTCGAGCAGCAAGAGTTCCGATAAGAAGCATTCGAGGCGTGCACTTGCGGCTCGGTCGGATTGTCCCGACAAAACGACGTCGTTGCGTAGTGTTTCAAGCAAACCCTCGACCCAGGTAGCCCATTCGATGAAGCCCTCGGTGCTCGGCGCTCGGAATCTCTGAAATAAAGAGCGGAACCAGTCTCCGAGACCTTCGGCTTGGGCGGCTTTCTTTCGAAGAGCCTCGGCGTACTCTTCATCCATCTCCTCGTCGGACTCGGCGCGTCTAAGGTAGGTGCCACGCAGCCGCTTTATGTTGGGGAGATAAGAAGCACGCATCCAAGTTGCTTTCGTTCGGTCTAGCATGAAGGCGGCGACGCCTGAAGGGACACTGCCCGGACGCAACAGTTGAGAAGAGAACAATTCCCGAAGCCGAAAAGCTGGATATCCTTTCTCGAACCAGTCCAGTAGTCCGATCAGGGCTTGGCCGGGCCGAGAAGATATCAAACTCGATCCAACGGACGACGTACACGGCCAACTCTCCGCAGCAAAGCAGTCCATAGCAAGGTCGTGAGAGCCTGCATCCGCCAACAGAATTTCCACCTGGTCTATTGGGAGTTCCGAGGTGACGATTCGCCTCTTGACCTCCTTGAGTTCGGCGTCGCGTCGCCCAGCCGCAAAAAGCTGGAGAGTGCCATCGTTCTTGAACTGGGGAGCTTGGTCTGGATCGGTGAGCCAAAGAAGCAGGTCTGCGTCTGACTTCCCCGTCCGAATCGTAATCTCGGACCGAGCGCCCAATGTGTCGCGACGCCTCGCCTCGCCAAAGTCCAGCCGACGGGTCCTATGTCTTTGGCCAGGTAGGCTATCCAGGAAACGTCTCTCGACCGGTGACCAAATGTGGAAGGGGGCCTCCAAGAGGAGGTCGGCCTCTCTCGTCGGGTGGCCTGATGATAGACTCGCCGACTGAAGGAAAACCTCGGCCCGGTCGGCCATACGATGTTCCGTTAAGTAATCGAGGTATGCCTGTAAAAGGGCCACCAACTCCGGTTCCTTCGTATTTTCCAGTCTCCCGATCAACTGATGGGGTTCAATCCCCGCCATTCGCAACTCGTTCAGAGTCCGCCAGAGACACATATCCATACCTGGTTGGCTTAGAAGGGGGCGAAAGTGTGGAGAAACGTCGTTCGGAAATGAGGTAGCTAACCGAGCAATCAGTGACGGGCCGAGCTCCTCGGGTTTCGGCCGGATGCCGGCGGAAACGAGATGAGGACCCACCATTTCGAATGCGATCTCAAAAGGAGTCACAAACCGGAAATTGGCCCAATCGCAGCCTCGATGAAGCAGCCGCTCAGGAAGAGTCGCGGCCAGGCTTCGGGTAGGCACGAAGACCCACTTGGCGTCCGTCTTGTGACTCTTCGCGAGAGCCTCTAACTGTTCGATGAAATGACGCACTCAAGAGAGTTGGTGATACCAATGCCGACTCCTACCTCGACGGCATTGGCCTTACGGCCAATAGGGGGGAGAGGGAGAGAAGAACTGTGGAGGACAGGGACAACCTCCGGTGGACCGGGTGCAATTGAGATCCCGGGTGCCCGAGAGGTTGCCCCAGTCCACCACAGTACGACGGCGTGGGCCGGGTTGGGGGATGGCAAGACCATTGAGTGGGGACTGGTATTTGGTCAGCTGGTCTTTGGAATTATATAGAGGAAATAGGGAGAGCTCGGCCTTCGGCCGGGGGAAAGGGACCACTGCTTTCGCTTCCGTACGTGCTGCATTTTAGTCCGCGCTATTCCTTTCACGGTACTTGCGTTTCTGTTCGCGCCATTTTGCTCTCTGGCTTTCTCGCCCTATTCTTTGTCTTTCCCGGTCTCGACGCTTCCGGCGTGCATCAGATGCCGCGTGGGCCGTACGCTGTTTCCTGTGGTCTGAACAGAAGTTCCAACGTGCATCTTTGAGCACAAAGTAGCGCCAGCAGTCTTCTTTAGCACAGTGAACCAAAGGGTAGCCTTTTCGTCCTCGCCCTCTCCCCCGCGAAGAAAGCAAAGCCCAGATTTCGTTGAAGACCCTTGAGGGAAAACTAGAGGAGGAATCTGGCCGTTCTGTTTGCTCTATGTGTTTTAACCCGACTACGGAGGACGTTATATCCGCAAGGTCTTGAAGAGCTGTCCACTGCTTGGGAGTTAGGCTGTCGTCTGTTTTGGCGAGTTTGGCGAGCATCGCTTCAAGTTTTTGAGGCTTATCTACGGTACTAGCTTCAAGGCGCTCCAGGATTGTGGTTTCCGACCGCTCATTGAGTTCCGACTCGATATCCTCTGGGGACTGAGGGCGAGCCCAGGTTGGAGTCTCAAGCCCGACCAATTCGTATCGGTCCCGGGCCAGATTCAAGATTGCCTCCATAGGCGGCACATACGTGCCGTGACAGAAGTCGGCTGGTCCGAAACAGAATGGTGATCTCACAAGCTCCTCACGGTGCATCTCTACTCGCCAAGGAACAAGCTCCGTCCTTGATTCGGTTGGGACTCTCGCACTGATTTCAGATGCAACCTGGTCTAACGATGCAACGGTCATTGGCAAACCGGAGGCTCCCGCAAGTATGTTGAGTTGTGGGACAGCGACTGTATCGCTTTCTCCCGTTCTGATGGCGTGGGCAAGGTAAAGGTCATCTTTGTTGCCGATGGTTGAATAGTTAGCGACCAGATATGGGCGAGCGAGTGCGAAAATCTCCGGGTTCGCCAGGACTAGGTTCTTTTGCAACACGTATCCCGTATTGTTATCTGGCCAGTATGCAACCCACGCATCGCCGGAGTATGCGAGCTGGGGTCGGTACACATCCCCCAGGTAGCCCAGGGAAATAAGAAAGTTACAGAAGAATTGGACCCAGCTTTCGAACTGTCTCCACCAAGTCTCTGAACCCATCGTAACTCCGAGGTCCCCAATCTCTGGTGCGATCTTGCGAAACCAATCGTGTGGTTCTTGCTCGTGCCTTGAAAGGGCCTCAGCAGAAGAAACGACCAGCTCGAGTGTTTGAAATGTCTGTCCGCCATCTGCATTGTTCATCACTGGGAGCGTATCATTGATTTACAACGACGTCGAATGATGAACAGAAAGGAGTACGAAAGATGGTTGAAGCTCTCTTTTTAGCAATCTTTATACTGGGCTTGGCTGTGTTTAAACAGTAGCCAGTAGATGGCTGGAAGCATACTGGCGCCGTATGCTTCCTACCATCAAATCCAGTGTGCAAATTTGTGTGCCACCACTGCACGAAAGCCCCTCGCCCCACTCGAATCCAGATCTTTCCAAATCTCAGAAGCCCCATAAAACCGAGCTTTCTCTCGCTCCACCATGCTCCCCTCGAACCACAAAACCCCTTGTCGCGGATGGCGAATCAACGATTCATCAGACGAGGCACCCTCCCCCGCATAAGCTCGCAGCCTTTTAAGGAAAACTCTTCTCTCCCTAGAACGGGTTACTCATGAGGGAGTCTTTTTCAAGCCTGCTCAAGAATCCGGTGGTTCTCATTTTCTGGGTGCTGGGGCTTTTGGTCATAGCGGGGGCTGTGTGGCTGCTGCTGGGTCTGCAAGCCCGGAAAGCCTGGCCGGTGGTTGCGGCCGAAGTGATCTCGTCGGAGGTGATCAACGCGCCCCACGGCAACTCTTTGACCGGCCAGGTGGAGGCGCTGGCCGAAGACGGGACTGTGTATACCATTACCCTCGGCTGGAACTCTTCTTCCCGCGGCCTACTGGAGAAAGCGCTGGCGGTGGCTCCGGCGGGGGAGAGGATTCTGCTGTCCGTTAACCCTGACGACCAGGCCGACGTGCGCTTGCCGGTGGCTGCTCTGGACTACTTCATGCCCTCTATGCTGGTAGTTGGCGGGCTACTTTTTATCTTCATTCCGGTGGGTGTTGTGGCCCTGAGTGGGCGCAAGGATAGTCTGCGAATGGCCGGTTGGAGCTTCGTAATGTGCGGTGTCATTTTTCTGGGGTTGGCGGGCCTCACCGCCTGGCAGACCGCTTCCATTCTTACCTCCTGGCCCACCGTGCAGGCCAGGATCGTGAGCAGTGAAGCGGTAGCTCGGCAAACCCACAGCACCTCCAGCCGCCCTGGTGGCCGTGTTCACTACGTGATCGAGATGGTGGTTCGCTATCAGGTGGAAGGGCGCGAAATGGAGAGTTCGCTGCAAGCCGACGAGCATTCGAGTTCCGACCGTTCCGATCTCACCCCGTTGCTGGAAGGGCCGCTGGGCCCGGGTCAGGAGGTCACCATCCGTCACCATCCCGATTCTCCCCGGGTGGCCACCCTGGATCGGCCCTGGAGTCTCCGCACCTTCTCCCTCTCTTTGCTGGCTGCACTGGCAGGTCTTGGCACGGGGTTGATGGGGTTCCTGGTGGTTAAACGCCTCTCTTGAAATTCTTAGAAAAACGAGTAGTTGGAAAAGAAGACTTTAGCTCCGAGACAAAGGCCGGCCAGTCCGAACCCCACAATCACCAGAGCCAGGGCGATGCGAATGCTGAAACGGGTTTGATTAGATAAGCCTTCGAAAAGACCTTTGAAGAAGCCTTGACCTTTGAACATTCCTAGAATACCCGCAAAGAAGGGATAGAGACAAAAGGCAAACAATCCAAGCAACAAAAACAGCAGAAAGGCGAGCGGAGACTCCGCGAAGTGGTCGAGGCAGTCGGAAGCAAAATCAGCCCCTGGCTTGGTATCGGATTCGGTTGTCAATAGACCCCTTTCATCGACTCCGTAGCGGCCGAATGTAGCAATCCGGAGTAGTGGCTTTAGTCCGAAATAGACCGGCACCAGAGCCACCAAAAACATCCAGACAGTATCTGAGTAGGCCAATAGGGGATAGCTCAACCAGCACAGCGACACCCCGGTCACGAAGCGGTAGAGCGGCAGCAGGGGATCGCGCTTTTTCTCCACCATTGGAGGGGGTTCATTTTTCGTCAGGTAGTCGTCACTAACCAGATCCTTGATTTGACCATTATCGCTCTTGACTGCGCGGTAGACCAGAGCGGGAGGCTCGAGGAGATGGTGTTCAAAGGTCGTCCAGTCCCGGATATCCTGGTGCTCTCGAAAGGCGTCCTCTTTGATCTCTCTCTCCACTGCATTTTGGGCAATTGGCGCCGCCTGATCGGATCGAATGGCCGGATTGATTAATCGATGCTTTCCTTTTGGTACCACGTCCTCAGTGGTGGCAAAGCAGTCCTCGAAGGAGAAGAAGTTGTAAGAGGGGTCCGTCGCGACGACATCGATTTCAATTCCCAATTCGTTTTCGGTATCCGTAGCCGGAATCCAAAAGCAGGCTTCCCTTTCAAACGCGCACTCGATGCGCTTGACGCCCACATCCCATACTGTTTCTTCTACGTGATATTCCGTGGCACTTGCTTTGGTTTTCAGGTAGACGCGCCAGAAAGGGAAATAAACAGCACCGGGTTCGGACTGGCCGAGCCAGAGGGGCTTGGTGTTGACCTTCTCTTCATCTGAGACCAGAAGATAAGGAGTGGTGCAGAAAGGGCATTCGAACTTACCGGATTCTGGAAGAGTCTTTTCAGGGGTTGCTCCACACTGAGAGCATACAAATTCCATGCTTCCTAAACCGTTCCCGAGATGGCCTGGTCGAACCAGAGAAATAGGGTAGAGAAAAGGCGGCGTTTCCCCAGTGGGTCGCACACCACTTTACCATCCACAGCGTCCATCCAGACCTCATCCCAGACCCAGAAGGGACGATAGACCAGAAGGGTCTCCTTCACTGTAAAGGTTGGCAACGAGCCTGCAAGTCGACGATTTTCTCTTCTCGAGTGAGGCGCTGGGTAAAGAAGTCTATCCAGTGAGTGGGGGCGGCCACCGGGGGATCGGACAGCTTATGATCTGAGCGGACCTCGGAGAGTGCTGATAGTTCGGTCCAGGTAAAGCTGTGGTAATGGTCCCTTGGAATACTAGGGCCTGTGGACATTTGGCATTCCGAGCCAAACGCAGGACATTTTTCTCCTCCTGGAGTGGAATTTTCTGTGGAATAGTGGACCTATTTGAGGAAAATTTCGCTTCAGGAGGTGGAA
>JBAYRN010000221.1:0-6007 GCA_041676625.1 Vulcanimicrobiota bacterium
GAGTCGGAAGGGAAGACCCTGGACAAACAGCGCCAGGCCACCTTGGAAGGCCTGCTCAAAGCCCTCGACAACTACTTCCCTGAGCTGGAGTTGCCATTTGATAACCTGAGCCAGACCCTTGACTTCGTGGAGAAAAAGCTGGCCCTGGCCGGAGAGGCCGGCGGGCGCAAGGCCGGCATCGAGCAGGCGCTCAATGAGAGCAGATTTGAACTGGACGAGCAGCGCGCCAAACAGCAGCAACTCCAAAAAAAGCTAACCGAGTGGCAGCCTCACTGGGAGGAGACACTCACTCATTTTTCTCTGCAAAAGTCGCCTACTCCGCAAGCCCTGGCGGCGACCCTCCAGGAGTACGAAAAGCTTCAACGGGCCATGGAAAAAGCCGAAGTTACCCGTAGAGAATTGGATAAACTGCGGGCCGAGCGAAGCCTCTTCGCAATCCAGGCCGAAGAAATCACCGCCCAATTGAGCGATCTCCCGCCCCTAAAGCCGGTGGCGGTGGCCCAGTCCACCCACTCCCAACTGTTGCAAGCCCGTGATGAAAAAAGACGACGGGAAGCCCTGGAAGCGGAGCTGGAAGACACAGAAAGAGGCCGAGAGCAAGCCCGTCTGAAGCTTCAGGATGCCCAGGAGAGAGTGGGGCGCCTGTTGGCCGAAGCCAAAGCCAATGAGATCGAGGAACTCCCAGCTCTGGAGCGCCAGGTCACAGAGCAGCGCCAGGCTCTACAGCTTCGCGAACAGGTCGGCGACAGTCTTCGTGCCCTGAGTGGTGGCGCAACTTTAGAAGAGTTTTGTCACATCCTGGCTGGCTTAGCTCCCGAGAAGTTGGAGTTCTCCTTAGAAGAGTTGGCCAACGACGAAACCCTGCTCGACCAGCGTCGCAACGAGCAGGCCCGACGGATCGGCGAACTCCAACACAAGCTCCAGCAAATGGACGGCTCGGACCGGGCTGCTGCGGCCGCCGAGGAGGCATCCCGGTTGGCCTCCGAGGGGGTCGACCTGGTTGCCCGCTACATGCGAATCCAACTGGCCGAACACGTGCTGAAGACCGAGATCGATCGGTATCGCCAGGCCAATGAGGGACCCATCCTCAAGCGTAGCTCCCACTACTTCTCGCTGCTCACCTGCGACGAGTATAGGGGCTTGAGCTCAGCCTTCCAGGACAGTTCGGACGAACCCATCCTGGAGGCTACCTCCAGGACCGGGCGCAAGGTGACGGTGGACGGCATGAGTGAAGGCACCCGAGACCAGCTTTATCTCTCCTTGAGACTGGCCACCATCGAACAACGATCGGAAAGCACCGAACCGTTTCCCTTCATCGTCGACGACGTGCTGGTCCACTTCGATCGAGAGCGCGCCCTGGCCACCCTCCACGTACTGGCCGAGTTCGGTAGAACAAATCAGGTCTTACTCTTCACCCACCTCGATCGAGACCGAGAGTTGGCCGAACAGTTGGATTCGCAGCTTGCTGATGTGAAGTGCCTGGAGCGCCTGGCCCTGTAATTAAAGATGGACCTCGGTTGCCCGAGGCCCACTGGGGATACCCCTCCCGACAAAACGTTCCAAGACGTTTTTCTCTTCAGACTCCACCGGGTGGGCCAGTGTCGTGGAGTCTGTGATGTCGCTTCCTGATAGCCTCACTCTATTGTAAAATCCCGTTTGTTGATGTGACAGTGATCACGTTGTGCCTGGATTCACATAAACCAGTCATGAAGGTTCCCTCTGAATTCAGGCAGAAGGCCCCGGCCATCGCGTTTACAAGGAGTTCTCATGAGTGATACCCATCATGCCGTGATCATCGCCGGCTCCGGCTGCGCCGGTCACACCGCCGCCATCTATGCCGCTCGGGCGGATCTGAAACCGCTGGTTCTGGAGGGCAACGAGCCGGGAGGCCAGTTGAGCTTGACTTCGGATGTAGAAAATTTTCCCGGCTTCCCCGAAGGCATCGGGGGCTATGAGATGATCGAGGGAATGAAAAGGCAGGCCGAACGCTTCGGTGCTCGCTACGAATGGGGAGTGGTCACCAAAATGGAGGGAAAAAAGCCCCCCTACACCTTGACCCTGGACGATGAACGGGTTTTCACCTGCGACGCTTTTATAATCGCCACCGGGGCCCGGGCCCGTAGACTGAACGTGCCCGGAGAAGACGAACTGTTTGGACGGGGTGTCTCCTCGTGCGCTACCTGCGATGGAGCCTTTTACAAAGAACTGGTGGTGACGGTGATCGGTGGTGGCGATTCGGCCATGGAAGAAGCCATCTTCCTAACCCGCTTTGCCAGCAAAGTTGTGGTGATCCATCGCCGAGCTGAACTTCGAGCTTCACAAATCATGCAGACGCGAGCCCTGGAGCACCCCAAGATCGAGTTCTGCTGGAATGCCGAAGTGATCCGGGTGGTCGGCGACCACGAGGCGGGTACTGTATCGGGAGTGGAAGTCATAACCCACCCCGACGGCGCTCCCTCGGAAAAACCGGAAAGCGAAGTGGAGAAAAAGATCATCCCCTGCGACGGCATGTTTCTGGGCATCGGTCACATCCCCAACACCGAGTTTCTCCAGGGCGTCTTAAGTCTTGACGAAGAAGGCTACGTGGTAACCGTCAAGGGACCGATCGTGACTCAGGATGTCAGCACCGAGCTACCCGCGGTCTATGCAGCGGGTGACGTCGTCGACAAACGCTATCGCCAGGCCATCACCGCCGCGGGCATGGGCTGTAAAGCAGCTATGGAAGCCGAAGAGCACCTGGCCGCCCGGCGGGAGCCGGCTAAAGTTTAGACTCTGTGGGGCTGATTCGAAGGTCTAGCCGGGCTTCGATCTCAAAATCGCGAGGCCAGGGTAGAACGACTTCCAGTTTGGAGCGATCGAACTGAACTTCTAGATTCTGTGGTTCAAGGAGAAAGGTTCTTCCCAGGTAGCGCTCTTCAAAGAGCTGATGGGCCCATTGAATGAGTCTGCCACGGATCACCACCCCCGCCGGGCCAAACAGGTTTAGCAACGGGTCAGCGGTACTGGAAAGCCCCTTTGTCACGTCTTTTCGAATATCGTCTCTGACTACCGTCTGATAGAGGTAATCGTCGATGAAGCGAGCCAGCAGAAACGCCTGATGAGTCTTCTCGCTCTCCAGCCGGTCATAGAGACTCCAGTGGGGAGACCTTTCCGCGATCTGGTGACACACCAGCTGAGAGATCACGGTACCAACCGTGTTGGCCGGGGTATTCCAGGAGGCAAACCCTTCCAACTCAAAGAGGTCGAGCTCCTTCAAGGCTTTCTCGGCGAGAAAGGGGTCCATACGATTGACCAGAGAGAGATCGGCTACCGCCAGCCCCGGTGAATCGAGCATGGCCTGCCGGACCGTGTCCACAAAACTTTCCGATTCCGGCCTGCGCTCCTCGCCCGGAACCCTCCACGGTTGCTCGTAAGGCACGTAGACGTACAACTCTACTTCGGCACCATCTTTCACCAATTGCGCCCCTGAAAGCTCCAGGTGTTGCCGAATCATGGTTTCCAGAGGAAGGCTTTCCAGGGGCGGAATCTGAGTGGCGGCCTCTGGTTCGCTGTACACCACCTTCACCCGGGGGGAGATCCCCGCGCGTTTTGCCCACACGCCACTGACCATCGACATGGTGAGTTCATCAATCCCGGAAATCACGGTGGCCTTATCCGAGACGTTGCTCTTTCTGATCGCCTCTCGAATTTCGTCCTGCTCAAAATGATGCAGACCGGTCTTATTGGAGTCGTCTTGTCCCAAGACCAGGGAATCGATAAATCCGATCCGGGTCATCTCCACAAGTTCGATTATGGTGGAAACGTTTCTTACCCTCACTTCTAAATACTCGTCCACCACCTCGGCCGGGACCCCTTCCGGATAAGGGACCGGTTCACCGTCGACCCTCGCGGCCAGCATAGCCCTGGCCGAAGGCAAGTCTCCCCGGGCAGCCCACTTGGAAAGGGTCGTTTCGTGGGGAGCCTGCAAATCTGAGGTTCGCAGCGACAACCGCGGAATGGTGGCGAGCGCGTGCACCCTCACGCCGTTCCCACCGATTTCCTCCAGGGCCCTCAACCGGGTCAGCACGGTGGGTTCGTCGATGGCCGCAGTACGGGAAGCCACCAACCCGCCATAGAGCCACATATCGGCACTTACAAACAGAATATCACCCGGTTGGATCCGTTCCTTGACCCAGGAGATCACCTGATCGCTCTGGCCCGGACGATAAAGGCGACCCAGCATGCTTCGGGGCGGAGCCTGCAACCGCTCTGTCGGGTTGCCGATTCGGGCGATCTGTTCCACGAAAAGCAGATTTGCAGGGCGATCGTCGAGAGGCACCAAGAAGTCCTCTCCCAGGGCTGTGGCCGAGCAGATCGCTATCATCAGGTAAATAAGAAATTTTTTCATCTTTCTTCTTCTTTCGCAAGGAGCGTCTTCGCAAACTTCAGAGGAAGTTCTGCAGGGGGAAAAGGTTCTGAAGAGCCAATTGTCTTAGCGATGAAACAAGCGGAGTTCCAGATCGTTTTTGCGACCAATCTCTCTAGAGATCTTGCCTATCTGGCAGCCCTCACCAATTCCATCGTGGAGCATTTTTCCGAACCCGAAAAGCTGTCCTTCCACCTCCTCTACTACGATCTGTCCGATGATGAACTCGAACCGCTCAAACAGAGTGTCCTTCGATTGCCTGCACCCATGGAGATTCACGAGGTGAGCGAGTTGGTGGGAAAACGAAAGGAAGAACCAGGATTCGGTTACTGGACCTGGCTCTGGATGCAAGTGGTCTTACCAGAATCATTACCACGCGCCCTCTACCTGGATTGCGATATGCTCTGCTATCGAGATCTTCGGCCGCTGTGGGATATTGACCTGACCAATTCGCTAGCTGCTGCTGTTGCAGACCCGGTTTCCCGAATCGGGGGTTACAGCCAACAACTCTCCTGCGAAGCGGCAGAGCTCGGATTCAAATTTCCTCCCAACTCTCCTTACTTTAATGCTGGATTTCTGTTTGCCAATCTCGAGAAATGGCGGGAGCGTGGTCTGTTAGAGGAACTCGATAGGTATTTCCAAGGGCGATTCGAGCAACTGCCTTTTCCCGATCAGGACGCCTTAAATCTTGTGCTTAGCGACCAGGTCATTTTTCTCTCTCCTGAGTGGAACTTGATAGAGCCCATTGCCGTCTACGAGAATTGGGACTTCGAGCTCTTTTCGGAATTCGGATCCCTTCAAGAATACTTCGAACCGAGACTGCAGCACTTCGCGGGGAGCTTGAAACCGGATCGGCCATTCGTCAGAGCGAGTCACACAGCCTCGTTCCTGCAACACCTTGAGCAGGCAGCCTGGACCGGCCCACGAGTGACCCATAAATGGTATCAAGCTGTGATCGGTAATCTTCTCGATTTCCATTATTACTGGATCAGGGGCATCAAACAGAAGGCAATATCAAACCCCTACAGGCGGCTCCTGGAAACGGTGAAACGCGCCCCTTACACCCTGGTACTGTATCCGTTTCTGCCAGTTTATAGACTTTTGTGCAGGCTGAGCGACCGGTTTTTTATGACCTGAAGTCTTTCAGCAAAGAGGCACGGCCACAGCTAGGCCGCCGAGCGAAGTTTCTTTGTACTTCGACCTCATATCGCGCCCGGTTTGCAGCATGGTCTGGATCACGTTGTCCAGGGTCACCCGGTGTTCTTCTCCTTCGAGCATGGCTATGCGGCAGGCGTTGATGGCTTTCACGGAGCCCATGGCGTTGCGTTCGATGCAAGGGATCTGCACCAGTCCTGCGATGGGATCGCAGGTCATGCCTAGATGGTGCTCCATGGCGATCTCAGCGGCTTTCTCCACCCTCCGGTTGTTGCCACCGTAAGCGGCGACCAACCCGCCGGCGGCCATGGAGGAAGCTACTCCCACTTCGCCCTGGCACCCCACGTCGGCCCCGCTGATAGAGGCGTTCTCTTTGTACAGGACTCCGATCACTGCGGCGGTCAGAAAATACCTTCGCAGCCCCTCGTCGCTGCTCCCCGGTACGAA